>JANMRE010000582.1:0-4295 GCA_031370885.1 Gemmatimonadaceae bacterium
GTGACGACGGCAGGGACCTTTCGCTTCGGCAAGCGCCTCGTATACCTCGCGAACGCGTTGACGAACCAACGGATTGGACTTGAAGAAACGGACGACGGATGCTGGTCGATCTATTTCCACCGCGTCTTACTTGCGACGTTCGACGAACGCGACTACATCATCCAGAGTTAATTCCTGTGTAAACGATGTTGCCGGACCAAAGTGTCAATCATGTCCCCGGCTGTTCAGAGCACGACTCGGTTGATCACCGCCACCAGTGCGACTCGGGTAGCAATTCGGTCTTCACAGCACCCCTCGCAGTGAACCAGTCGCGCATCTCATGCCTCATGACTAGGAACTCCGACGCGGCGTGTGATACCCCGACGAGCGCCATCCCAGTCGTAGCGGCGAAGCGCTCCACCTCGGCGAACTTCGCGCGTCCGTATTCAGTCTCGATGCGGGAGTGAATCTCACCCGTGATGTAGACTTGTGCTCCCGCCGCTTCGGCATTTGACATCTCCTGCGTGCGATCACCGGCGCCTGCGACGATCGCGATCCGCCGGATGACCGGTGGGGCGGCGCCGGCAACGTCAAGGTACGGGACGTCGAACACGCGCTGCAGGGTTTCGCTCAGCGTCGGCAGTGAGATCGGCGAGATCTCGGCGATCACGCCGGCGTGGCCAGCCCCATAGGGAAAGAACTCGCCGATGATGCGTCCTTCCAGTGCATCGGCAATCGACCGGGAGGTGCTGACTGTCGCGTGGTAGTCCAACGGTGCGTGGCAGGAATAGATGGAGAGCGACTGGGCTTGCAACGTCTGAAGGAGGTCGATGGGAATGGGTCGAAAGAACCGACCCCACGCCCCGCGAGGGTCTCCCGACTCTAGGTCGATGGGGTGATGAACACACAGGAGGTCGCCCGGTGCGGCCTCAGCAACAAATCGCCTGAGAACGTCATCGCTCGGAAAGGCCGCCAAGAAGACGGTGGTCACGGTCTCTCCGCCACGCAGCATCAGACCATTGAACCGTGATGCAAACTGCGGCTCAACCCACGTTCGCCACTCACGCCCCTCCGTCTCGTACGTCGATGGAAGAAAGCGGCTGAACGCCGGGTCCAATGCGGACTCTGCGAGCGCGAAAAAGTCGTCGAGCTGTCGCGTCACCTTGGCTAGAGCTTCCATGGCAGTGCCCGTTGAGTCGATCTAACGCCTAGCGTTCAACTGCAAGCCATCAAATCAACGCGAGCGCAGCATTCCGAAACCGCTTGTCAGTTGCAATGCGTTGTTGGGCCGAGCGCGCGCTTACGCTGCCGTGCCCACCCAGGGTTTGATCCGACGCAGCACGGGCCCCAGCTTCTTTGCCGCAACCTCGGTGTCGTGCGCCACTTGCGCCCGCAGCCAGTACCCGTTCGACAAACCAAAGAACCGGCACAAGCGCAAATCCGTATCCGCCGTGATCGCGCGCTTCCCGGCCACAATCTCGCCGATCCGTTGGGCGGGCACGTCGATCTCTTTTGCAAGGCGATACTGCGAGAGTGCCAGCGGCCCGAGGAACTCTTCCAACAGCAACTCTCCGGGCGTCACCGGCTTGAGGGTAGCCATCGATTCGCTCTCCTAATGGTAGTCCACGATTTCGACATCGGCCGGGCCCGCCTCGGTCCAGCGAAAGCACACCCGGAACTGATCGTTCACGCGAATGCTGTGTTGCCCGAGCCGCTCACGCTTGAGTGCTTCGAGTCGGTTCCCGGGTGGCAGGCGCAGATCCTCCAGTCGTCCCGCGATCTCAAGCTGCCGCAGCTTGCGACGCGCGACGGCCTCGATATTCACGAACCGACTGACGCGACGTCCACCCGCCAACGCCTCGGTATCGGCATCCCGGAAGGACACAATCATCTCGAATAGTAACGCGCGGCGTGATTACGTCAAGCCTGCCTTGGCCGCCACTCCGCACTTTGCAGCTGCGGCCCAACGAGACTGCGTTCTGCTGCCGCGCCTAAAACAAACTGCGCGCGAAGCGCGCATTCCGAAATGCGCTGTCAGCAGCAACGCCCGTTATGCACTCGCGCGACGAGACGGCCGTGCGGCCGCATCGCGTTCGACCGCGACGCGCTCGGCCAGGTAGACCTTCAAGAGCGACTGGTAGGGGACATCGCGCTGATTCGCGAGCACCTTCAAGTCGTCGAGCAGGCCCTGCGGCAATCGTAGCGAGATCGTTTCGGTGGATGGCTTCAGATTGGGAAAGGCAACGCGTCGTGCGCTGGACCAATCGAAGTACTCCGTCGAATCGGCGGTCGCCCAAAACTCCCGCTCCTCGTCTTCGGAGCGGAAGTGTGGAATGGCCTTTAGAGGGGCCTGCGCGCGCGCCTTCGGCTTTGCGCTAGGGCGCGTCGAACGGGACTTTGGCATAGTGCGAACGCTCCTTCCGACTCATGGGCCGGGCCGAGATGACACGAACGAGATTCTGTCGAACGGTGAAGATGACGGAGAGCAGGCGCCCCCCGTTCGAGAGCCCGAGCAGGTTGTAGCGCCGCTCGCGCGCTGAGTGCTTCGCATCCTCGGCCAGCAGCACCGGCCGATTGAAGAAGACCTCCTCCGCCTCCGCCCGCGACACGCCGTGGCGCGCCCAGCTCTTCTCGGCGTTGCCATGGTCCGTGTCGAAGCCGACAAGCTGGGCAGTCAGAGCAGCAGAATCGGTCACGCTACTAGTATATGGTGGTCATATACGGCTCGCCAGTCCACCCGCCGTCGTCACCTTAGTCCGTTCGATGTGCATAACGCCGACGGTCTGCTGCAGCGCTCTCATAAAATTGCGCGCGCAGCGCGCATTCCGAAGCGCGCTGCCAACAGCAACGCCGGTTATGCAGTGCTCCGAGGTCGAGGTATGGGGAGTTGAAGACTCTGGCTCTGAATCGGCAACTGAATGCAGCCAAGTTGGCCACGCTGCTGCAGGCAGTCTGCCGCATCAGCAACTCTGTGCGTGGCCCAGTTCAAGAACTCTTCGCGGTTTTGAAAAGAGCCCGAGTGTTCTATCCAGCCGACATCGGTCTGCGCGGAGTCGTTGTCAACCGCCGAGGGAATGTGCGTGTGCAGAGTGTAGCCCGCGACGATCGATGGGCCCGTCAAGGTGGCTAGGAACCAAGGGCCGCCATTTTGCTCGCAGCGAAGTACTGCGCACGTCGGCTGCGATCCGTCGAATCCTAGGACGAGGCATCCCGCGCGACGACCCGGAGGTGGCCAAAGGCAAATCTGGTCCAACGTTCTGCAGATGTCCGCAGTCTGCTGAGCAAACGATTGCGCATCAGCGTGAACAGATTCGAAGGCATCAAGCCATTGATCAGGCGGTGATCCGGCACGAAAATCGCCGAACAAGGCCATCAAGAGCGCATCGGCGCCGCGATGCGTGACGATTCGGCACTTGCGAGTCTCGGGCGAAGACGTAAATCCGCTCGGGTGTCCTACGGCCGAGTCCGTGGCGATGAGAATAGTATCGCCCACGATCGTTGTCAGAACCAAGGTCATCCGTGGCACCGACCAATCTGCGAGCGGCATTCAAGCGCGGCCTCAGTCATGATGATGGACCGTCAGTGCCATCTCGAGCCTCAAGTAGGGAGCCACCCTCCTCAACCACTAGCTCGAAACCCGCTAGCTTCAGTTGCGCCAGCTCGTGCGCTACGCGTTCGTCGATCAGCGCGAATGTAGATTCGAGAAGGCCGACCGCGTTCGCCACCTCCCTCATCCGCCCTTTCAGTTCAGCCGCGAGTCCCGCTCTCGCCTCATCGACATTCTCAGCAAAGATCTTGTACTCGGCGCGCAGCGCGCTTGCCGGGTCTTCGTTGGGGTTGTCAAAGATTGTCTTGATTCGCTCGCCAAGTACACTCAGGTAACCTTCTCGAAGATGGCGAAGCGGCCATCGAAGAAACCGTTGATCTCTTCTGCTGCCGCACTCCCGGCTCGCTGGCCCATCTCAAACGCAGCAAGCTCGCTCTGCGTCGGAGACTCGTCTTTTTTCGAGGGGCGCAGCCATTTGGTAAGGTTTTCGAACACCATCGCCTCCGCACTTTCTTGGTTGTCGGATTTCGAAGAAGACCCACCCTCGGAGTGACCACACGCCTCGAGCCTACTCTAAAAAGTCGGCGCTCGATACCAGTCACGTAACCGAGCGTGCGAACGCTACATCCGCATAACGAGGCTGTAGGAAAAGTCGCCGAGGAGTTTTACGCGATTTCGGCGACAAAAACAATCGCCACAAATGCCCGCAGATCGACGATCGTCGCCTCACGAATGATTGAGGTATGGCCGAATTTTCGTTGGTGAGCGT
>JANMRE010000590.1:0-2156 GCA_031370885.1 Gemmatimonadaceae bacterium
GCCGACAGCGATGTGATAGAGGTAGAAGCGTACCTGTCGTCACAAGGGTACAACCGGCGGCAAATTGGTGAGATTCTTTCCCTTCTTTATAGCGATACTGCATCCGAGCCACTGCGGGACGGCCCGGTTTTGGCGCGTGAGGCGCCCCTGCGGGTGCAGGGTCCGCACGAACGCGGCCGGTTCACTGCGGAGGCTTGGGGATATCTGGTCATGCTGGGTGGATCCGGCGCGGTGAGCCTTCACGATTTCGAACAGCTGGTCGAGCGGGCGCTTACTCATGTGGATGGGCGAATCGGAATCGCCGAGATCCGTGCCCTCGCCGAAGAGGGTGGGTTTGACGATGCCTCCGCCGACAGCGAACGCACGCAGGTACACTGAGAGCTAATGACAACCAAGAAGGTTTCACGCAGTTCGAGCAAGCGTGCGTCGACCAAGCCGGTTGCCGCAGCGCGAAGCGTGTCAGAGCCGGTCGTGACGACGGCAGCAAAGAAAGTCGCCAAGAAGGTCGCAAAAAAGGCCGTCAAAAAAGTGGCCAAAACGGTCGGGAAAACGCTCGCCAGGACATCAGCGCGGAAGGCGACCAGTACGCGTGCCCGTTCTCGATCGCCGTTGCGCATTGCCGACATGGACGAGGAGGAATCGTCGTCGGCCACCGGCACGTCGCTTGTGATCGTCGAGTCACCTGCCAAAGCCAAAACCATCGGCAAGTACCTGGGTCGCGGTTACACCGTCCGCGCCACGGTTGGTCATGTGCGTGATCTCCCCGCCAAAAAGCTTGGCATCGACATCGACAATGGCTTCACGCCCGACTACGTCACCATTGAGGGGAAGGAAGACATCCTCAATGATCTGAAACGGATCGCGAAAGGCGCCAGCGAGATTTTCATCGCCACCGACCCTGATCGCGAGGGGGAAGCCATTGGATGGCACGTGGAGCAGTACTTCACGCAGCCCAAACGGCACGCCGTCACGGCCCCGATTCGCCGCGTGATGTTCCACGAAATCACGAAGGACAAGGTGAAGCAATCCATGGCCAATCCCATGGAAATCGACACCAAGAAAGTCGAAGCGCAACAGGCGCGACGCGTGCTCGATCGGCTTGTCGGCTACAAGGCCAGTCCGGTGCTCTGGAAGACCGTCAAGAAGGGACTCTCCGCTGGTCGGGTGCAGACCGTCGCCTTGCGCATCATCGTTGAGCGCGAGCGCGAGATTCGCGCCTTTACGCCAGTGGAGTACTGGACCATTGCCGCCGACCTGCACAAAGGCGCGCAGGCCTTCATTGCCAAGTTGCATCAGGTCGATGGCAAGAAGCCCGAACTCCCCTCGGGCGCCCATGCCGAGCGCGTTCTCGCCGACTTGAACGAGCGCAAGTCGTTCGTCGTCACCGAGGTGAAGCGCCGCGAGCGTCGCAAGAATCCCGCGGCTCCCTTCACCACCTCCACGTTGCAGCAGGAAGCCGCGAAGAAGCTGGGCTACGGATCCAAGCGCACTATGCGACTCGCGCAAGACCTGTACGAAGGCATTGATGTGGGCGATGCCGAGGGAGCAACGGGTCTCATCACGTATATGCGTACCGACTCGTCGCGCGTATCCGAAACGGCTGCCGGTGCCGCCCGCGACTGGCTGCGTGCGGAGCATGGCGAAGCGTATCTGGCCCCCACTGCGCAGCTGTATCCCAGCGGCAAGACCAATGCGCAAGACGCGCACGAAGGTGTGCGACCCACCGATCCTACGCGACGTCCCGATGAGCGGTTGGCGAAGAAGCTCACCGCCGACCAGTTCAAGCTGTATGAGTTGATCTGGAAGCGGTTCATGGCCTCGCAGATGTCGCCTGCGGTGTTCGACACAACCACGGTTGATTTCGACATGGCGGCTGGCGGTCACCAGTATCTGTTCCGCGCCACTGGCTCCGTGATCAAGTTTGACGGCTTCCTCAAGCTCTATCGTGAAGCGCGTGAGGAAGGTGACGGCAAAGCGTTGGAAGACGAGCAGGCCTTGCCACTTCTGGAAGTACGCGAAACGGTACCCGTGAAGGCCATCACGCCCACGCAGCACTTTACCGAGCCGCCGCCGCGTTTCTCCGAAGCCTCGTTGGTGAAGGAACTCGAACGACTGGGTATTGGCCGACCGTCCACGTACGCCTCCATTATTTCCGT
>JANMRE010000621.1:0-10957 GCA_031370885.1 Gemmatimonadaceae bacterium
CGAGGAGTTTTACGCGATTTCGGCGACAAAAACAATCGCCACAAATGCCCGCAGATCGACGATCGTCGCCTCACGAATGATTGAGGTATGGCCGAATTTTCGTTGGTGAGCGTTGCGTCGACTTATCCTACAGCCTCAACGCCAGCTTCTGCTGCGAGCGGTCATATCATTGCGAGCGCAGCGAGCTTTTTTCATCCGCTCGTCTGCAGCAAGCATAGTTAGACACCGACGTGCGTGACCGTACCGACGCGCACTGTCTGCAGCACGGCGAGTAGCGCGGGGATCAGGGGAATGAGATCCGGCACACGGTTGGACTTGGCGTGCAGCACGATCACGGCGAGGCCGCTCGCGGCCACGTTCTGCTGAAAGATCAGATTCCGATCGACGGTGACCAGCGTGCGAAAGCCGGTAGCCAGCATGGCGCGCATCAAAACCCCGTTCCGGTGTCCGGCCCATCCTTCCGTGATCGCGTGCGAGGCAGCGAGGTTTGGGAGCTCGGGCAGCAGCTTGCGAGGCACGCACTCGTCGAAGAGGACACGGCCGGGTATGCCGGACGTCACGCCGCCGCGGCGCGCGCGAGCAGCATCTCCTTCGCGAGTTCCAGCACCGCAATCACTTGGTCGCGCGACACGCTGGGGAAGTTCTCCAGAAATTCGTCGAGCGGATCACCGGCCTCGAGGTAATCGAGGAGCGTCTGCACGGGCACACGTGTGCCCACGAACACGGCGGTACCGCCCATGATTTCAGGATCGCTATGGATAGGTATCTGGCTCGTCGGCATGAAAACTCCTTGTGGGTACCTCAAACCTACATCGAAAGCCGGTTGGGTGTCTAACGTATTAGAGGTTTTGCGTCGCGAAGCCGACGCCAAACCTCCGTTGAACTGAACCGCGGCGGTCCGGCTATGGAGTTTGTAGCGCGCGCGAGTTCGCCGCCATGGGGCGTGGCGGAGCAAGCCGGCGTTTGGCGCGCGGGGTCGACGTGTGTTTCGGCCGATTCGGCGGGTCGTGCCGCGCCCGAGCGACCGACGTGAGGCGCACGAAACGACGTGCGCGCACGACGCGTCGGCGCATCAGGGGCGGCGGTGCGCGGGAGGGAGCCGTGGGTCGGCACAGGTCGTCGTGGATCATGGCGGTTGCGCCAACCCGATGACGTCGCGTGTGCGGACCAGTCGCCGTGTGCGGTAGACGTGCCCGCGCCCACACTGGGCGCACAGCGGCGCGGGCGGCACTTGCAGCAGGGGCGGTTCCGGCGGCGCGACGGCGACACGCGGCACGGGGGCCAGCTGCTGTTGCAGTTGCGCCCGCGTCGCCGCGGCGCGCGGGCGCCAGAAGCCGTAGTACCGCACTTTGTGAAAGCCGCGCGGCAGCACGTGCTGCAGGAACCGCCGGAGAAACTCCTCGCCGGAGAGCGTCATCGTGCGCCACGCGCGCGCTTGCGCATCCTGATATCGGAATGTCACCGTCGTCGCGTCCACGCGCAGGATGCGTGCATCCGTGATTGCGACGCGATGCACGTAGCGCGCGAGATAGCGCAGCACGAGGCCCTCGCCCTGCACCGTGGGCTTGGCATACACCACCCACGGTGTCGTCCACACGGCGGGCGGCACCGCGATGGCGGGGAGCGCGCGTTTCCAGCGCGCCAGAAAGCGCGCGCGAAACCCCACCGACAGCGCGCGCACCGGCACCAAGTAATTGCGGCGCGCCCGACGCCACGTCACGCCATCAGGCGCCAGCGCGCCGCCCGGGACCAGGCAAGGCACATGGGGATGGTACCCGAGCGTGCGCGTCCACGTATGCAACACCGCGAGCATCCCGACGGTGCCGCCCAGATAGTGCGGATCGGCGGCGAGCGCCTGCAAGGCCTCCGCCGCCGTCTGCATCAACGCCCCTAACAGCACCCGCTGGTGCGCCCGCACAATCGCCCGCACCTCGGCGGGCAGCGTGAACACCACATGGAAGTACGGGACGGGTAACAGTTCGGTCTCGCGCGCGGTGAGCCAGGCCCGCGTGCTCGCGCCGTGGCACGAGGGACAACTGCGGTTGCGGCACGAGTGATACACGAAGTGCTCGACGCCGCACGTGTCACACTGCGTGACGTGCCCGCCCATCGCGGCGGTGCGACAGGCCGCGAGATCGTCGAGCGCGCGCCGATGGCCCGCCGGCATCGTGGCGCCGAAGCGCGCCGCATACGCCGGCCCAAACTGCCGCACGACCGTGGCCACGGTCATGCCCGCGCCCGGTGACGCGCGGCGCTGCTACAGGGTGGCCATCAGCGTATTCACCGTGGCATGCAGCGCGCTCGTGACCATCGGCGTGATGTGCGTGTACACGGCGGTGGTCGCGGGGCTCTGATGTCCGGGCAACTCCTGGATCGTGCGCAGATGCACGCCACACTCCAACAGGTGCGTCGCGTACGAATGCCGCAACGTATGAATGGACGCGTGTTTGTTCAGCCCGCTCGCGCGCACCACGGCGGCGAACGTCTTCTGCAAGCTCGTCGCGTGCAGCGGCCCGGTCGCCTCCCGATTCGGAAAGAGCCACCCTCCGCGCGCGGCGGCGGCGCTACGCGTCGGCGGGGTCGCGCGCCATAACGCGCCCAGCAGCTCGAGGGTGCGCATGGGGAGCGGCACATACCGATCCCGGCCGCCTTTCCCGGCGCGCACATGGATGACCATGCGCGCCCGGTCGATGTCGCTCGTCAGGAGTCCGATCCCCTCGGACAACCGCAAGCCACACGAGTAGATCAGCGTCAACGTCATCCGCGCCTGCGGGTCGCGCACGGCCGCCAACAGCTGATGCACCTCCGCGACCGCGAGCACATTCGGCAGGGTGTGGCGTTTGGCCGGCCGCACCAAATCGAACAGGTGCCACGTGCGGTGCAGCGTCACTTCATAGAGAAAGCGAATGCCCGTGCGATACACCACCGGCGTGCTGCGCGACACGTGGCGTTCGGACACCAAGTGCACGAAGAACACGCGTAACTCGGCTTCCGTCAGCGTGTCAAGCGTGTCGGGCGATCGCGCAAAATGCGTCGCCAATCCCATCACCGCGCCGCGATACGACTGCTGCGTCTTCGGCGCGAACCCGCGCAGCCGCATGTCCTCGACCATCCGATCCGTCAGCGTCTGCATCTGAACCTCCGTCGGTGTGAGAAGCGTGACCTGCTTCCGCGACGTTACCGACGTCGGCGACCACACAAAAGGTCGGCCCTCCCGAGGAGAACCGTCCTGAACAACACTACCGCGCAGCGGTTTAGTTCAACGTAGGGTTCAGTTGCAGACGAATGAAATAGTGCGAACGCAGCGAGCACACCATAGCTCGGCTGTCAACTGCAACCCATTGATATTCCCAACGAGGCCCCGCGGCGAGATACTCGTCGTATACCCTCACTCTGGGAGCGTCCTCGATGCTGTACTCCGGAATCGATCTGCACAAGCGGACCATGGCCATTCACACGATCGATGCGGCCGGCGCCGTGGTCCGGAAAGCCGACCTGCCCACCGATCGCGCCGCCGTCACTGCGTACTTCGCGACCCTCGCCGGTCCGCACCAGGCGGTCTGTGAGTGCACAGGCATGTGGTACTGGGTACGCGACTTACTCGTCCCGCAAGGCATTGACCTGCGTCTGGCGCACGCGAAGTATCTCAAGGCGATCAGCTACGCCAAGGTGAAGACCGATGCCGTTGATGCGGCGACCATGGCGCAGTTGTTGCGCGTGCAGCTCATCCCGGAGGCGCATATGATCAGTGGGGAGCATCGAGAGATCCGCGCGGTGTTGCGCGCGCGTCTGCTCCTCGTCCACCGCATCCTGCAGTGTCAACGGAGCGTGGGCGCCTTGCTGGAGCAGTATAACGTCGCGACGCCGGCGGAGCTCTCCGCGTTGCCACGCCTGCAGGCCGACCTCCATCTGACGCAACGGGCGCTGCTCAAGACGCAAGTGCAGCGCTTGGAGCACGAACTGCGCGACCGTGTGCTCGCGACACCGGAGGCCCAGCGGCTCGTGTGGGTCCCGGGGATTGGCAAGATGGTGGCGTACACGTTGCTGCTCGAGATCGATGACATCGCGCGGTTTCCCACGGTGCGGCACTTCCATTCGTACTGTCGCCTCGTACCGGGCTCACACGACTCGGGCGGCAAGGCGCGCCACAAACGCTCCCGTGATGGGAATCGGTACCTCAAGATCGCGTTTCACCATGCGGCGATTCGCGCCGTGCAATACTTCCCCGAGGTCAAGCACGAATTCCTGCGCTGGCAACGACGCAAGGGCAAACCCATCGCGCGCGCGCTCATCGCGAAGGAACTCGCGACGATCGTTTACGCGATCTTGAGCAAAAAGGAACCCTTCAACAAACAATTCCGTGGACACCCGCTAACCACCACGAAGCGCTGCACGTGGCCCCGCCTGGCAAACCCGCCCGCCTAACTGATGCCCTCGAGGCTCCTCCCTTTAATTGGGGAGCCAGGCGGCATGTCGACCGTGAACATCTGAGCCCCGAGGCTCGCAGGACTGTGTGACCGCCACGCGCGCGTGGATGGTCGAATCGATGCACACCGACGTGCCATTGCAGGAAGCAAACAACAACAACGCCGATACGTGAAACAGCAGTCACGTACCGCCGCCGACGTGCGTGCCCTTGACAGCAAACTCGTTAGGACTGTTAGACTGCCCGTCGCCAAACATTCTTAGCGGGGCGCGATGACATTCGCGTGGCGCCAGTACAACCGCCAAGTATCGCCTTCCTGCTTCCAGATGTTGGTGAAACCGACGGCGAACTGGCTGGCCACCCGTGAATCTAGATGTTCGATTCCAAAATAGACTTACATTATTGATGTAGTACGGTTACGTTCCTGCTCGATCCCGCTGGTCGTCCCGGTGGTCGAGGAGGTGCGCCGTGCCGTTCACGAGTCGAAAGCCGTCGTTGGTGTTGGATGCGGAGACCCGCACCGCCTTGCAGACCCTCAGCACGTCGCGCACGGCGCCGGCCGTGCAGGTGATGCGCGCCGGCATGTTGTTGGCGTCCGCGGCTGGCGACGGGGTGACGCGGATCGCGCAGCGCTTCGGCACCAATCGGGTCAAAGTCAACGATCTGCTCAACCGCGCCTTGCAGGTCGGGGCGCGCGCGGCGCTGGTGGACTTGCCCCGCGCCGGGCGGCCGCGGACGATCCCGGATGATGCGCGCGCGTGGGTGACCGCGTTGGCCTGCCAGAAGCCGAAAGATCTCGGCTCCGCGGAAGAGTTGTGGACCACGCGGTTGCTCGCCCAGCACGTGCGCCACCACTGCACCGCCGCCGGGCACCCGTCGTTGCTGAAACTCGGCCGGGGGACGGTGTCCAAACTCCTCGCCGCGCAGGCGCTCAAGCCGCACAAGATTACGTACTACTTGGAACGGCGCGATCCGGACTTCGCCACGAAGATGGCCAACGTCCTGTGCGTGTACAAGCAGGTTGAGGTGCTCCGGGCGGCGGCCGCCGCCGTGTCGCCGGGGGACGTGCCCCCCACGCCGGTGTTCGTCGCCGTCCTCTCCTATGACGAGAAGCCCGGCATTCAGGTACTCCAGACCACGTCCCCCGACCTCCCGCCGGTCCCCGGCAAACACGCGACGTTCCAGCGCGACGCGGAATACATCCGGCATGGGACGCTGTCGCTCTTGTGTGGCATTGATCTCTTCACCGGCAAAGTCTTGGCACGCATTGAGCCCCGGCATCGCAGCCGCGAATTCGTCACGTGGCTGCACGACGCCGATGCCGCCTATCCGCCGGATTGGAAGATTCGCTTGGTGCTGGACAATCATTCGGCCCACACCTCCAAGGAAACGCGTGCCTATCTGGGCACGGTGCCGAATCGGTTCGAGTTTATCTTCACGCCGAAACACGGGTCCTGGCTCAACCTCGTCGAGATCTTCTTCTCGAAGCTGGCGCGCACGCTGCTCCGCGGGATTCGGGCGGACTCACCGGCGGAGCTGACGGCGCGCATCACGCAACATCTCGACGCGCTCAATGAGGACCCTGTCGTTTTCACATGGAAGTACGGCTTGGAGGACATCGTGCTCACCGATAGTAATCTTACTTAGGAATCAAACATCTAGTTATGAAGGAAGCCGTCAAGGACGGCAAGCTTACCAGCTGCTTGCGCACAACTGCGATTCCGCGAGTGGTTTCGACTTGGTAGTGTCTGCCGGATAGAGGGCCCGCATAGCGCGCCAGTGATGGACTGGGCTCTGATGCTCCTCGCCTGGAATCGACTCGACAGTCAAAATCAGGCCTTTGTAGAACCCGCTGTTGAACGAGGCGCACAGTCGCGCAGCGAACTGGTACATCACTGCTGACATCATCGGATTCTCCACCGAGCCAACCGACAGGAATACGTGCTTGGGAAAGGCCGGGTGCTGCTTGCCGAACTCCGGTTCACGCGTGATAATCATCCTGTCGTTCCACCAAAGGCTTGGACTCGTAATCGCGTACCGGGTGAATAGATCAGGCGCTTCCAACATTGCGTAGGCGGCAAAAAGACCTCCCATCGAGTGACCGTGAATGCCACGGTCGCGTGTTGTCCGATAGGTGCGCTCCACCAGTGGAATGATTTCTTCCTTCAGCACGCGCAGGAATGCGTCGGCTCCGCCATAGGTTGGCGACCCATCTGCCGAGCGCGAGTTCGACCAGGCGGTATCCTGAATTGGCGGCGAGTAGTCAGAAAGCCGTCGATTCGGATGTTCGGTCGCGGATGAGATCCCAACCACGATCACATTGGAAGACACGGGGCGTGAGGACAGGAAACCTCTCGTGAAGCTCGCAAATAGCATCACTGTGCCGTCGAGGACATAGAGCGTGGGGTAGCGCATCGCGTCGGCGCGTTGCGTCAAGGCGTCGTAGCCGACCGGCAACATGATCCCCACATTGTACGTGCGCCCGTTGATTTGCGAACGGAGTATATGTAAATGCCCGTTTGAAAATAACGGGAGCGGCTTTGCTGTCGCCTCGCTCGGTGGTTGCGCGGTAGCACCTGATGGCACGCCGCTCAGTGCAAGCGGAGGGAACAGCAGCAGGAGCACGGCTCTCAATGTTGGCGAGTGACGATGTCGCATTGCCGACTCCTTGTTGCGGTATAGAAAGTATGACTGGGCTGGCCTCCAACTTCTGCGTGGGTTGGTTCCTCGCGCGTTAAGACGGAGTCACCAGCCTAACCCATGTCATTGTCTACTGCACCCCCGCGTGTCGTGCACCTGCGGTTCCGACGGGTCCGGCGGTCCGGCCTATTATCTATTTCGGGATGGATGTGCACAAGGACTCGATCACCATCGCCGTGCTCCCGGCTGACGCGAAGGCGCCGACGCGGCTCGATGGGCTGGTCAATGACCCTCCGAAACTGCAGAAGTGGATTACGCGCGTGGCGACCGACGGGAAGTGCGTAGGGCGCCTCCGGACTCGGTGAAAATCGGCTGATTGAATTGATAGACTAGCCGAGTCACTTCCGAGCCGGAGTCCATGTCGCCGTCTAACGTTTGGGTTCAGTTGCAGCCGAATCAAATCAGGCGAGCGCAGCGAGCACACCATAGCTCGACTGTCAACTGCAACCCATTGTTCGACGGCGCGTCTTCGTTGGCTTTGCGCTGGAGACTACGCGGCGTGACTGTCGCTGTCCGGTAACCTATGGGGCAGCGTCACACCCTCGCGGCCAGCGGCGGTCTGTCGCGCTTGCAGCTGTCGCCCGAGTTCCTGAAGATCATACCCCGCGCGAGCAAAAATCGCTTCGCGCGCGGTACGCACCTCGCTGACGATCGCATCGTCTCCAATCGCGTTCGGGGCATTCCATGCCAAGTCCTTATCGCTCACGATCACCTCGTTCGGTTGGCTCGCCCATGAGTTCGTCGGGCGTGCAGAGGATGGGTGGCCGATACCCGTGGATCCGACACGCACGCTCAAGCCGGGGACGGAGCTCGGCATTGGCAATATGGCGCAGGTTCCACGTCATCAGGTAGTCTATCCCGTGCACGGCGGCCAACGCGATGTGCAGAGCATCGGCGCCGGCGCGTGCGGGAAGTCGTGCCAGCGCTTGGAGTTCGTGCGTCGCTCGAGTTCCTTGTCCACCGTGTCCAGCAACACGTTCGCCAACAGCGGCGAGAGCGGACCACCCTGCGGCGTCCCCTCGTGTCGCTCCAGCACCATCCCGTCCGCCATGATCCCGACGGTGAGATAGCGCCGAATGAGTTTGAGCACCCGTGCGTCCGCTATGCGATGGGCCAACTTCCCCATGAGCACATCATGGTTGACGCGGTCAAAGAATTTCTCCAAGTCCACATCTACCACCCAGTGCCGGCCGCTCTGCACGTATCGCTGCGCCTGACAGACCGCGTCGTGCGCTCGGCGATGCGGCCGAAAGCCGTAACTGAACTCCGAGAAAGTGGGATCGATCTGCGGTTGCAGGACCTGTAACACGGCCTGCTGAATGAACCGATCCAGCACGGTCGGAATGCCGAGCATGCGCACGCCGCCGTCCGGTTTCGGAATCTCCACCCGCTTCACCACGCTCGGCTGGTAGGTCCCCGCGAGCAACTGCTCCCGGATCGCGACCCAGTGTTGTTTGAGAGAGGCGGGCAATTCCTCGACCGTCAGTCCATCCACGCCGGGGCTCCCCTGATTCCGCTGCACGCGGTGCAACGCGCGCACCAGATTCTCCCGTCCGATGATCTGCTCCATCAGTTGCACATCATCGGGTCCTGAGCGCTCGATTCCGTGACGCGCCGCGACAACTTCACCACTCCGCTGTGCGATCGGGGCTGCACCCCTTTCGCTCAGCCAGAGCTCAAACTGTTCGTTCGATGGCTGGTGCATGGTCGTCTCGAGCCTCACAGGCGTCTCGCTCTCCGTTCTGTTTGGTCCTTCGCGCCAGAGGCGGTCCACGATCCCCGAAGCTCCGCGCTGTCGGGTCGGAGGAGGCGCACGTAGTCGCCTACGCGCTGGCCTCCGTCCGCCGCTCAAACTGCACGTGCGGATTTCCCGCATGCAGCTTTCACAAAGGCGCATGACGCGGCCCGATTGAAGGAATTAAGCCGACAAGGTTGACCAGCCCATACTCGCCGTAGAGCGCCGCCGTGGGCAGCCGAGACCAGCCCGCACATCGCCAGCGTTTGAACCGATGCGACCAAATGCGTCGCACGATCCACCGGTCCAGTTGGTTGAAGAGCCGTCGGACGTGAGCCCGCTTGTAATAGTGGCCCCATCCGCGCACGACGGGATTCAATTCCTCGATAAGCTGCACGGTCGTCAGAGGTACCTTCCGCTGAGTGAGCCGACGTACCTGGTCCTTGAAGCGCTGGACCGATTTCTCACGCGGGATCGCGTACACTGCCCCCGATCGCGCACCACTCGTGATCCGGTGAGGCGCCAATCGGAGCTGTTTCCCCCGCTTGATCTTGTAGCCGAGAAATTCGAATCCTTGCTGCACGTGCACGATCCGCGTCTTCTGCGGATGCAATTGCACATCAAGCGCTGCCAGTACCCGTTGCGCAGCAGCCATCGCCGCCCGCGCCTCCGCTTTCGTCGCACAGGCCATCACCCAATCGTCAGCATACCGCGCGAGTCGAAAGCCCTTGCGGCGCATTTCCCGATCAAACGGCGTCAAGAGAATGTTGCTGAGCAGTGGAGAAATCACCCCGCCCTGCGGCGTGCCCCGTTCGGTCGGAAAGAGCCGCCCATCGCCGTAGCTTCCTGCCGTGAGCATCGCACGTAACAGGCGAAGCACGCGACCATCCGCGATGCGCTGGGCCACCAAGGTCAGCAGCTTGTCGTGATCCACCGATCCAAAGAAGTCTTTGAGGTCTGCGTCCACGATCCATTCTCGCCCTTGTTCGATCTCTTTCCACACCGCGCGCAACGCGTCTTTGGTCGAGCGCCCTCGCCGATAGCCGAAGTTGGCGTCATCAAATACCGGTTCGAAGATCAGTTCCACCTGATTGAGCACCGCTTGCTGGCACACCCGATCATAGATCGTCGGAATACCCAACGTGCGATACTCGCCCGGCTTCCCCGCCTTTGGGATACGCACCTGCCGCACTGGCTGCGGTCGATAAGTGTCCTCTCGCAATTCGCACTGCAACCGACCCAACTGCTCGTCGAGTTGCTTCTCGAACGTCGCGAGGCTGAGCCCATCGATACCGCCACTGCCCCGATTGGCCTTCACGCACTCCCACGCCCTGACCAGATTCTTCCGCTCGTACACCTTGTCGATTAATGAGTGCACCTTCGTCGTGCCGGTTGGATTGAGCCACTCCGCCAGTCTCCTCGGCCGATGATGTACGGGTCTTTCGAGATCGCTCACGAACTGGTCCTCCTCATCGGCGTACTCACTGTCGTCCCGGCCCTCTCCACCCACCTTCGTCAGCCGCCTTCCCCGACCCACTCCGATCGCTCTGCCTACGAGTCACGCGGCGTTGACCGCGCTTCCGGTACTATTCGGCTGTCCGACTACTGGCTGCGCATCGCGTTCCATTTCGCTCTCGCTTATAGGATTGCTTCCTCCGGTGCCACCCGAAGACCCAGCCAGTTCTCCCGAGGTTACGCGCTGTTCTTCCGTACCGTGCCGTCCGCAAACACCGTGGTGCGGTGGGTGAATGAGAATGCCTTCATCGCCATAGTGCCGACTCGACCTTGCCCCACCTTTGGCCGACCGGTTCATCATCGGGGTCGCCCCCATCGATTACGGCCCGGTACTTCTCCTCATGCCTTTCGGATTCCGCCTCACGACGGACACCCTGCCCTCCAGAGAGCAGACGAGCGGCGGCTTCAGGTCACCCTTGGCTGTGTCCGGCTTTCGCCTTCGTGCCCGTGTAGGGATCTCCATACCGTCCCACTCTCTCCGGCCAGCGAGGCGTTACCCCCGCTTTCGGATACGGCGCCCCTCATCTGAGCGCCGAAGGGACTTCAACCCTCCTGAACAGCGCACTGCTCGGCACACACTA
>JANMRE010000637.1:0-1097 GCA_031370885.1 Gemmatimonadaceae bacterium
GCCGCCGCGACGATCGCGCCATAGCGCGCCTTGGAGAGCCCCTGCGGCGGAAACGCCATCGAGGCACTCGTGTCGAGCACCAGCATCACCGACAGATTGGTCGTCTCGCGAAACTGGCGCGTGTACAGCCGGTCGCTGCGCGCGAACAGCTTCCAGTCGAGATACTTGAGATCGTCCCCCGCACGATAGGGCCGATGCTGCCGGAACTCCGTGCTGTAGCCATGGAACGGACTGCGATGCCCCCCCGTACGCAGCCCTTCCACGACCAGTCGCGCCGCGAGTTCGAGGTCGTCGATTGCGGCGACGACAGCCGGCGAGAGCGCAGCCACTAGCCGTGCCGCTTGACGCCCGTCACCTCAGGGCCTCACAACCCCGAGCAGCTTCCCGATCACGTCGTCCGGTGACACACCATCGGCTTCCGCCTGAAAGTTCACCAACACGCGATGGCGCAGCACGGGCAGCGCGACGCTCGTGACATCTTCGGGCGCGGGCACCGTGCGACCGTCCAGCAACGCGGCCGCTTTCGCGCCCAGCAGCAGTGCCTGACCGGCGCGCGGACCAACACCCCAGCGCACCCACTCTTTCACCGGCGCAGGAGCACTCGGATCAGCGGGGCGCGTTGCCCGAATCAATCGCAGCGCGTAGTCCACGACGTTGGATGCAGCCGGCAGATCGCGCACTAGCTGTCGCACGGCTTCGAGTTCGGGCCCCGTCGCCACCGGAGATGCGCTGCGTTCAATCCCGGTGGTTGTTTCGGCGAGGATGCGACGCTCGTCGTTCGCGTCCGGATAGTTGATGACGACGTTGAACATGAAGCGATCCAGCTGCGCTTCCGGGAGCGGGTACGTCCCTTCCTGTTCAATCGGATTCTCTGTGGCCAACACGAACAGCGGACGATCGAGTCCGTAGCGCACACCACCCACGGTGACCTGATACTCCTGCATCGCTTCAAGCAGAGCCGCCTGCGTGCGCGGCGGCGTGCGATTGATTTCGTCAGCGAGAATGATGTTCGCGAAAATCGGCCCCGGAATGAACCGCACGTGGCGCTTGCCACCAACTGCATCGTCCTCGATGACTTCGGTGCCGAGGATGTCGGA
>JANMRE010000659.1:0-3164 GCA_031370885.1 Gemmatimonadaceae bacterium
GTGACCGTCATTGCGACGGGTTTTGATCGTGATCTGCAAGGCGGATTGGGTCGCGGTTCGTCATATCCTGCGGCAACATCTGCGGGAAGCGGTTATGCCGGAACGAACTCCGGCAGGGCGGGTACGTCCGGCGGCTTCCCGAATCCCAACACCGATGCAAACCAACCCGCGGCAGTGAAGTCGCCCTCGGTGCTCCCGTTTCCTTCGCGGGAACGACAGGTTCCCAGACCGGCCGCACCGCCGGCGCGCCCGGCATGGGAAGCGGCTCAGCCTCGGCAGCCTCGTGTTCCCCCACCGTCGAGTTCAGCGTCGTCCCCAAACGAGTTGGATGACATGGAAATCCCGACGTTCATACGGAGACAGATGGATTGAAGCGGACGCCGCGCAGACTCCTCGTCGCTGCCATGTGTGCAGTGGTCGGGGCCACGGCGATTTCACTCGGACGTCCGGTCCCCGAACGCCCCGCGGCGAGTATCCTCAACGCGGGGTCTCGTGCGTCTATTGCCTCGCGCTGGCGCACGAAGGTCGACACGGTTCATCGTGGTGAACCCCTGGTAAAAGTGCTTGAGCGGGCCGGGGTGCCGCGCGACGAAGCCACGCGCGCCCTCCAGTCGGCGTCCAGCCTTGACACGCGGCGAATCCGTGAGGGCACCACCATCACCACGCGCACCAGTCCCGATTCGGGTGCGTCGGAGATTGTTTTTCATCTGGCGATTGATCGGCTTCTACGGCTGCGTCGTTCGCCATCGGCGACCTGGACTGAGTCCGACGAACGACTGCCCTGGACAACGGATACCGTCGCGGTAGGCGCCGAAGTACGCTCGACGCTCACCGACGCCGTAGAGCGCGGAACGGCGGCGTTTTCGGAAGCGAAGCGGAACGAACTGGCGAACGCGCTGGCCGACATCCTCGAGTATCGCGTTGATTTCAGTCGCGATCTGCAAAAGGGTGACACCATTCGCGTCCTCGTTGAACGCCAGCGAGCGTCTAACGGCGCCGAACGCGTTGGCAAAATCCTCGCTGCTCGAATAACGGTTGACGGGCGACGTATCGAGGCCGTCCGATTCGCCACTACACGCTCGCAGGGCCAATATTTTGATGGCGATGGCAAGACCATGCGCGCCGCATTCTTGCGAGCCCCGCTTGAGTTCCGTCGCATCTCCAGCGTATTCGGTCTGCGCAAGCATCCGATCCTTGGTATCTGGCGCGCGCACCAAGGCACCGACTACTCCGCACAGTCGGGTACACCGGTTCGCGCCATTGGCGATGGCACCGTGTTGTACGCCGGTTGGAAGGGCGGCTATGGACGCGTTGTTGAAATCAAACATCGCAACGGATTCGTCACGCGCTACGGGCATTTAAGGGCGTTTGCCAAAGGCATTCGTCGCGGTGCGCCGGTGGCCATTGCCAGCACGATCGGTTACGTGGGTTCGTCGGGTCTTGCCACGGCGCCGCATTTGCATTTCGAGGTACTGGTGGCTGGCGTTCATCGCAATCCCAGCGATGCCCTGCGCAGCGTCGCGGGCGGTGAACCACTCGCGGTGGCCGACCGTTCGGCGTTTGTCGATCTCAAGTCGCGATTCTTCGCCCGCTTGGACAGCCTCGTGAGTCGCGAGCCATTCGTGTCGCAGAACAGTGACAATGGCAGCAACGGCGTGCGCGGAGATCCGGCGCGTCACGTGGGCGAAGAATAGTCGCCGCGGCAGTGATCCCGTGGGGAATGGCCATCGCACTGGGACTCCTCGTTGCGTGGCTCGCCTATGCGCGTTCGGCAACGCCCGGACAACGCCCACGCGTGCTCCTGCTGGGGCTGCTGCGCTGTGTGGCCGTGGTGCTTGTTGCCGCGATGTTTCTTGGCGCGCCGTCGGCGCCACCTCGCCCCGCAGATCCGCTCCTTGCGATTGACGCGTCGGCGAGTTGGCGTCGCGCTGGCGGAGATGACTCAACAACCGTGCGCGATCTGCGTGCGCAGTGGCAATCGATCGCGCGCCAGCAGCGCACCAATGAGACCTTGGTGCTGGTGGGAGATTCACTGCGCGACGTGAGTCGTGGCGATCTCGCGCGCATTGTGCCGACCGACGCCGCTACGCGCGTACGATCAGCGGTTGATCGCGCGGCCGCGCTCGGACGGCCGTTGCTGCTGGTTACCGATGGGGAAGTAGACGACGCCGACGCGCTGGCTGACGCACCGCTGGGGTCGGAGGTTCGCGTTCTGCCACGTTCCGCGCGTCGCGACGTGGCCTTGGCCGATCTCACCGTCCCCGTATCGGCCAGCGCCGGCGACACGCTGCAAATCGCCGCCCTGCTCGCCTCGGGAGGTGCAGGTGGCACCGAAGGGGTGATGCGGCTTACGCTCGACGGCCTTGATGTGGGTTCGGTGCCGGTGCCAGCGCTGGCGGCCTATGCCACCACGCGTGTCACGCGGGCGCTGCCATTGCCACACGGCACGCGAACGGTGCTGTTGCGCGCAACGCTCGAGGTGGCCGGTGATGTCGAGCCACGCAACGACACACTCACCGCCGCGATCGAAATCAGTGATCGTCCTCCCGCCGTGTTCGTTTCCACCGCGCCCGATCTTGATGTGCGCGAGGTGCTGGTCGTACTGCGTGGCGCATTGGCGTTGCCCACCCGAGCGTATCTGCGGCTCGCACCAGGAGTTTGGCGCGAGGAAGGCACACTGGCCGCGATTCGTGAGGATGAGGTGCGCGCGCGCGCCGCCGCGGCGGGACTGCTGATCGTTCACGGCGATACCACCTGGGCACCAGCGGCCAAGGGGGCCGTTCGCGGATCGCGCGCGCTCTGGTCGCCGGCACCGCCCACGGCACTGGCGCGCCCCGGTGAGGCCACGCGTGCTGCGGAGTGGTATGCCTCCGATGCGCCTCCGTCG
This sequence comes from Gemmatimonadaceae bacterium, assembly GCA_031370885.1. Classification (GTDB taxonomy): domain Bacteria; phylum Gemmatimonadota; class Gemmatimonadetes; order Gemmatimonadales; family Gemmatimonadaceae; genus Gemmatimonas. The sequence goes on from JANMRE010000659.1 coordinate 2,888, forward strand.
CCGCTTGCTGCATCGCTCGCCGGGCTTCCATGGGACAGCCTTCCACCGCTCACATTAGCCGGACTGCCGCGTGGCGCCATTACCGTATTGTCGGCCAAGTTGGGAAAGCGAGGAGAGGCAGTGCCGGCCATCGCGGCGCGTGAGGATGCAGGAATGCGCACATTGGTCATCTCTGGCTCAGGATACGCCGGTTGGTCGTTGCGCGGTGGACGCAGTGCCGAAGTGTTCTCTGCCCTCTGGGGCAGCATTTTTGATTGGTTGGCCATCGGTCGTGGCG
>JANMRE010000682.1:0-1312 GCA_031370885.1 Gemmatimonadaceae bacterium
CATTCAGAATGGAGGACAGCGTATTGCGGCTCACACCCAGGGACACAGCCGCCTCCGTGACGCTGAGGCTCAACGGCACGAGGCAAATCTCGCGGAGGATCTCACCCGGATGGGGCGGGTTATGCATGCGCAGGGGCTTCATCAATGATAGTCCTCGTAGTTGACGTCGGTGGCGTCGGGTCCTTCGAATCGAAAGGTCATCCGCCAGTTGCCGCTGACCTGCACCGCCCAAGTGCCCCGGCGATCGCCCTTCAGCGGATGGAGGCTGTAACCAGGAAGCCCCATCTCGCCCGGCTGCTCAGCAATACTGAGACTCGCGAGAATCAGGCGCAGGCGTTTGGCATGCTTGGTCTGGATGCCAGCGGTGGTCCCGCGCAAGAAGAAGCGCTCCAAGCCCTTGTGCCTGAACCCGGTGATCGCCATACCGCAGTGTAATGTGTAACGTGGCAGATGGCAACCGTTCAACAGCCACTGGTTCGGACATGGTCGGAGACGTGCCTGTGGGTATAACGTTGCGTTCTGCTGCAGCGCCCTCATAAAGCTGCGCGCGCAGCGCGCATTCCGCAAAGCGCTGTCGGCAGCAATGCGTCGTTATACAGCAGGGCGCCGATCACCGAGAAACGAGGCTACTTCCTTGAGAGTAACGAGAAGACGGCCTCGATTCTCGGGTTTGTTGTTGACGAATAGCGGACTGGGGTGCGGTGTACCGAAAATTCTGACCTGTGGACGTAGCTCCGCAATCGCGCGCCTCGCAGCACCGGCTTTCTGCCCGACAAGCACGACTGCACGGAGAGCCGGGAGCAGAGGCAACAGCTCTGCCAACGGACCAATCCCCTGCGCAAGGTCGGTTCGATTCGCTGGGCGAATGCGAGTGCCCGTTCCGATGTACCACGGGACGACGTTCCATGAGACCGTGCGCTCACGCGCGATGCCGGCTTCTTGATTGAGTAAGAAGAAGTTCTTCGCCGTTTCATCTGGGTTGTTGCGCGAAATGAAACCCGCTTCGACGGCTCTGGCTCCCGGTGCTTCGAGTAGGAAGAGTACCTCGGCGTTGACGCCGCCATCCCATGGATCAAAGTAGGGAATTGCAGCCGTGCTCCCAACTCGCGCACGCAGATGGTCAACGTACCGAGTCAGCGGTGCGACGTGAGCATCGTTGAGTTGGCCTCGCCGAGCAGTCTGAACAGCGGGATCGCCGAGGGACTTTGGAGTATCGGCCTTCACTTGCATGGTCACCTAACCGTCGGCTGCTGTATAACGTTTGCGTTCTGCAGCAGCGACATCAAATAGGATGCGGCTTGCGCCCGCAGGG
>JANMRE010000692.1:0-9880 GCA_031370885.1 Gemmatimonadaceae bacterium
TAGCCCACTTTGAGACGCCGTTGAAGCAGGGAGGTCGAGCCCTGTCGATGCTGGATGACCACTTCGGCCGCTTCGCGGAATCGCGCATCGCGTTCCCCGCCAGCGTCATCGTTGCCATCCTCGTCGGCACCCGCCGCTTTCGCTTCCAGGGCGCGAACAGCCTCCAGGATATCTGGCTCCGTGATCGCGGCCACAGCCGCAGCTCCCTCTAAGCCTGCGTTCCGACGCGCGATGGCATTTCCATACCAGTGCAGCAGTCGCTCGGTATCTTCGCTGGAGAGATACGCCCCTTGCAACCGTGCCGGCTCGGACTTCCCCGGGGGGATGAAAAGCATATCGCCGTTGCCAAGCAGGGACTCGGCGCCCGAACCGTCGATAATCGTCCGGCTGTCAATCTGTGATGCCACGCGAAAGGCAATCCGACAAGGGAAATTCGCCTTGATGAGACCGGTGATGACGTTCACGCTGGGACGCTGCGTGGCAAGAATGAGGTGAATGCCGATGGCGCGCGCCTTCTGCGCCAGCATCGCAATGGGCGTCTCGACTTCTCCCTGCACCGTCATCATGAGGTCGGCCATTTCATCGATCACCACCACGATGTACGGAAGAATGCCGCCAAGATATGTCCGGTCCTCGAACGCGACGTCGGGCGCCTTGGGCCGTTGCAGCGCGGCGCCCTCACCCACTGCATGCTGTTGCACCCGTTTGTTGAACTCCTGCAGGTTGCGACAGGCATTCGCTTCGAGCAGCCGATACCGATCCTGCATTTCCATCACCGCCCATTTCAGCACCGTCGCCGCATCGCGATTGTCGGTGATCACCTTGTGCCGAAGATGCGGCAGACTGTTGTACACACTCAGTTCGACCATTTTCGGATCGACCATCAGGAAGCGCAATGTTTTCGGTGTGTGCCGATACGCCAGACTGGTGATGATGGTATTCACGCACACTGACTTGCCCGAACCGGTCGCACCGGCGATAAGCAGATGCGGCATCTTGGCCAGATCCGCTATCACGGGTCGTCCTTCGAGATCCTTCCCAAGGGCAATGGGAAGCGCTGCCCGCGCCTGTTTGAATTCCGGCGATTCGAGCACTTCGCGCAGCACCACCATTTCGGGTGACGGGTTAGGCACTTCAACACCCACCGCGCCGCGCCCCGGAATGGGTGCGACGATCCGAATACTCGCGGCGCGCAAGGCCAACGCCAGATCATCCGCCAGCGCGGCAATTTGCCGTACCTTCACACCGGCCGCAGGTTCGATTTCGAATTGGGTGACGGTGGGTCCGGTGGTTCGACCCACCAGTTCCCCTTCCACCTTGAACGTGCGCAGGGTGGACATGAGCTTGTCACCGGCCAGATCGAGTTCGCGGCGTCCAGCATCGGGATGTCTGGCCGGCGCCGCCGTGAGCAGATCGGTGGGCGGAAGCTCCTCGCTAAAGGCCGAACCGTCGCCGCTCATATCCATCGCGGCATCAAGTGACAATTCCCGATTCCCTTCGCCTTTCTGCTTCGATTTCCTGCGGTCGACCAACTCCTTGGGCGGCGCAAAGGACGACTCGGCCGCCGGACGGGTAAGGCCCAACACGTCACGGGCGTACACCGGATCAATTGCCGGCAACTCCTCAGGGTCGGGCGCGAGTCGCTCGGCGAGTGTTTGTCCTGCGGTCGACGTGATCGCGCTCGTCGAGGCGCCGGTGCGAGCCGGCCTGACTGCGCCAGGTCCAACGAGCATCCTGATAGGGTTCCAGCGAAGCGTCAGCACGGTGAGGGCGCTGGTGGCCAGCAGGAACACGATCCACGCGCCGGCGGAGCCAAGCCCTTTGCGCAGATAGTGCGCCGCGAAGCTGCCCCACAAACCTGTGGCAGGTGAGGTGGACGGGTCGCCACCCAATGCCAGTCCAACAGCGACTGGCACAAGGACAACAATGCCGGCAAACAACAGACCCCACTCCACCGCCTGATCCTCTTGGCTACGCAGACGACCAAACAGTGCGAGCCCCACAACAAGGCACCCGGCGGCCACCAACGCCGCGCCAGGAATCCCAACCGTCAGCACCAGCGTGCAGCGCGCCCAGGTTCCGGCCGGTCCAAACGCCCCGATGGCATCAAGGCAACCGGCACCCGCCGGTACCCGTTGGAACACGATGGCGCCGAAGAGAAAGACCGCCAGCAGCGTCAGACCGATCGCGGTAAACTCGCGCCGCAGCAGCCGCTTCTCCATGGCGGTCAGGGTGCGGTGATCGTGAGCGTCTGCAACTGTCGATCATGAAATCGGATGGCCATGGGCACCGAGTCGACTGCAAAGCAACATGACACATCGTCGCCGAATCCGGCGGCCACCAGAGCGCGCGCGTGCGCGGCGTCCAACCGCAGCGCCGCCACATCATCCTGATACGGACGCTCAATCATTTCGACCAGCCGCGCGCCGTCGCCGAGTGTGGCATCGGGGTGCACGGCCAACACACCGCGCACCAGCCTCCCGGCACAGACAGCGTCTTCCAGTGCCACATGCCGATCCGTTCCGGCGCAGATGATCGTGATGTCTGCTGTGGCGCCCGCCGCTTCACACATCGCGTTGACAGACGCCTGCGCATTCACGAACGCGGCGAACAGACAGGTGCGGGCGCCGTGAGCCGACAGGAGCGCCGTCGTGCCGTTCGTGGTCGTGAACACAATCGTGCGACCGGCGACCACCGCCCGCGTGTACTCCAGCGGAGAGTTCCCAAAATCGAAGCCGGGGATCCGGACCATGCGCCGTTCACCGCCCAGGCGTACGGAGTGCTGATCCATGGTTTTGGCCCGCTGCGCCGCTTCGTCCACCGATTCAAACGGAATCAGCATCCGCGCGCCATTCGCCAGCGCGATGGCGGCAGTGGTCGCCGCGCGCAGCACATCAATCACCACCACCACGCGGTCAGCCACGTCGGCGGGTGCCACCGGCGCCTCGCCGAGCAGCACGTCAATGTGCACTACACGGGCTCCTTGAGGAGTTCCGCACCCTCGAACTCCAACCACTTCGTGTGCACCTTACCGGCCTGAAACCCTGGATGTTGCATCACCCGCGCGAGGAACGGTATCGTCGTGCGTATCCCCTCGATAACAAAACTCTCGAGGGCGATCTGCATGCGCTTGAGCGCCTCCTCTCGCGTGTTCCCCTGCACGATCAGTTTGGCGATCATGGAATCGTAGAACGGCGGAACGGTATAGCCGGCGTACGCATGCGTATCGATGCGCACACCTGGTCCGCCGGGTTGGTGAAACGTGTCGATGCGACCCGGTGACGGCTGGAAATTGCGCGCCGGGTCTTCGGCGTTCACCCGACACTCGATAACGTGACCGCGAAAGGGCGGCGTGCTGGTGATGCTCATAGGCAGGCCAGCCGCGACGCGAATCTGTTCCTTCACCAAGTCGACGCCCGTGAGCATTTCGGTGACCGGATGCTCCACCTGAATCCGGGTGTTCATCTCCATGAAATAAAACGAGCCATCCTCATCAAGCAGCATTTCGATCGTGCCCGCGCCCACGTAGCCAATGGCTTTCGCGCCGCGTACGGCTGCGTCGCCCATGCGGACGCGCAATTCCGGTGTCATCACGGGGCACGGCGCTTCCTCGATGAGTTTCTGGTGACGGCGCTGCACGGAGCAGTCACGCTCACCCAGGTGAATCACGTTTCCGTGCGTGTCGCCGAGAATCTGGAACTCCACATGTCGCGGCCGCTCCAGAAATTTCTCCACGTACACGTCGCCGTTTCCGAAGGCGGACAGCGCTTCCGAGCGCGCCAACTGAAACGACCGCGTAAAATCATCGGGATCGCGCGAGACGCGCATGCCCTTGCCGCCGCCGCCGGCGGAGGCCTTGACGATGACCGGAAAACCGATCTCCCGCGCAAACGTGAGCGCTTCGTCGGGGTCTTCCACCGGCCCCGGTGTTCCCGGCACAATCGGGACGCCCACCTCGCTCATCGCCCGACGCGCCGACGCCTTGTCTCCCATCACGCGGATTTGCTCCGGCGTGGGGCCGATAAAGGTGATCCCCGACGCGCGACATGTTTCCGCGAACTCTGCATTCTCGGCCAGGAATCCGTAGCCTGGATGAATCGCGTCGGCCCCGGTGATTTCGGCAGCGGCGATCAGTCGCGGAATCTTGAGGTACGATTCACGGCTCGGCGCCGGACCGATGCACACATCGTCATCGGCGAAGCGCACATGCAGGGACTCACGATCGGCGTCGGAATAAACGGCCACCGTCTGGATGTCCAGTTCGCGGCACGCGCGAATCACGCGAAGAGCGATTTCGCCGCGATTGGCGATCAGAACCTTTTTGAACATGCGGAGAATGGTGGCGAGGGGCGAAGGCCGACGCTAGTCCGTCTGCCCGTGATCTGAGACCCGTCTCCCGTCTCCCGTCTCCATTCTCCCGTCTCAAATCACCACGTCAGCGGCCCGCTGCATTCCCCTGACCCCGAAACCCATCCCAGTTGGAATCGCTCGACCCATTGACGCCCTGCACCCGCAGCGCCAGCTCCGCCGGATTCGTCGCGAAGAACTGGGCACTTTCGTACGAAATCACCCCCCGCGAGAACCAATCCATGAGCGACTGATCGAAGCTCTGCATGCCGTACGCCACGCTGCCTTCCTTGATGAGATCCGGAATGTTGAGCGTGGCAGACAGATCGCGGATCTGATCGCGGACTGCTTCGGTGTTCACGAGCACTTCACAGGCAGGCACGCGTCCCGGTTCGTCCGAGCGCGGAATCAGCCGCAGCGAAACGACCGCCGTAAGCGCATTGGCCAGCGCGAAGCGCACTTCGTTTTGCTGATGCGGCGGATAGAACGACAGGATGCGATTGATGGTGAGCGTGGCGTCCGTCGTGTGCAGCGTCGAGAACACCAGATGACCGGTGCCGGCGGCTTTAGGGCCACGTCGAGCGTTTCGAGGTCGCGAATCTCGCCGATCATGATGACGTCCGGATCCTGTCGCAACACACGCCGCAGGGCTTGCGAAAACGTGGCCGTGTCGGTCCCGATCTCGCGTTGATTGATGTGACTCTGCACGTCGCGATGCACAAACTCGATCGGGTCCTCGATCGAAATGATGTTCGATGCACGCCGCTCGTTGATGTGCTGGATCATCGCCGCCAACGCCGTGCTTTTGCCGGATCCAGTCACGCCGGTGACCAACACCAGCCCGCGCGGCCGCAAGCTGATCTGTTCGAGAATTGTCGGGAGATTCAGCTCACGAATGGACGCTGCCGCATGCAGAATTGATCGCATGGCGAACGCCACTGTGCCCTTCTGCTGATACACGTTGACGCGGAAACGTCCGATCCCCGGCACGTTGATGGCGAAGTCCGCCTCGCGCATCTCGACGAATTCCCGCAACTGCGCCGGTGGCAGCAGGTGTTCGGCGAGCGTCCGCAGTTCTTCCGGACGCAGGGCCGGCATGGCAAGCGGAACGAGGTCTCCGTGCAATCGAAGCGTCGGAGGACGCCCCACCTTCAGGTGGAGGTCCGACGCCCCTTCACGCACCATCCGCTGCAACGCGGCCTTGAGATCAAGACCGGCCGCGGGGGCCGCGCCAGCTGCGGCGCTGGAGACCATCGTCATAGTTACATATCTCAGCCGTTTGGATCGATGCGATAGAGCACTTGCCCATACTCAACCGGATGCGCGTCGCTGACGTTTACTTCGCGCACCACGCCGGAATACTCGGACTCGAGCTCATTCATGATCTTCATCGCTTCGATGATACAGACGATCTGGCCCTTGCTGATGCGGTCGCCGACAGACACGTACGGCTTCGCACCGGGCTCAGGCGCCCCGTAATACGTCCCTACCATCGGCGACTTGATCTCAAGGTGCGCGGACTTCGGTGCCTCGGCCTTCGGCGCCAACGCCACTCCCTCCTCGGCTGGACGCACGGACACAGCGGCGGGCAACACCGCTGGCGCCGCCATCGCCTGCAAAGGCGCCGTCATGGTCGCCGCGCCGACGCGTTGAGGCGAGCTCTTGGAGATCCGGAGTTTCATCCCCTTGTCCGACGAAATCTCCAGAGAATCTACGGTGGAGCCGTCGAGCATTTCGATCAGCTTTTTCACGTAGCGCAAGTCGATCATGACAGTTCTGGCAGAAGGAACACGGCCGGTCCGCACGCCGATGGGTGACGCGCCGGGACTTGAGGGTGGGCAGAGACGCGCAGGGCGCCGAAAAAGAGATCAGATCAACTCGAGCAGATCGCGCGGGAAGGACGTGAGCAGTTGAGGTCCGTCGTCGGTGAGAAGCACGTCGTCCTCTATGCGCACCCCGCCCCACCCAGGCCGGTAGATGCCTGGTTCAATCGTTACGACGGCTCCCGATGGCAGCAGAGCCTCCGCAGACTTGGCAAGCCGAGGTGCCTCGTGAACCTCGAGCCCGATCCCGTGCCCAAGCGAGTGACCAAACGCGTCGCCAAGTCCTACGGCGTCAATGTAGTCTCTCGCCACCGCATCTGCAGCCATACCTTGCATTCCAACCCGAATCGCACCCGAAGCAATAGCATTTGCCTGCCGAACCACGTCATAGACCTCGCGTTGCTCGGATGACGCATGACCCAGCACGACTGTTCGTGTGATGTCTGCACAGTAGCCACCACTGACCGCGCCGAAGTCCAGCAGCACCAGATCGCCGGTGATCAGCACGCGGTCGCTGACGCGCGCGTGGGGCAATGCCGACTGCGATCCGGTCGCGACAATAGACGCGAATGGAAAGTCCTCGCTCCCTTCGTCGCGCAAACGATGCTCGAGGATTCCGGCGACTTGCGTTTCCGTGTACCCGACGCGGATTTCCGACAGCGTCGAGGCGAGCGCCCGCTCGGCGATACCGATGGCCTTCACAATACGGGCGATCTCTCCCCGGTCTTTCCGTTCACGCAACGCCTCGACGAGATCGGACGTCGGTCGCCACTGCCACCGTGAGCCTTGCTCGAGCAGTCGCTGGAAATCGCGATGACGCAGGTGCCCCGACTCGAAGCCAACGCGGTCCACGCCCACCATCGCCGCCAGGGATGACCACAGCCCGGTCCACAGGCTGGTTGGCTCGATACGCGCCGTGGTCGTCGATGACACCTCAACGTCCACCTGCGCTGCGTAGCGAAAATCGGTGAACAGCACGCACGCTCTGGCGGTAATCAGCAGCAGCGCATTGCTGCCGGAGAAACCGGTGAGGTAGCGAACGTTGGGCAGTGACGAGACGAGCAGCCCATCGAGATCGGCGCGCGCCAGCGCATCGCGCAGCGCGCTCAGCCGAACGGGACGAAAGTCACTCACGCGTGCGCGGTGCCAGCCCCCAGAGCCCGGACGAGACCGCGTAGCGCGAACTCATACCCGTCGGGACCCAAGCCGCATATGACGCCAATCGCGGTGGACGCGAGCACGGAATGCCGTCGTTCAGGCTCTCGTGCAAAGATATTCGACAGATGAATCTCTACGAACGGCAGCGCGGTGGCCGCAAACGCATCGCGCAGTGCGAGGCTGGTGTGCGCGTATGCGCCCGCGTTGACCACCACCCCACCAACCACACCCCGCCATCCGTGAAGAATGTCAATCAGTTCCCCTTCGCCGTTCGCCTGTGCCGCCATGATCGTGACGCCCATCGCCGTGGCGATGTGGCTGAGCCGGGCTTCAATGTCGGCCAACGTTGTTGTGCCGTAGATGCCGGGCTCGCGTGTGCCAAGCAGATTCAGATTCGGACCATGCAACAGGCCAACGTTCACGTATTCCCAAGCCCCTTCAGCCATGACGAGAACTGCGCGAGATCTTCCGTGACGGGGGCGTCGGGAGTGATCGGCGCTGCTGCCGGTGGTGTCTGGTGACGCGTCGCGGGATCGGGAAAGAACCGGTCGAAGGAGAAACCGGCGTTGCCCGCTTCCGACGGGATGTTGGTGGCGCCTCTGACTGCTTTGAAGGGCGATTGGGCCAGCACCGGGGAAATCTCCGGCGGCACCGTGAGCTCGGTCAACGGAGTCACACGGGCGACCAGCGACGGCGAAAACGCCGGAGTCGGTCGACCGAATTCAAAGTCAAGTGTGGTGCCTGACTCAAGTTCCTGCTCGGTAACTGGCGCAAACGCGTCGGCCAATGCACGCGCCGCCTCATCCTCGTGCGCCGAAGTGTCGTTCCCGAACAACGTGGCGAGTCCCTCGGGTGAGGAATCTACCGCCGACGCGGACTGCGGTGGCGTGCGGCGCGGCACCCGACGTGCCGCAATGGCCGCAAACCACTCGCGTGCTGATCGGCTGGGTCGGAATTCGCCGGCGACGGTGGGCTGCGCGTAGGGGGCCATCGGTGGTGTTGCCTGATGCGGCACGTGAGGAGTCACGCGGGGCATCGCAAACACCGGTACGCCGTACGTCGGTGCAGGCGACAACGCGTCGTGCGTCGCGATCGGCGGCGGCGGCGTGATGGCGTCGTCGAATTCCGAAAACGTCGCTTCGAATTCTGATGCAAACGTTGTTTCAATTTCCGCAGCCGGGGTCAGCATGTCGCGCAGTTCGCCCAGACGTGACGCCAGCACCAGATCGTATGGTCGACGACGCACGAGTTCCTCGTATACGTCCACGGCGCGCGCGACAAATCCTTGCGCCACCAGCAGCTCACCCATCGTTTCGGTCACGAAGGCGGGCGTGTCCGCCTCGACGCGGTCGTCCAGATCGTCGGCGTCGGCATCGGAGACCGTGAGCCAAGGCAATTCGCTGCTGGCCTCGACCACGGCATCTTCGTCCTCTTCCGCGACCGATTCGAAAACGTGTTCGGCCTGCCACACGGCGTCCGTCTCCGCCAACGGCTTATGCTCCTCGTGCGCAACGGCGTCGGCAGCTGCTTCGATCATGGGGAGTGTGATCGGATCCGCGTCGTGTTCCGTCGCAGCGAACGGCGGGTCGCCCGGCTCACGTCCAAAGGCCGACACGGTGTCTTCGATTGTCGTCGAAGCGATCGGTGTGACGGAGCGCGGCGTAAACGTGCGCGGCGTCATCACTCTGGCAACCAACTCCGAGGTATCCGGCCATTCGGCCGCAATGAGTCCTTCCTCAAACGTCGGCTCGCCAGCGGTTACCGCGAGCTCATCGACGCTGGAGTGATCCGCGTCCCATGTGGTCTCGGCGTGTGACTCAACCGCTTCCGCGGGGAATTCGAACGCGTCGGTCGCGGGGAATTCGAACGCGCTTGTCTCCGCGTTTGTCGCGGTGATGTCATGCGTCGCGCGCACCGCATTCTCCGCCAGACTGTCCATCGGCGTATCGTGGTCCGTCAGCGAGCCCGCATCCGCCGTTTCAATGGCGTCGAGGTCGATCGGCGTACGATTCCGCATGAGGGCATTGACGTCATCGAAATCGACGGCCCGCATCACGGAGTCGGTCGCGGCCAACTGTCCGAGCTCGACTGGCGGCATCGGCGCGACCGGAGGTTCGATGGTCGGGGCGGGCACCTCGCTGCTGAAAGCCATCGACGGCGCGGCCGTCGGCGTTGAGCTACTGCCAAGTGTGGCCAGTTGCGCGGCGATGTCGTCGTTGCGAGGATCGGCTTCGAGCACCCGTTCAAACCAGCGACGCGCCCCGGCGGCGTCTCCACCCGCTCGCGCGATACTGCCTAAATGCCGCAGCGCAATGAGATTCTCGGGATCGAGATCGAGCGCCTGTTCGAACACGTCCTTCGCCTCGACCAGTTCACCCGATTCGTAGAGCGCCTGTCCGAATACGATGTACCCGCTCATGTGACCGGGTTGTTTCGGCAGATGCTCGCGACACAACGCAATCGCCTGTGCCAAGTCACCGGTTTTCCGGCACTCATTGGCCAACGGCGCGAAGTAGCGTCGTGGATTCTCCTCGAACTTTTTCCGGAGCTCG
>JANMRE010000713.1:0-7449 GCA_031370885.1 Gemmatimonadaceae bacterium
GCCGCCGCCATGCCGACCTTCACGACCCACCAGTAGATCGCGCCGAACATGCCTTCGCGACGCTGCCGCGTCTCCAATTCATCGACGTCGACCACGTCCGCGATCATCGAGCCCATCAGGGTGAAGAGTCCGCCGAGACCAAACGCGAGCAATGGTGCCGGTAGCAGGAGGAGGTACGGATAGCGCGGATTGTAGCAGAACCATTTGATGGCGTAGCCCACCATGGACACACTGGTGGACACGAAGAACGCGCGTCGCTTGCCGATCTTTGTGGAAAGCCACGTGATGAAAAAGATGACGGCGAAGGTGGAGATCGCGCCCAACGTACCGGAATAGCCCGCAAATCGGGCACCCATTTCCTGATCGCCGCCGAACACGTAGTAGATGATCACGTACGATTGAAACGACGAGATCATGATGAAGCCATTGAACACCAGGAACGTGGCGAAGCACAATTTGAGATACGGTTTCGATCGGAGGGTCGTCGCGCAGCCCTTGCCGAACGTGACAATGTTCCGTTTCAACGCGTCGAATCGGCTTTCCCCGACCATGGCGGTGCCGTCATCGTGATCAGCGGCGTTGAAGCGCTCCTTCAGGAAGATGGCCGGCATGATGCCGACGACGATCGCGACAATGCCGACGCCGATCGCCAGCCCCTTCGCACCCTCCCGTGGACCCGCAAACCAGGCCTTGTTCGTCATGATCCACAGGAACCACGGCGACACGAGATACGCGATCTGACCGAGGAAATTCTGTACACCCATCAGTCGCGTCCGCTCGTGGTAGTCGGGCGTAAGCTCGTAGCCCAGTGCCACCCACGGTGCCGCGAAGATCGTGTACGCGAGGTAGAACACCACCGAGCCGATCAGGAAATACCAGAAGTAGAACGTCTCGCTGTGCCCCCCAGGCAGAAACCACAGCGCGATGTACGTGATGCCTGATGCGATGGCTCCGACGAAAATGTATGGACGTCGCCGACCCCACCGCGATTTCGTGGTATCGGAGATGTATCCCATGAGCGGATCCATCACCGCATCAGCAGCGCGCGGCAGCGCACCCAGCAGACCCACGAGCGCGGGGTTCATCCCGAACCCGAGATTCAGGATGATGAGCATCCCGCCGATGGCGGCCGCCAACAGATTGTTGACGAACGCCCCCATGCCGTAGGCGAGTTTGCGCGAAAACGCGATGCGGTCTTCGGGCGCGGTCTCGAAGTGCGCGGCATGCGTACCGGTGTTGCGCGTGCCCAGCCGCGAATGCCACGCCGCAACGGCCAGTCGGGCGATACGCGCGACTGGTCCGGGCTGCGCGCTCACGGGTTCAGCTCGTACACGCGGACCCAGTCAACCACCATCTGCTGTGGCAGCGGTGTGAAGACATCGGGCGCGCCGACGAAGTTGCCACCGACGGCCACGTTCAGGATGATGTAGAACGGATGGTTGAAGACCCACGCGCCGGGAACTTTGTCCTTCGTGATGGCGTGATAGAGCGCACCGTCCACGAAGAAATCGATGCGTTCGGCCGACCATTCCACCGTGAAGATGTGGAACGAGTTATCGAAGCGTGTGGCGGCGACAGTCTTGCTCTTGGTGACCGCCGCGCCACCCGAGTATCCGGGACCATGAATAGTGCCGATCACCGTGCTGGGTTCCTGACCGCGGTATTCCATGATGTCGATCTCACCTGCCGCAGGCCAGCCAACAGTCGGCTTGTTCGCACCAAGCAGCCAAAACGCGGGCCACAGGCCACGACCACTGGGCAGCTTCATGCGTGCTTCGAACCTGCCGTACGTGAAGGTCTTCTTGCCTTCCGTGGTGATGCGCGCCGAGGTATACGCACGGCCCTGATACGATTCTCGCTTCGCGGTGATGATCAGGTGGCCTGAACCATCCAGCGACGCATTGGCGGCGCGATCGGTGTCGTACTCCTGCTGCGCATTCCCCCAATCGGTCCCGACATCGAACTTCCAGTTGGCGGCGTTTGCCAATGCGCCCGAGGCTCCATCAAACTCGTCTTCGAACACCAGTTTCCCACTTGACGTGTCGGTGGGTGAGTCGGAACAGCTGTTGAGACACATGCTCGCGCACAGCGCGACGACGGAAACGCGAACGAATCGATTCATTGGCCGATGGGAGGGAGGAGCGGCTACGTGGCCGAGACGGTGGGAAAAAGGCTGGGGTCGTGCAGTGCCGCATCGAGCACGAGCGTGGCGGCGCCGAGGGCGACGCCCCGCGGCTCCAATTCACTGGTCTTGATTTGCGAGGAGGCGACCGCGCCAACAAACGTGCGACCCATGACGGTCTGGCGGAGCGGAACAAGCAATTGCTCTTTGAGTCGCGCAAGCCCGCCGCCGAAGATGACGGCTGCGGGGTTCATGAGATTGAGCATGCCGGCCACCGCGATGCCGAGATACTCCGCGACCTCGAACATCATCTGTACCGCCAGCGGATCGCCGGCGAGCGCCGCATTCTCGATATCGATCGCCGTCGGTTCGGCGCGGTTGAGCGCGCTGGCCGGGAATGACGCGGCAAGTTCTTTCGCTCGCTCGATCAATGCGTGCGAGCCCACATAGGTCACCAGGCAGCCGCGATTCCCGCAGACGCACCGCTTGCCGTTCGTGTCGATCGTCAGGTGCCCGATTTCACCCGCCACGCCATTCGCTCCGCGATAGATCTGGCCACCGATGAAGTGTCCCGACCCGATACCCGTGGCGACCTTGATGAACGCGAAATCATCGAGTCCGCGGGCAGCACCCCACCACCGTTCGGCGAGCGCACCCAAATTCGCGTCGTTGTCGACGAGCACCGGAACCCCGAACTGCGTGCCCAACGCGTCGAGACCGTGCCGTCCTTCCCAGAGCGGCATCGCCAACGCCGACAGCCGATCCGGATATCGGGGATCGATAGGACTGGGCACTGCGACGCCAATGCCAAGCAATCGATCGCGGCCGACGCCGGATTCGGACAGGCACGACTCGCACAGCTTGGCAATCAGCGCGCGGGTACCGTTCCGGTCGGTGCGTACGGGGTGATCACGTTGTGCGGCAGCGAGCACGCGACCGCGCAGATCGGTCAACACCACCGAAACGTGCGTGGCGCCCATATCCACGCCAAGGATGACGCACGCATCGTCCTGAAACTTGAGGACGATCGGGCGTCGCCCACCGCGTGACTCACCGACACCCGCCTCAGCGACCAGCGTCGTCATCAGCAGCATCGAAACGATTTCCGATACCGTCGATCGCGACAGGTTGGCGCGTCGGGCGATCTCCGCGCGCGAGATGCTCCGCTGCTCCCAGATCAGTCGGAGCACCGCGTCGGCCAGTGATCCGGGCGGAGTGGGCGGCCGAGACGCGCCGTCTCTCAGGGCGCCGACGTCGGACTGCCTGGTGGCTGGCATGATCGCGTTCCCTTGCAGCCGCTGGCTACCGATCGGCGTCGTTATTTGTGCAACAGCACGTTGTCGACATACACGGTCTTGGGAGTACCGGAGATGATCAACTGGGCAAGATGCGCTTTTGTCGTGAGTCCGGTGAAAACCGAGAGCGGAATGTCCAGCGTGACCCAACTGCCGGTCGCCAGTCCAGGGGTCGAGGTTGCCGTGAGCGTGATCTCGTGTTCGACGTCGTCGCCCCCTGCGAACGCGCCATTGGCGCCGAAGTCGACCAGCTTGATCTTGAAGATCGCCGGTGTCGCCGTGGCGTCAGGAGTCCAGATGTCCATGCGGAAGTTCGTCATCGCGGATGCATTGATCTGCCGCGACGTAAACTCGATGCCCGCGAATACGAGATTGGTGTACTTCTTGGTGTCGTTGCCGGCAATCTGCACGTCGGTGAGGTCGGCGCTGTCCCAGTCGGCCGACCACGTGTCGACGGTCACGTTCGCATAGCTGTTGCTGAACAGCGAAATCGCGTCGCCCGCGGCATACGTCGGCGCGGGTGCGGCCGTGGTGGGCGCCGTGGCCGCTCCTCCGGGCCGATAGAAATAGACATTATCGATGAACACCGTTCGCAGGTCGCCCGAGAGGATCAGCTGGGCAAGCTTCGACCTCGTGGTGAGGCCGGTGAACGACCCCAACGGAATATCGAGACTCACCCAGCTCCCCGACACAAAAGCCGGCGTCGCTGCACGAGTGATCGTCACCTCGTGCTCGACATCGTCGTTGCCACCGAACACGCCGTTCGCGCCGAAATCCACCAGCTTGATCTTGAAGATGGCTGGCGCCTTGGTGGAGTCCGGCGTCCAGAGGTCCAAGTGGAACGTCGTCATCGTCGACACGTCAATCGGTCGTGACGTGAACTCGATCCCGGCGAATACCATGTTGCTGTACTTCTTCGTGGCGTTGCCGGCGATCTGCACATCAGCAACGTCGGCATTGTCCCAATCGGCCGACCACGTGTCGACGGTGACGTTGGTGAACGCATTGCTGAACAGCGAGACGGCATTGGCCGCCGATACCGTCGGCGTTGGCGCGGCCACTGTCGGTCCGGCCGACGCGGGCGGCAACGGCGCTTTATAGAAGTACACATTGTCGACGTACACCGTCGGACTTGACCCCTCGATGATCAACTGCGCGAGTTGCGTGGTCGATTGCAGTCCACCAAACGCGGACAATGGGATGTCGAGGCTACTCCAGGCGCCGGTGGTGAGACCGGGAACGGAGGTCCGGGTGAGCGTGGCTGTGCCTTCGGAGTCATCGCCGCCGCCGAAGACGCCGTTGGTGCCGAAGCTCACGAGCTTCACCTTGAAAACGGCGTCGTCATACGTCCACACGTCGAGGTGCAGGTGCGTCATGGCGGTCGCATTCACCTTCTGCGAAATGAACTCGACGGCGGCGTATCCGAGGTTGGTGTACTTCTTGGCCGCATTACCGGCGATCTGCACATCGGCGACGTCGGCGATGTCGAAGCTCGCCGACCACGTGTCAACCGGCACATTGTTGTATGCACCGCTGAACAGGGAGATCACATCGGCGGCGGCGCGGGTGGGCGTTGGCGCCGCGACGGCTGGCGGAACCACCGACCGCAGCGTGACGGCACCCGTTGCCGTCTTGGCACCAAGCGCCGCCGTGATGCTCGTGGTGCCGGCGCCAACGACCGAGATTTCACCGGTCGCGGCTACCGTGGCCACACTCGGGTTTGATGACGTAAAGGTGAAATATCGCGGCGATGCCGACAGGGTCTGATCGATTCCGTCCACGGCAAACGTGACGGACGTGCCGCTGATTCGCGCCACGCCTCCGATTTCGGCCGAGATGGAAGACGACGGCAGCGTTGGCCGGACATTCGTAATAGTGCCGACGGTCTCGAACCGGATGTCATCGAACCAGATGTCGTATCCAACCCCATCTTCGGGGCCTTCGGCGAAGTAAAACATCCCCTTTTCCAGACTCAGCTTGTCGGCGAGCGGAATGGGAATGACGAACTTCGTCCAGGCCCTCGTGAGCTGAATCGTGGACTGTTCCGCCGTGAACTTCGAGGTGCCCGTATTGTCATTGCCAAGCCCCGCGACATTCATCTTCGCGTTGATGCTGGCCCTGGCCCAGAAAGTGACCGCGTTGTACCCGGTGAGGTCGCGCGGAACCGTCGCGACGAAGGCACCACCGGAATAGCTGCCGGCCGGATCACCCGGCGCGGGGACCGTGACCTTGAGCGACGACGTGCCACGATGAAAGACCGTCCCATCGATTGACAGCGCGTCGGTCTTGGAGCCGCTGAAGCCCTGGAACCCGACGCCCTTGGCGAACCCATCGGTAAACACCTCGCCTTCCGTCGGGAAGGCGGCGGGCTCAAGGGTGCTGACGTCCCTGCTGCAGCCGGCGACCAGCAAGGTGCCAAGTGCGGCAATCAGGAGTGATGACGGACTGCTCGGACGCATCGGACGACTCCGGGAGGGTGACGGAGGTCTCGGGCCAAGGGCACGCCCATGGGACTGGTGCGCGGCCGGGATGTTTGTTCGGTTAGCGAACAAAGTATGTAAAAAGTTGACGAGCATGTCAAGAAGGACCTGAGCGCCGCCCTCGTCCCGCTCTCTGAACATGTAGAACACAACGTGATTGCGCAGTGGAAGGGTGGGGTGTAATGTGGCGTGCGGCCGTCACAAAGAGCGTGGGACGTCGATGCATCAGGTCCAGTTTGACAACGAGTACGGAGCGTTATGAAGCTCATTATCGCGATCATTCGCCCGGAGAAACTCGCCGACGTCAAGCGCGCGTTGTTCCAGGTTGGAGTCACCGGCATGACGCTGACGCGTGTCAGTGGACATGGCGGTGAACGCGACGTGATCCAGCAATATCGCGGCGACAAGGTTGTGCTCGAGTTCCATGAAAAGGTCCGCATCGAGATGGCCTGCTCGGAGGCATTCGTTGAGCGCACCATCGGGGCGATCTGTGAGGGCGCGCGCACGGGACACGTTGGCGATGGCAAGATTTTTGTCATACCGCTGGATCACACCGTGCGCATTCGCACCGGCGAGCGCGACGACCACGCGCTCACCGCCGTCAATGCCGACGAGATCATGCGGATGACACAACTGGAAATGCCGATCCCGCGTCTGGAAGACCTGTAGTGTCCACCATCTCGAGCGGCGATACGGCGTGGGTGCTGATCAGCACGGCGTTGGTGGTGTTGATGGTGCCGGGGCTTGCCTTCTTTTACGGTGGCCTGGTCCGCCAGAAGAGCGTGCTCAACACCATGCTCATGAGCCTCGGCGCACTGGCCGTTGTCTCGGTGCAGTGGGTGCTCGTGGGATACAGTCTGGCGTTTGGCGAGGGATCCGCGCTGATCGGCGGTTTCGGGTTTATCGGGTTCCACCAAGTGACGGGCGAACCCAACCCGACGTATGCGGCGGCACTGCCGCATCTGCTGTTTGCGGCGTTCCAGGCGATGTTCGCCGGCATCACGGTCGCCCTCTTCTCCGGCGCGGTGATCGATCGCATGCGCTATGTCGGCTATTTGCTTTTCGGTCTGATCTGGTCGACGCTCATCTACGACCCGCTGGCGCATTGGGTCTGGGGATCCGGCGGATGGCTGCGGACACTTGGCGCGCTCGACTTTGCCGGGGGAACGGTCGTGCACATCTCTGCGGGAGTGACGGCGCTCGTGCTGGCCGTCATGATGGGTCCGCGGCGTGACTTCAAACGCGTGCCCACCGTGCCGCATAGCGTCCCTTTCGCACTGCTTGGCGCAGGGCTGCTCTGGTTTGGCTGGTTCGGATTCAACGCCGGTTCGGCGCTTGCCGCGGACGGGATCGCGGCGAACGCACTGGTCACCACGCATTCGGCGGCGGCGGCGTCGCTGGTGGCGTGGATCCTGATCGAGAAACTGCGGAGCGGCAACGCGACGGCCGTGGGAGCGGCGACGGGAGCCGTGGTGGGATTGGTCGCGATCACACCGGCAGCCGGATTCGTGACGCCGCTGGCCGCGATCGCGGTCGGCATGATCGCCGCACC
>JANMRE010000622.1:0-15257 GCA_031370885.1 Gemmatimonadaceae bacterium
GCTGAACATCATCCGCCCGTCCCACGTGTCGGGGTTGTAGCGGTACGCCTCGCGCACAAAGCAGCCGGTGCGTATGGAACGTTTGGGGTCGGGAATCAGCAATTCGGGATGCGTGAGTTTGTCCACGCCCAATCCGCCGCAGGTGCGACACGCCGCCTCGGGATTGTTGAACTGGAAGTACTCAGGAAGAACGCCAACGTACACGAAGTGCTGGGAGGCGCTGCAGGTGGAAGCAAAGAAGCGCGCCTTCTCGGCCTGCGTGGCCCCTTTCATGACGTGCAGTTGCAGCAATCCGTCGCCCACCAGCAGCGTCGCGGCGATCGCTGCCTTGATCGCCTTCTCGCCCTTTCGCTCAATGATCACGCGGTCCACCACGGCGTCCATCTGCCGCACCGCGCTTTCATCGATTTCCAGTGACTCGGCGAGGTCCATCAGACGACCGTCGATGGACACCCGACGGCATCCCTTCTTGCGCACCTCGGTGAATACGACGTCTAGCTCCTCGCCGTACACCTTGAACAGCGGTGCGCGGAACTCCACTTCGGTGCCGGCCGGCAGTGTGAACAGTGACTCCAGCAGTTGCGACGCGGTGCGACTGGGCACGATCTCGCCGGTACGCGGACAGTGTGGCTCGCCAATGGTCGCGAACAGCAGGTTGAGATAGCTCGCGATGTCCGTCATGGTGCCCACCGTCGAGCGCGGATTGCTGGCGATGGTTTTCTGTTCGATCGAGATGACGGGTGACAGGCCGAAAATGAAATCGACGTCGGGCTTCGTGATCTGCGCGACGAATCGTTTGGCGAACGACGACAGCGATTCCATGTACCGTCGCTGGCCTTCGGCGTAGATGGTGTCGAACGCGAGTGATGACTTGCCCGAACCGGAAAGTCCGGTGATGACCACCAGTTGGTCTCGCGGAAGTTCGACCGAGATGTTCTTCAAGTTGTTTACGCGTGCGCCCTGTACGGCAATGGTGGTGCGCGGTGTCACGCGCGGTGCGTCGGGCGCGGTGCGCACCGTGCGTGCACCAGTCGCCGATGCGGGAGGCTTGCGTTTGGCAGGCATCAGAAGTTGGCCGGTGGCGGTGTGAGGGCGAAGAAGGCCAGCTCCTGCACATCCACGGTGCTCTTGCGGGTGAGCCGCGTGGTGACCGATGCGCGGCCGATGATCGCCTGATCGGCCAGGTACTCACAGGTGGCGCTCACATGCGCGACGCCCATTGTGCGGGTGAAGTGGGCGTCGATTTCCGAGCACGAGCGCGCCTCGCCCGCTTCCTCCAGCCACGTCACCACGGCCGCACTGAATGTTGGTGTGCGCGCCGCGAGCCAGGCATCGGCCGCGTCGAGTGCCGCGCGCACCGCCGCCCGTGACTTGTCGCCGTTGAGCATGCCGGTGTAGACCACCGAAAAGAATTCAGGATCGATCTGCAGCGCGCGCGGCAGCACCTCGCGGTCGGCCAGCTCACTATGACGCATGACTTCGATGCGCGCGAGTGGCGTGGCGGCGGCGAGAATCCAGAGGGCCGAGTAGTTGTAGTCTCCGCGCGTGAGGAACCACTTGTGCGCCTTGTAAAGGCAGGACAGCGCTTCGGTGGCGGCACCCAGCATGAGAATCCCGGTGTCCCGATCGCCCAGCGTGCGCATGCGATCCAGCAGGGGCGCGATGGACTCGTCGTGCGAGTAGAGCAGGCGTCCCTTGGACAAGAGCGAATGCATGAACGAGTTGGTCATCGCGCCGTCGGCGAGACGCTTGAAGCGCGCCCGCGGGATCAACGAGGCATGCACATTCACGCCATCGGCGTCCAGCGCCATCGAGTTGGCTTCGACGAGCTTGTCATCGATTGTCACGAGAACGAGATCAATATCCGATCGCGCCCACACGGTGTCGTGCGCCAGGCTGCCGCACAGCAGCGTGGCGAGTATGGCCCGATCGACTTCGAGTCGCTTCACCAGCGCATCGAGCGCACGGGCAAACCGTTCGCGTTGGGGGCTGGACGGCACCGTCATGCGGTCACCGTCGGCGGGCAGGCCCGATTGAATTCCATCGCTCGACATTCAGAGTGACGTTCGTGCGTTGGGAGCGCCCTGCGTTCATCGACGTGGGCAGTATGGCCATCGACAAGGGAAAGAATATCCACCGCGAGCGAGCCAACGCCAGTTCCTGGTCAGGCACAAGGAGCGTTCCGCACATGCGGTCGACGAGCCCCTGTCGAGGATTGCGCACCCAAACTGGCGCGGGGCCATGCGTGGCACCGCGACCATCGAGCCTCGATTGAAAGTGCAGCTGCGGGGCGTGAAGTGACTCGTCACGGAGTTGGCACTCCACCAGCAGCACGGGACGCCGTGATTCGGTGATCACGAAGTCGACTTGGCAAGGATCCTATGGCTTCAATACAACTTGAAATTTGTCACGGCATTTTTCAAGTAGCGTTGAATTAAAGCGTTCAATTCGAGCGGTTCTTCTCGTACAGCAAATTGCGTGGCGCGACCTTCCACTCGTACCAGCGCAGGATAGGCTGGCCGCCGTTCACTGCGGGATCGCTGTGGTCGCTCCGCATTTGCGCGCGAATCCTCGCACCGACCACGTCATTGCCGTCGTTCAATGTGTCGGCGTCCGACCCGTTGTAGGTGGCCGCCTCGGCATTGTTGGTGAACAGCAGGCGCGCCTCGAAGCTTTCAACGTTGGAGGCAACCAATTGGCGGACCGGCGCGCCGGAACTCGTGAACGCGGTCGCGCGAAAGAGTCCATTCGTGTAGGCGTCGCGCCAGTATCGAACCGACGTGAGTTTCTGGAGGGTCGTTCCTGATCGGGCAAGCAGCATGCTGTCGAGTCCGGATTCAAGCCCCAGCAGCATGGGCACGTCGAGGAACCCGACGCGAAAGCGGCCGTTGCCCTGATTCGACACGGCGTTGAGCAACAGCACGCGGCGAACCGACGACACGCGCAACTGAGCGATGTCTCCTTCGGCGAGCCTGAGGGGTTGCCCGTTTGGAAGCAGAAACTCGATGCACGTGGCGCCACAGTTGCCGCCTGGAGGGTAATTGGGAAGGGTGTCGCCGTCATCATAGATGGCGTACACGGGCGCTTCGGTGGGCTCAAACGGCACCGACAATACCGTGATGGTGTCGCCGCTGGTGCTCAGGCTGGCGAACGTCGGAGTGCTTTCGAGAGAAATGCCAGCCTCCTGAAGATCCCGCGCCAACGACAGCCCGACAAATCGTGCTCCGCGGTCCACACCCTCCCGTGCGGTCCAGCTCCGCCGTGTCCTCCAACTGTTGACCGAAAAGGCCGTCGCACTGGTGAGGATGACGAGCGCGATCGTCAGCGAGATCAGGAGTTCGGCCAATGTGAATCCGCGTCGTGGTCGCGTCGCGATCATAGTCCGACCACCCCGCTGCCACGGAAGTACGATGTGGTGAGCTGTACCGGCTGTGTACCACGCGGATACTGCACGCGAACCACGATGCTGATGAGACTTGGTTTGAGTATCTCGACCTCTACGGTACGCCGATACGCGCCAAGCGATGTCGCCTGCCCCTCGCCGTCCACGTTCGTGGGGCCTTCCGACACGATTGTCCATGGATCGCGCGTATGGACCTGCTCCATGTACGCCCGTGCGATGGCGATCGCGTTGGTTCGGTTCTGCGACAGCGTCTGCATGGTGGCGGTTTGGGCGTTTGCCCCCGCCAGCGTAATCATGCCCACCGTCAGCAGCACCATCGCCACCATCAAGGCCACGAGTGTGAAGCCGCGACGGAGACGATCTCGGCGCCGCCGACGGTGCGGTGGAAAAGTCATTTCCAGGCGCCCAGCTGCCACGTCCAGAGCCGAACGTTGCCGGCGGGCGAGATCGCCACCGCGGTCACAGCGGTCATGCTGGATTCCTGCCTGAGGTATACGACTCCTCCTACGCCCGCAGGCCGCGTGAGACCGCGGGCGTCGAACTCCACCGTCTCATCGGCAAACGTAATGGGTCCGGAACCAACCACGTCCGGCACACCACTCGCATCGCCGCGGCCGAACGCAATGTGCAGCGGCAGTGCGCGCGTGCCGAACGCGCGCAAGGCATCGCGCTCCGATAGCGTCTGCCCAATGGCGCCATCGTTGTCGTCATCGAGGTAGCCCGTGTAGTTGCCCGAACCCGTTGAAAACCGCACACGCGCGAGACTGCGAGTGGACAGGGCACGG
The DNA here is from genome assembly GCA_031370885.1 of Gemmatimonadaceae bacterium. Classification (GTDB taxonomy): domain Bacteria; phylum Gemmatimonadota; class Gemmatimonadetes; order Gemmatimonadales; family Gemmatimonadaceae; genus Gemmatimonas. Next base: position 4,189 of record JANMRE010000622.1, read on the forward strand.
GTACGCGCGAGGTCCAGGTCCTGCGCCAATTGCGTGGCGGCCAACTGCACTTCGGTTTCGGGCGAAATGCGTAACCTCGACCCGAAGATCGTCAACATGATCCCCACGACCACCGTGACCACAAGGAGTTCAATCAGGGAGTACCCGCGGCGGGATGCGACTGCGTTCGTTACGTGCACGCGTTCCTCAGTACAATGGACGGAAGGCGGTCTGCAACACGGTTCCCACTGACGGCGTGCCCGGTGGCAGGCGATCGGGGAATCGGAAGTTCACATCGAAACTCCACTGTCGAATGGGCGGCGAGTAATAGCCGAGGTCAGCGTAGCCGACGTTGACCGAGTTGCCCCAGAGGCCGCTGGCATGGGCGCTGAAGAACAGGGACGCGAGCGAACCCGTGTACGTGAACGCGACGCCACTCCAGTTTTCCAGGAAGCGCGGAAAGTTCTCAAGACCGCCGCCATAGGGCGGCGCGACACATCCGGCCCGCGCGTGGTCGCATGGTGTGGGCGAATGACCGGCTAGTATCGCCGCCTTGACGGTTGATCCAGCGGAAATTCGTTGATGCATATCCTGCTGCATGTCATCACACCAGCCAGCGAGCGACGCGCACTGTGTCGCCATGGGCTCAGGCGACGCGTTCAACATGGCAGGGTTTGGCGGATTGCTGAGAAACGTGACCGCATCTGCCATCAGGGCCGCGGGCCGCCAGACGTTGGAATTGTAGTCACCCAGTATATACAGCGGTCGGTCGGTCACGACGCTGAGGCCACCGGTATCGCCTGCCACACGCGGAAGTGGCAGCGTCGCGCCACCGCGCAGGCGAACGGCGAGGTAGTCGTTGGTGCCGTTGGCGACTATCGGATTGATGAACTCGATATACAGCACGCGCGGTGAGCGAGAGGCTGGCGCGCTGTCCGACCACAGTCGCAGCGAATCCAGATACACGTCAACGAGATCCGGGCGCTTGTCCTCCCGGCCCTCGTAGAAGGCGTTTACTCTCGGCTTGAAGATGCGACGGCACACGGAGGCAGACGGAACCGTCAGGCTTCCCGAACGCTCAATCACCAGCGAGTCGCAGAATTGTGCCTTCATGACACTGGTATCGGCGATCTGGAACACGCCGGTCTTCACCGTGACATACCAGTCGGCCTTCCACGCCATCTTGATTTTTCGCACGGTCGGACTGTCCCCGCCGTTTCGGGGCAAGACCAGTGTGACGGCTGGCAGGGCGCTCGGCAATGGCAGCTTGAGCGGCTTTACGCCAAACGCGCTGGTCATGAGCCGACCGTCAAACTGCGCCTCGCTTCGCGCCTTGAATGCGGAAGCGGACAGCGCGCGGGAATCAAAATCCAGGGGCACTGAAGTGCCGGCGGCATTGTTGATGGCAACACCGGGCAACGCCATGTTGGACTCTTTGCGGTTCCAGAACACGCTGTCCGGTGTGGTGAGCACACTCAGGAAATTGCTGTTGTTCGACGAGAGATAGAGGTTGCCGTTTGTATGCACCCAACCCGCGAACGTCATCGGCGGGCCATTGAGGATCTCCAGATCGTGTTCGTAAAACACGCCGAACTGAAAGAGTGGAATCGTCAGCGCGTTCACGGACACGACCGCCGTCGCGCGGCTGCCCGACGAGTCGCGCGCCGTGACGAGGATGTCGATGGGTTGGTTCAGCGAGTACAGCCCTGCGTACGGGCCGGACGCGATGGTTCGCGCCACTGGCAACCCCATGGTGAGCACCGACCTGGACATGCGGTAGCCGGCCACCACGGGTGTCTGCAGCGCGCCAATCTCTTCCGAACTGATGATCCCGTCGCTCATCGCGTCGTCAAGCTGCGAAATCACGTCGTCGGCGCCGCCTTCGGCAGCATATGACGCGCGCGCCCCGCGATAGTCTGCGTCGGATGTACGCGCAACCGTCGTCACCGCCGACAAACCGGCGAGAATGATGACGGAGAACATGATGAGCAGCATGAGGACGGTCTCGAGCGCGAAGCCCTTTCGCGCCCGGCAGACCGCCTTCTGCTGGTCCGATCGTGATACGGTCATGAAGCGTTCCGGAGTGCAGGGAGACACGCTTGCAACCAGAAACACGCCTGAGCGGGTGCTGGTGTCACCGATGCCCGCCGGGGACGGCGCTTTTGAAATACTGAATGCCAGCCGTGTGACGGATTGGGCCTTTCAGTCTGGCGTGCGGCAGCAAATGCCACGACCTGTTTCAGCGCATGCCGGCCTGCTGCAGCGCCCCCACTCCACCAACAATCGGAATCGAGAAACTCGACTTCGCGAGATCGATCGTCAACTCGGCGCCCGCCTTGGGCCACAGCGTGAACTCGCGATCACTCGACATGATCATGACGGCAAGCTGCTTCCCCGCCGGGACGAATTCATCGTCCGGTTCGAGATCGAACGTGAGATCGTAGAACTTACCCGGCCGGAGTGCCTTGCCGGACCTGGTCGACGCATACACGCCACCCTTTTTGAGCGACTTGGCGTTCTGAATATCTGCCCACCCGTGGGTTATGCTGCCCACGTGACTCTGCGACCCGGCACGCGCCGAATCGTACGGCAACATCACCAGCCACACACTCAGGTTGGCGGCCGACACACTCGATGACACGCGCAACGTGACGCGCGCCGTTCCCGAGATGTGCACGGTATCGGTAAGAATGGGCGTGGCATACAGCAGCCGATTGGGCGACTGCGACGCACTGGCGAGCGCACTGCCGCTGAACGCGACATCGTCGATGAGTTTTTCAGTACCCGTGCCGCTGTTCGTGAACGACAGCGCTCCGACACGCGAACCACCGGCTGTTGGACGCAAGGAAACCGGCACGGAACCCGGAACGGGGAATGAGGCGAACGGTGTGGGGGCTGTGGCCACACGACCACGAGCGGGTGTTGCCGCCACCGCACCCGGCGCCTGCGCGCCCGCGTCCTGCACGATCCACGCCGACGCCTCTCGTTCGACACCGTTATCTATGCCGTACAGGTAGTGACTGAACCAGCGGTTGATCATGTCTGCCGGTGGATTGCCGCCATGTCCACCCTGATGCAGATAGATCGACACCGGCAAGCCGCGCGCTTTCATTTCGTTGTAGATGCGTACGCTGTGATCGGGGGTGACGTTGTAGTCATTCAACCCATGGGCCAACAGCACGGCCGCCTTGATATTCTTCACATGCGGCAACAGATCACGCGAGGCCCAGAAGTTGTTGAAGTCGCCTGTCACACGATCCTGACCCTTCGGTCCCGCCATGATGCCGTCCCGCCAGATCGTGTCGCATTTCGCGCGCACGGCGGGATCGCCGCTCACAATGAAGTCATACAGCACGTCCACGTCTTCCCCCAGATAACCGCCGGGTGAGCGCACAAGGCCATTGGCGCGATAGTAGTGGTAGTACGACGTGTTGGGCGACACCGGCACAACCACCTCGAGTCCTGTCACACCCGTCGTTGCAGCAGCCAGTGGCAACGTGCCTTCGTACGATGTGCCAATCATGCCCACCTTGCCGGTGGACCAACCCGTTGCGCGTACTTCGTCACTGCCGGTGGGCGTGGTGTACCCCTTGGCGCTGCCGTTCAGCCAGTCGATCACGAACTTCATGGGCGCGCGTTCGGGATAATCACCAACCGTGGCACAGCCTTGCGACAACCCCGTTCCGGTGGCTTCGGAGTGCACCACTGCGAAACCGCGCGGCACCCACTCGTTCACCAGCGCGTTGGAAATGCGACGACGATTGGGTTGATATGGTGGCGCGGCCAACGGGCGACGCGCTGGGGAGGGCGCGCCGAGCTCCTGCTTCACGTCCCAGTTGGAATCGTCGCGTGACGTGCCTGCAAAGTACGGACTCGATCCATACACAATGGATACCTTGAGCCCGTCGGTCTCCGTTTGACCAGGTCGCGTGACGTCCACGTGGACGCGGTCATTCCTGCCATCGCGATCGGTGTCGAAATCCGTCTCGACCCACAGGTCGTGACGAATCCACTTCGTGGTGTCCTGAAACGCCGGGACGACCTGCGCCATGCCGTTCGTGAAAACAGGCGCGGCGGTGAGTGGCGGCGCGGGCTGGGCGCTGACGCGGGCACCAGCGCCGAGGATCGCGAGAGCGAAGACGAGGTCGAGGGAAAGGCGCATAACAGAGTAGGCAGTCGGCGGTCGGCAGTCGGGAGTACTGTTTACTGCAGTAGAAAGTACTCCTTACTGCAGTAGAAAGTACTCCGTACTGCAGTACAACGTACTTCCCCCTGCCGACTTCCTACTGCCTACTCTGGTATCACTCCTTTCCCGACCTGCCCCAGTCCGTCCGTCATCCACTTGGGCGCCGGCTTGTCCATCAGGTAGTGATCGAAGAACTGCTTCATCCGAATGGTGAAGTCCTTCTGGTTGTCCCGATTGATGAGGTTGTGCGCCTCGCCCGGATACGACAACAGAATGACCTGCTTCCCGTTTTGCCGCGCCGCGTTGAAGAACTGCAACCCTTCCACATAGTCCACTGCACCGTCTTCCATGCCCTGCAGAATCAACAACGGCGTCTTGATGTTGCGGACGTGAAAAATGGGCGACTGATCTTCATACAAATCATGCGCGTTCCACGGTGTGACGTTGGCACCCATACGCACCTGTCCCACCGTGGTGATGCCTTGCTGCACCGTACCCGTGCTCTTGTACAACTCGTTGTAGAAACTGATCAGGTTGGTGGGCGGTGCGCCGGTTACCACCGCCGCAAACATGTCGGTCTGCGTGACAATGTAGGACGACTGGTACCCGCTCCAGCTGTGCCCATGCAATCCAATGCGTTTCGGATCGGCGTAGCCAAGCGCGATCACTTGCTTCACGGCACTCGTCATGCAATCGAGCGCCGACGATCCAGGCGTGCCAATCTCGTACACCATGTCGGGTTGAAACACGAGATAGCCGTTACTGGCGTAGGTGGACAACTGCGGACTGTTGCTGTACCCCGGCGTGGAGAAGTTGTTGTGCGTGTTGGACATGATCTCGTAGAATTCCACCAGCATGGGATACTTCTTGCCGGGCTGATAATCGGGCGGCAGCATTAACGTGCCCTGCAGCTTCTTCCCCTTCGAGGTCGTGTAGTCGATCAACACTTTCTTGCTGGCCCACGTGTACTCGGCGAGAATCGGATTGGCGTCCGTGATCTTTTTCGGCGACGCGAACACGCTGTTCGACACCCAGTAGTCGGGGAACTCAGCGAAGTCCTGCTGCGTGTACACAAGGCGATCGGCGCTGTCCGCCTTCATCGCGCCGCCGATGTTCTTGTCCGCCCAAATGATTGGTGTGGGTGCCTGACCCGCGCTCACCTTCCAATAGCCCGACTTCTTGGTACGATCGCCATAGGCCGACAGTATCACCGGCTTGCCAAGATCGACCCCGTTCTCGTCGGCGTCGGCCACACCGCCGCCGCCGCCCCGACCACCTCGGCCACCAGCACCCGGCGCATCCAGTCGCACCACACGGAATTGCACGGCCTGCGCCCGGCCGACGCCCTGCGTGAGATTGGTGGCTCGGCCGCCATCCAGCGGCACCTGCCAGACATCGAACTTGTCGTACAGCAACACAAACTTCCCATCGCTCGACCATCCACCAACGCCCCAGATCGGTTTCTCGTAGGCATGGTCGTCGTCTTCGTTCACAAAGCTCTTGCCCGAAATCTGCGACGCATCGAGTTGTTCGGCGTTCGCGGTCTCCAGATTGAATGCGCGCAGCTGCTTGTTTTTGAGATACAAAAACCATCGGGAATCGGGTGAGGTGCCGTAGGTGCGTGACAGGCCTTTGTCGATGAGCGTGCGCGCGCCGCTGGTGGCGTCAACCTTGTACAGATCGGCGCGGCTGCCGCCCCACGCCACCTCGCCGCGATAGGCCACGTCATTGCGACCGACACCCACATTGGCGTTCGCCGCCATGGTCACGGTGCGCATACTGTCATCGCCCAACCGCACGAACGTGCCCGTGCGCAAAGAGAACACTGCGGGATAGGTTGCGCGGCGAAGCTGCGCCACTTGCACGATTTGTTGCGATTGCGGCTGCGCGTCCTTCCAGTGCCACACGTCCACGTTGGCCTTGGTGGAATCCAAAGCCGGTATCTCGGGCTCCTGCTCCTTGATGCCAACGAATACACGCGACCCGTCCTTGCTCCAGCGTGGGGCCGTGTACTCGCTCAGCACCATACCCTTCGGGAACGACATCACCTTGGCCGGTTCGAATACCATCGCCTGCATTTCGCTGTTCCCGAGTCCACTCCAGGTGAGCAGCGCATTGGTTTTCTGTTTCATGTCCTTCGCCTTGTCGCCGCGGAGCACGGCCAGATTCGTGCTCTTGCTGCTCCACGTGAGCTGCTCGTAGTCGGCCGACAGGGCATCCAACTGTCGCGTGTCGCCCGTAGCGGGATCGAGCAGATAAATGCCGTTGCCCAGACGCTCTGCTGCATCCACCGTGTAGGCCAGCAATTTTCCCGCGTCGTCAAACTCATACTGATTGACGCTGCCGATCAGGCGATTGACGCCCGCGGTGAGATCGCGCACGATGAGATCCGCGCCATTGTGCTTCGCGTCGGCCTGCGCCTTGTTCAGTCGCGTTGCCAGCCATCGCGAACCGGACGAGAACTTCCACGAACTCGCATTCGGGAGAGACGTCTTCTCACCGGTGGCCAGGTTGAGCAATTCGAGGTGCCCAGGCGTCACCGCAGCCGGTGGTGCTCCACGTCCAGCCGCTGGCGGGGCACCGGCGCCTCGTCCGCCGCGCCCGGCAGTGCGATCGGGGGGATTCACGAAGTAGGTAATCCAACGCGAGTTGTCGGAGAATTGCGGAGCGTTACCGCCGCCCGCTCCACCGCGTCCACCGCCGCCACCGGCGCGTCCTGCTCCACCGCCGGCAGTGCCCAGCGACGTCGAGTATTCCTTGTCGCCGTCCACCGACTTCACGTGCAGCGTCGGCTCACCGTCATTGGGCGTATACGTGAACGTCGTCCACTTGCCGTCGTTGGAAATAGACGCCGAGTTGATGCGATTCCACCGCCCGTAGTCCTCGAGGTTGAGGACTTTTCGTGCGCTGCCACTCGTGGGGGCGGCAGCGGACGGCGCGGCGCCGGAACTCGGCTGCGCCGACAGCATCGAGAAGGGCAGGGCGACAACCGCGATCGCAATGTTGATGCTTACGATGGCAGGCAGGAACGACACACGAGTGGTGGTCATCGGCAGTCTTCGGAAGGGGAGAGGTGCGCTTTCCAAGAATGTGGCACGTTCAGCGGCGGCGTGCCATACCATGCCCATGCACGTTCCTGGCCTCATGGCGGGTTGCAGAACGCGGCGCGACTATTGATTGATGCTCTGTCGATCACGAACGCCTTTGGCTCCCGCAGGCTTGGTAGTGTGTGCGCTACTCGGCTGCAGCGTCGCCTCGCCCAATGCCGCGCCCCCCACCGTCGTCCCCAACGACAATCGTGTGGCCGGTGGTACCAACCGCGGTGACACGCTGGTGTTCATGCTCAACGCCACGCGGGCCGTCTGGCGCCCCGACAAGGACGTCGACCGTGCGCTCACGGTTCAGGCGTTTGCCGCACCAGACGGCGTGCCGCGCATTCCTGGACCATTGCTGCGCGTGTCCACCGGCACGGTGGTGGAGATCCGCGTCACCAACAGTCTCGCCGATTCAACGATGGTGGTGCACGGACTGCGACCTGGTGCTGGTGGAGATGATACGCTGCAGGTGAGGGCAGGGGAGACGCGAACCGCCTACTTCGTTGCGTCGACTGCTGGCACGTATTTGTACTGGGCGCGCACCAGTGGCGATCGCATGGAACACTCCGAGGGGCGCGACGGTCCGCTGGCCGGAGCCATCGTGGTGGACGCGGCGGGAGTGACGCCCGATACAAGTGAGCGGGTGTTCGTGATCACCACACTCGACATTGTGCCCGACACCATCAGCCCCGGGCCCCGCGAAGACGTGTTCGACCTGGCAGTAAACGGGCTGTCGTGGCCGCACACCGAGCCGCTGCACTACGCCACAGGCGACACGGTGCGCTGGCGTTGGCTCAACGCCACGAACACACCGCACCCGATGCATTTGCACGGGTTTCACTTCACGGCGCTGGCCAAAGGTGACGGCCGCACGGATACCACGTACGCGGCCGACGCCCGACGCACTGAGGTCACCGAATGCCTCTCGCAGGGAACGACCGCGCAGGTGCAGTGGGTACCCACGCGCGCGGGGAACTGGTTGTTTCACTGCCACATCGTGTTTCATGTGGTGCCGTTTCCGGCGCGCCCCGATTCCGTGCGCGTGACCATGGCCGATATGCACGACGCTTCGTCACACGTCACGCGTTCAATGTCGGGACTGGTGATGGGCATCGCTGTGCGCGAACGCGGGACGACAAACGCCGCGTCCCCGTCGGTGGGTGTTGTCGCACAACGACTGCGACTCTTCGCCCAACAGTCGTCGGCACCCGCCATCGACGACACGGCACGCGCGCGGGGCTATGCGCTGCAGCGGGGCGACATCGCGCCTCGGCCCGACTCCATCAACGTGCCGGGGCCGCTGCTGGTGCTCACGCGTGGCCAACGCACTGCGATCACGGTGATCAATCGACTGCCGGAGCCGACCAGCGTCCACTGGCACGGCATGGAGCTCGAGAGCTATTACGACGGCGTGTCGGGATGGAGTGGCGCCGATGCGCGTCGCGCACCGATGATTGCGCCGGGTGATTCGTTTGTGGCGGTGATGACGCCGCCGCGGGCGGGGACGTTTATGTATCACCCGCACATGGAGGAGGAAGACCAGCTCACTGCCGGCATGTTCGGACCGCTGATCGTGTTGGAGCCGGGCCAACGATTCGATCCAGCGACGGATCTCCTGTTCATTATCGGCGACGCGATTGTCGGGGGAAAGCGCGCGGCCACGCTGAACGGTGCACGCACCGCCGCGCCGCTGCGGCTGCGTGTGGGAACAACCTATCGGCTGCGCTTTGTGAACATCGGCGAGGCCGCATCGGGCGAGGCGCTCTTACATACGGACTCGATTCCGCTGCGCTGGCGCCCCCGTGCCAAAGACGGCGCAGACCTCCCCGCGACCCGTCGGAGCGAGCAACCTTCAACGTTGCGTCGCATTGGGGTGGGCGAAACGTACGATTTTACCTGGACGCCCACACGACCGCTGCGAGCGATGCTGGACGTCACCGTATTCGACGTAAAGACGCCGTTCCGGGTACCGATAGAAGTAGGCAGTAGGAAATCGGCAGTCGGAAGTACTCGTTACTGAGTAAGAAGTACTCCCTACTGCAGTAAGAAGTACTTTATACTGCAGTAAACCGTACTTCCGACTCCCGACTTCCTACTTCCTACTCAGTGATCAGCTCCGCGCTCGCCCAAGCCATCAACACCCAGATTGGCAATGAGTTGGCGGCCAGTCTGCAGTACTATGCCATTGCCGCGCATTTTCAAAAGGCCAACTTGTCGCAACTGGCCACGTTGTTCTTCAAGCAGGCCGACGAAGAACGTGAGCACGCGCAGAAACTGCTGCACTACGTGCTGGACACCAAAGGTGACCTGCGCATTCCCGCGGTGCGCGAGCCGGTGCACACGTTCCCCTCAGCCGAAGCGGCGGTCGAGGCGGCGCTGAACTGGGAACTGGAAGTCACGGGACAGATTCGCGGCCTGATGGATATTGCCGCCAACGAGCGCGACTATCTCGCCCAGGGGTTCCTGCAATGGTTTGTGGATGAGCAGTTGGAAGAGGTCAACAAAATGGACCGTCTGCTCAACGTGATCCGGATGTCCGGTGATCGGAGCCTCATCATGGTTGAGGCCTACCTGGTGCACGGCGGCGGCGCAGGTGCTACGGTGTGAAAACGGTGTGGTAGCACACCGCTGGGGATCTTGAATGGCCTCAGTACCGAAGCGCCTTGGCCGCCGGTGGCCCGCTTTCGGTGCGCTTTGCGCGGAATAAGGGGTGAGTACTCTCCCAATTACCCGTGCAGGACATCCCCATGCGCCGCACACTCCAGTCCGCCGATCGTCCACGACCGCTCATGTTGCTGGCACGACTTGCCTTGATCGCACTCCTTTCCGCCTGTGGCGGCGGCGATTCGGCAGGCCCCACCACACCGCCGCCGGTGACAGCGGCACCCGTAGCCTCGATCGCCGTAGCCTTGGGCGCATCCAGTCTCACAGTGGGACAGTCCACCGTTGCCACTGCCGAAACGCGCGATGCGAGCGGCGCCGTGCTCAGCGGCCGCACCGTGACATGGGCGACGTCCAATGGCAGTGTGGCCACGGTGACGGCGAGCGGACAAGTTGCGGCGGTCGCACCGGGCACCTCGAGTATCAGCGCCACCAGTGAAGGCCGAACCGGATCGGCGACAGTCACCGTGCTCGCGGTGCCGGTGGCGTCGGTCGTCATGTCTGTTGACAGCACCGACATTCCGATTCGCACGACTGGCACATTACTCGCCACGCCGCGCGACGCGGCCGGTCAATCGCTCACCAACCGAACCGTGACGTGGCAATCGTCAGCGCCAACGGTGGCGACCGTTTCGTCGACAGGCGTCGTGAACATGCTGCTGCCCGGGACCGTCACGATTACCGCCACCAGCGAAGGGCGCTCTGGCACAACTCGCGTTCGGGGCAGCGTCGCCAATCTCTCCGCCTTGGTTGATTCCATCCGTCAGACCCGCGACGTGCCGGCGTTGGGCGCGGCCATCGTGAGCCGCGAAGGACTGGTGGGTATTGGCGTTGGTGGTTCGCGTCGTATCACTGGCGGGCTCCCAGTAACTGTCACCGACAAATGGCACATTGGTTCCGATACGAAAGCCATCACGGGAATGCTCGCCGGAATGGCCGTGGACGCGGGCGTTCTGTCGTGGGATCGCACAGTGGAACAAGCATTCCCGGACTTGGCGGCCACCACACGCGCCGAGTACAAGACGGTCACGTTGCGCGAACTGATGAGTCACGTGGGCGGGCTGCAGAACAACTTCAATGGAATGACCGCGTCAACCAACCTGCCTCTGGCACGCACCGCGTGGATGAACGGCACGTTTCAGCAGGTG
>JANMRE010000781.1:0-24194 GCA_031370885.1 Gemmatimonadaceae bacterium
GCGCAAGGGCGTCGAGCTGTCGGATGAAATGCTGCGTTGGGCCGATGCGGTGGTGATCATTACCGACCACAAGGCCGTGGACTATCAGCGGGTGGTGGACCATGCCACCCTCGTGGTGGATACCCGCAACGTCACGGCGAACACGCACGCCGGCCGGGCGCGAGTCATCGGACTGGCGTCCAGCGGACGGGCGGTCAATGTCACGCCGTGAGCCCCGGTGCGATCACCGTGTGGGGGGATCCCACGCGTTCCGTTTGGGTAACATGCTCCGCATGACTTGCCCGGCTGGTTCTCTCCCCCCGACGCGCCTCGAATGGCGCATCCTGCTCCTTCTGAGCATGGCTGCCTCGCTGGCTGCCTGCTCGGGCGGTTTCAAGCCGCAGAATTTTGCCAACCCCGAGGCGCTGTTCAGAGCGTCGTTGATTGAATATGAGGGCAAGCATTGGGAGAACGCGCAGCTGGGGTTTGAGCGACTGACAAACGACCTGTCAGCACGCGATCCGTTGCTGGCGCCGGCCATCTTCTATCTGGCAATGTCGCACGAAAAGCGCGGTGAGTTGTTACTGGCCGCGCAGGCGTTCCAACGGGTGACCGACGGGTTTCCTGACGACTCACTGGCGCCGACGTCGATGTTGGGCGTTGGGCGAAGCTATCAGAGACTGTGGCGGCGACCGTCGTTGGATCCGGAGAACGGTCAGAAGGCCGTGTCGATCCTTCGCGCCCTGCTGTCGTCGTACCCCGACTCGAAAGAGATTGCCGACGCGCAGGCGCGCATCCTGCAGCTTGATGAGTGGTTCGCCGACAAGGACTACCTGACTGGGGTGCACTACCAGCGGGTCCGCAAGTCCATCGATCCGGCAATCATCTACTTCAAGGATGTTGTCACCACGTATCCCAATACGAAGGCAGCGAGACTGTCATGGCTCCGTCTTCACGAGTTGTACACGAAGATCCGCTGGAAAGAAGACGCCGCCGAAACCTGTGCCGCCATGTGGAAGGCCTACCCGGGTGACGCCGATGTGAAACTGGTGTGCGGTGCGCCAACGGCCGACAAAGCCGTCGCGACTCCCGCCAAAACGCCGCCGGACACGGTGACATCGCCGGTGGCCTACGCGCGACCTGGCCCGCGCTGACGCCACCGCCCCAAGGGTAGCCACATGCGCCTGGGTATTTTCGGCGGCAGTTTCGATCCGCCACACGTGGGACATCTCCTCGTGGCCCAGGACGCGGTCGCGGCGCTGTCACTCGACCGACTGCTGATCGTGCCGGCGGCGCAACAGCCGCTCAAGCAGGGGCAGCACACGTCAGCCAACCATCGATTGGACATGGTGCTGCGCTGTTTCGAACGGGTGCCGGGAATGGTGGTGGACCCCATCGAAATCGAGAGGGGCGGGTTATCATACATGGTTGACACGGTGGAGAGCCTTCAACGGTGCGAGCCGACGGCGGAACTCTACTTGCTGATTGGAGAGGATGTAGTCGCCACGTTGCCGCAATGGCGGGAACCGGAGCGGCTGCGTTCGATGGCGCGGTTGGTCATTCTGCGACGAGACTTCGTCAACGAAGGTGCCGATGTGCCCTCCACACAGCACGACGCGCCGGGCCTCCCGGTACAGCATCTGGCCGTACGCCGGGTGGATGTGTCATCAACCGAGATCAGGGCACGGGTGCGTGCGGGTCGCTCCATCAGGGGCTTCGTGACCGACGCCGTGGCCGACTACATCGCGTCCGCTGGATTGTATCTCCGGGACTCGGTGGCAGAGGACGTCTCCGCGCGCGCCTGACGGTGCGACGGACGCCACTGTCCCGGCGCCCCCCGACACCTTTAGAGGTCCGCATGCTGAACAAGGTTATTGGCCGAATATTCGGAACGCGTCACGAGCGTGAGCGCAAGCGCGTCCAGCCGATCATCAACGATATCGTGGCGATCGAAGTACGACTGGCCGGACTCTCCGACGCCGAACTGCAGGGTCAGACCGTCAAGTTTCGCGCCATGCTGGCGGATCGCACGGGTCCGATCGAAGCGCGCATCGACGAACTCAAGGCCGTCAAGCGCACGGCCGCCGACCTCGCGGAACGCGAGCGCATCGACGCCGAGTTGCACGGGCTGGATGGACGCGGCGGCGCCGAAGCCGAACTGCGCACCGCCATCGCGGAATTCCTCGATGAAATTCTGCCCGAGGCCTTCGCCACCGTGCGCGAGGCGTGTCGCCGCCTGAAGGGCACCAACGTGGTGGTGACCGGCCATGATCTCACATGGGACATGGTCCCCTACGAAGTGCAACTGATTGGTGGTATTCAGTTGCACCTCGGTCGGATCGCCGAAATGGCCACAGGTGAAGGCAAGACGCTGGTGGCCACGCTGCCGCTGTATCTGAATGCGCTGCCGGGGCGCGGTGCGCATCTCGTCACCGTGAACAGCTATCTCGCGCGGCGCGACTCGCAGTGGATGGGGCATTTGTATCGGTGGCTGGGGCTCACCGTGGGTTGCCTGGACGACACCGAGCCCGGCTCGTGGGAGCGTCGGGAAGTGTATGGCTCCGACATCACCTACGGCACGAACAACGAGTTTGGCTTCGATTATCTGCGCGACAACATGGTCACCACCCTCGACCAGCGCGTGCAGCGGCAGCACATCTTCGCCATGATCGATGAAGTCGACTCCATCCTGGTCGATGAAGCGCGCACACCGTTGATCATTTCCGGTCCGGTGGGCAACGAAAGCGACGGGCAGTACGCGGAGTTCAACGCGTCGGTGGTGCGTCTGGTGCGGCGACAATCCGATCTCGTGAACACGTTGGCCGGCGACGGCGAGCGGGCGTTCGAGAGTGGTGACACTGCGACGGCAGCGCTGAAGCTGTACAAGGCGCAAATGGGTGGGCCCAAGAACAAGCGGCTCATGAAGACGTTGCAGGAGCAAGGCGTCAAGCAGTTGGTGCAGCGCATGGAACTGGATCACCTCGCGGATCGAAAACTGCCGGCCAGCAAGCAGCAGTTTCGGGATCTCGAAGATGACTTGTTGTACGTGTTGGACGAGAAGGGACACACAGTGCATCTCACCGAGCAGGGGCTGGATTGGCTCTCGCCGGATGATCGCGACGCCTTCGTGCTGCCCGACATTGCCACGACCATCGGCCAGTTGGACAGGAACCACGAGCTCAGCGCGCCCGAACGCCTCGAACAGCGGAATGCCGTCGAACGGGAGTACGCCACGAAAAGCGAGCGGCTGAACATCATTCATCAGTTGCTGCGCGCGCACGCACTGTACGACAAGGACGTCAATTACGTGGTGCAGGAAGGGCAGGTGCTCATCGTGGATGAGTTCACGGGACGTACCATGCCAGGCCGGCGGTGGAGTGAGGGGCTGCATCAGGCCGTCGAAGCCAAGGAAGGCGTGCAGGTGAAGGGCGAAACACAGACACTCGCCACCATCACGATCCAGAATTACTTCCGCATGTACGAAAAGCTGGCCGGCATGACCGGCACGGCCGAAACGGAAGAGAACGAGTTCCACCAGATCTATGGTCTCGCCGTCTCCGTGATCCCCACGAATCGCCCTATCGCGCGCGATGACCGACAGGATCTCGTCTACAAAACGCGACGGGAGAAATACAACGCCATCGTCGAAGAGACCAAGCGACTGCACGAGTTGGGCTACCCGGTGCTGGTGGGGACCGCGAGCGTCGATGCCTCCGAAACGCTGTCGCGACTGTTCACCCGCGCCGGTCTCAAGCACGCGGTGCTGAACGCCAAGTATCACCAGCGCGAAGCAGAAATCGTGGCCGACGCCGGTCAGCCCGGTGCGATCACGATCGCCACGAACATGGCAGGCCGCGGCACCGACATCAAACTCGGCGCGGGCGTGACCGATTCGCGTCCATCAACCATGATGGATCCCGATGGCAAAAAGATCGACTTCGATGAATTGGGCGGACTGCATATCGTGGGCTCTGAGCGTCACGAGTCGCGTCGTATCGATCGACAGCTGCGTGGCCGTGCCGGACGTCAAGGCGATCCGGGAGCGTCGCAGTTCTTCTTGTCACTGGAAGACGACTTGATGCGCCTGTTCGGGTCCGATCGCATCGCGAAACTGATGGATCGCATGGGCGCCGAGGATGGCGAAGTGCTGACGCATCCGCTTATCACGCGCTCCATCGAGCAAGCGCAGAAACGCGTCGAACTGCAGAACTTCCAGTCTCGGAAGCGATTGCTTGAATACGACGACGTGATGAACCAGCAACGCGAGGTGATCTACTCGTTACGGGCGTTCGCGCTTGACGGCGGCGAGGAGCTCAAGGCGGAATCGCTGAAGATGATCGACCGCGGCGTGCAGCGGCGGGTCGAGCAGGCACTGGCCACATTCGATCGTCCCGAAGAGTGGGACTTCGAGTACGTGCAACAGGATCTGCTCATGCACTACATGTTGCAGGTGCCGGAGTTCACGGCCGACGTGAAGCCCGCGTCGCTGGATGTCGCGCAGTCGACAGCGGGCAACGCCGGCCGACTGGCCTTCGAGGCGAAACTCACCAGTCTGAACGCGGTTACCGATGAATCGGGGCAGGGCTTTGGCGGTCGGTTGCTGGCCCTCGTGATGCTCAATGTGCTCGATGAAAAGTGGAAGGATCACCTCTACGACCTCGACCAGCTGCGCGCATCCATTCACTACCGCTCGTGGGGGCAGAAGGACCCACTGGTGGAGTACAAGCAGGACGCCTACGTCATGTTCGTCGACCTGATGCACGACCTGGCAAACACATTCACCGAGCGGTTCCTGAAGGCGCAGTTGGTGTTTGATCAGGCACCGCAGGAGTCGTTCCAGCCGCCCGCAACTCAGGACAACCGCCTCACCGACGGTCGCCCAACCAAACGCTTCAATGCCATGGGGATTCTCGAGGACGTGCCCGCCGCCGAGTTCGACGCGGGCGGTACCGAACCGCTAAAGGGGAACGGCGACCTGTCGGCGGCTCCGCGTACCGTCGCACGGGGAACGCCGGCCATCGTGGGCGCCGGAGCGTTGCGGTCGCTCGAGGCCGGCGGGGGAGCCCTTCCGGGCGGCTGGCAGAATACCCCCCGGAACAATGCCTGTCCCTGTGGGTCTGGTAAGAAGTTCAAGAAGTGCCACGGGGCCAACCTGTAGCGACGCGCCTATGGGTGCCTCTTGCGCTTTTCCAGAGATTACCCATCTTTGGTACAGATGTACCGATTGGAAACCGGTTGTACTTACAACGCCGCTCGCCGGAGCTCGAGGAATGAACAGACTTGTACGCAGCAGCTGGATAGTCGCCGCGCTGTTGGTCGCTTACTCGACGATTGTTCCACGTGCCCTGGTCGCGCAAAGCGGTTCCGGAGACGGCTTCCTGTTTCGTGCGCCGCAGGGGTCGTTTTCGCTGCGACTCGGGATGGCGCGCCCCTCGGCTGACAGCAAAGTTTTTGCCTTCACGTCCGACAAGCTCACGGTGAATCGCGGCGACTTTGCGGGAGTGTCGGCCGCGGCCGACTTGGACGTCGCGATTACCCGACGTGTCGCGTTTCAGTTGGGGGTCGCCGTCAGTGCGCGCGAGACCGGGTCGGAGTACCGGGACTTCGTCGACAACAACGACCTGCCCATCGAACAGCAGACGATGTTTCGCCGAGCGCCCGTGACCGCCGGTCTCAAGCTGTATCTCACGGCACCGGGCCGATCACTCGGAAAGTTTGCGTGGGTGCCGTCCAGGATCACGCCGTACGTGGCCGCAGGCGGCGGATTGATGTATTACGCATTTCGACAAAGCGGCGACTTTGTAGACTTTGCGAACCTTGATGTGTTTCCGTCCACCCTTGAGTCGTCAGGTTGGACATCCATGGCCTACGGTTCGGCGGGTGTCAATTATTCGTTGTCGGCCAGAGTGGGGCTGGTTGCCGAGGGGCGATATGATCGCGCGCGGGCCCCCATGGGTACAGATTTCGTAGGCTTCGATCGCATTGATCTATCCGGACTGTCGTTCACCACTGGACTCCACCTTCGCTTCTGAGCGTGCCCATGCGACTCTTTCCTGTAGCGGCGAATCGCGCGCCTGCCTTGTCTGTGCTTGGTGCGTTGTTGCTCTCCGGCTCGCAGACAGCAGCGCAGTCCGCGACCACTGTGTCGCGCGACGTCGCGGTGCACGATGCCCGGTGGCAACCGTGGTTGGGCTGCTGGAAGCCGTCGGGGGCGATCACCCCTGTAGTCTCGGCGGGCGAATCGATCTCGGCCGCGCCCACCATGATTTGCATCGTCCCCGGCGGCAACGCGACCAGTGTTGACGTGGTGAACTTCTCCGGCGGTTCGATCACCGAGCGCACGATCATCGATCCAGCCCAATCGACTGCCAAAAAGGTGGACGATTGCTCGGGCTTGGAAACGGCCACGTGGAGCGCGGATGGTCGTCGGCTCCTGCTGCGCGGCACGTTCAACTGTGGACGCGGCATTGCGCGCGTGGAAAGCGGCGTGATGTCGATCGATGCCGACGGACAGTGGGTGCAGGCGCAGAGCGTCAAGGTTGGAGGTAACGTTACCACGTTTGTTGCGCAGTTCCGCGATACCGGGATTGCCATGGAAGGCCTTCGTGATGGCGCCATCGTGGAACGTCCGTTGCTCGACCTTTCGGGCAAACGCCTGTCGCCGCCGCGCGATGGCTGCACGGGGAGCGACGCCGTCAAGCAAACCGTGGATGGACAGCGTATCAGTGTGCAGTCGGACTTCATCTGTGCGAGTGGACTGCACCGTGTGGCGGATGCCGAGTTTTCGCGCAACACTCGCGGCGAGTGGGTGCGCACGAGCGGCGACGGCGTGTTGTTTGGTACGCCCTCGGTGCGCGCCGCCGCTGGCGCACCAGTTACTACGGATGACGTGCTCGAAGTGGCGAAGCTCGTGGATGTCACGGTCGCCGAGGCGTGGTTTTCCAGTCGCGAGCAAGGCTTTGACCTGAGTGGCAGGGAATTGGTGAGACTGGCCGACGCTGGCATGCCGTCACGCGTGATCGACATGATGGTGGCGGTGTCGAATCCCAAAACCTTTGTGGTGCGGCGCAACGATGGCAGCAGCGATCAAGGCGACCGTGCCGCACGTGCGCCGCGTGAAAGCGATCGTCGGATGGCGTCATCGGCAAGCGGGTGTTCGCCCGTGCAGGACTACTGCTACGGGATGATGGGATTGGGATGGTTGTACGGTGCCGATCGCTACTACGGCTGGAGTCCCTACGGCTACCAGTACGGTTCACGCTATGGCTATGGCAATGGGTATGGGTATCCCAACGGCGGAGGCTATTGGGGCCCCGGGTACTACAACGGCAACGGACCGATCGTCGTGGTCACGCGTCCCAGCCAGCCCGCCGAACCGCGCGGCCGCGCGGTATACGGACAGGGCTACACGCGTGAGAAGCCCATCACGTACTCGGCGCCGACGTCAACCAGCTCGGGAAGCGGGAGTTCGTCGGGTTCGGGTTCGAGTTCGTCCGGCGGCAGTTCGTCCGGGAGCAGCTCAGGTGGTGGTGAGGCGCGTACCGCGAAGCCGCGTCCCCCCGGCGGGTTGTAGGTCTGGCGTTGCTTTCGCGAAAGGGCCGACGAAATTTCGTCGTCCCTTTTGTCGTAAGCGAGTTTACCAAGACGTTTTCAATGTTGCGCACGACGTTGTCATTGTACGTCCGACGGCTTAGCAGGTTGCTGAAAAACACCGCAGAATGATGGCGAAGCGTTGTTTCAGGCGTTTCTTCGGCATGAAAAATCATTACGGTGTTCGTACCGTGGCCCGAGCGCGCCTGAACGCCTGGACGCTCTGATCGACCTGAACCGCCATCCCGCGCGTTTCCGTGGATGGCAGTTGATGATCTGTCGGAACGCGTGTTCTCCGCGGTACGCCGTGTTCCTCTCCGTCGTAGTGACGGCCGAGGCGCCCCCTTCGGGACTTCGTATGGGCGAAGGCTTTCCAGTTCCGGAGGACTCCGTGCGCTCTGTGTACTCCGTGGTTCATGTGGTTCACTTCGCCGCTTAAAACTGTTCAAAATGCGCGGTTTCTACCCACACGAAATCCCGAAGAGCCTCTGTTGTTAATGACCTTCGCGGTTTGAATGGGCGTGCGGCGCTCGCGGAGAATCCATGAGTCGCCAGGCGGTCCCTGCGACCTCCGCGTCCCCGGCGGTTTGAAATTCTGCAATCCACCAGCCGACTCAAAACCCTCGGTATCGAGCCAAGGGTACACCTCATCGTATCGCGAAAGCCCCCTCACGCGCCAAGCTCCCGCCCCATCGAGGCCTCGGAAAGTCGATGTGGGTCCTCCTCGCACGATAGTGATCACATCGGCAATGGCGCGATACCGTTCCTGCAGGCAAAGGGCGCCATCATGGGATGACCACCCAGCGAATATCATCCCACCGGAGCATTCTGTGATCATTCCGACTAGCCTGTCAGGCCGTCCCGCGCTAACTATTCGAGAGATGCCGCACAGCGAACGACCGCGCGAACGATTGCGGTCGCTCGGTGCCCAAGCGCTCAGCACGACCGAGCTGATTGCGACGATACTGGGATCGGGGGGTACGAGGGGATCGGCGATCCAGTGCGCCCAGTTGGTGCTGGCACACGCTGGCGGTTCGTTGGGTCGGCTGGCGACGATGCCGCTGGCAACGTTGACGCGGGTGCATGGGGTAGGGCAGGCCCGGGCGACGGCGGTGCAAGCGGCGCTCGAACTGGGTCGCCGATTATCATTGGAAGCGCGGGATGCCGGTGTGCCGCTGCGTGGGCCACAGGAAGTCGCCGCGATCTATGCACCTCGCTTGCAAGATTTGCCGGTGGAGGAGTTCCACGTAGCGGTGTTGGATGCGCAGCATCGGTTGGAGCGGGACGTGCTGGTGTCGCGGGGACTGCTCAACTCATCGCTGGTGCACCCGCGCGAGGTGTTTCGTGAAGCCATCGCGGAGCGGGCTGCGGCAGTGATCCTGGTGCACAATCATCCGAGCGGTGATCCCACGCCGTCGGCTGAGGATCGCGTGGTCACGGCGCAGTTGGTAGCGGCTGGACGCTTGCTGGATATCCCGGTGCACGACCACATCATTGTGGGTCGCGGTCGATACATGAGTTTCGCGGAGGCAGGACTGCTGTGACGACGGTTGCGCTGCACGATGTGATTCCCGGATTCGGTCCGAGTGCCGACAGCACGTACGAGAAGCTCGACCACGAGCTGCTCGTTCGCGCCTATCGTTTCTCGGATGCGGCGCATGCGGGTCAAGTGCGGCATTCCGGCGAACCGTATGTCTCGCATTGTGTGGAAGTCGGGCGTATTCTGGCCGATCTGCATCTGGATACGGCCACCGTCGCCAGCGGCCTGCTGCATGACATCGTGGAAGACACCGACATCACCATCGAGGATGTCGAACGCGAGTTCGGTGCGGAGATCGCGCAAATCGTGGACGGGCTCACGAAGATCGCCAATCTTCCATTGTCGTCGCGTGAGGAGCGGCAGGTCGAGAACTATCGCAAGCTGCTGCTCTCGATCGCCAAGGACGCGCGGGTCATTCTGATCAAGCTGGCCGATCGACTGCACAACATGCGGACGCTCGACTGGCTCGCGGTCGAGAAGCGGCGACGTATCGCGCAGGAAACACGCGACCTGTATGCACCGCTGGCACACCGCTTTGGCATGGCGAAGATGCGGTGGGAGCTGGAAGATCTGGCGTTCAAGCATCTCGAACCGGAAGCATACAAAACGCTGGCCAAGATGGTGGCGTCCAAACGGGGGGAGCGGGAGGCGTTGATCGCGCAGATGCGCGAGCCGCTGGAGAAGCGCCTCACCGATGCCGGCATCGCCGACGTGGACGTTACCGGACGGCCCAAGCATTTGTGGTCGATCTACAAAAAAATGCAGCAGCGTGATCGACCGTACGAGGATATCTACGATCTGTTGGCCATTCGCGTGATCGTGCCGAACATCCTCGAGTGCTATCACGCGCTGGGGGTGATTCACGACGGCTGGACGCCGGTGCAGGAGCGCATCAAGGACTACATCGCGCAGCCAAAGTCGAACGGCTATCAGTCGCTGCATACCACGGTGTTCGGTCCGGGTCGACAACTGTTCGAGATCCAGATTCGCACCCGCGACATGCATCGCACGGCCGACTTCGGAATTGCGGCGCACTGGCTGTACAAGGAGTCCAGCAAGAACTCCGACGAACTCGATCGACACCTCACATGGTTTCGGCAGGTGCTGGAGCTGCAGCTCGACGCCGAGACGCCGGGTGAATTCCTGGAGTTCCTCAAGCTCGACTTGTATCAGGACGAGATCTTCGTGTTCACGCCGACGGGCGACGTCATCCAGTTGCCCAAGGGTGCCACGCCGCTCGATTTTGCGTTCGCCGTGCATACGCAGGTGGGTGCGCGCTGCGCGGGCGCGAAGATCAACGGTCGCATCGCGCCACTGTCCCGCGAGCTCAAGAACTCGGAAACGGTCGAGATCCTGACCAATCCGAACGCCAAGCCCAGTCGGGATTGGCTGGCCCATGTCCGCACGGGTCGCGCGCGACACAAGATCCGCCAGATGCTGCGTCTCGAAGAGCATTCGTCGGCTATGCGACTCGGACGCGAAATCATCGAGCGGGAACTTCGGCGTCGTCGATTGCCGAAGGCGGATGATCACGCACTGCTCCCGATCGCGCGAACACTGAAGTTGAAGGATGCGACGCACCTGATCGCGTCGGTCGGGGCTGGCGATGTGCACGTGATGCAGGTGGTCAAGGCGCTGCATCCCGAACTCGAAAATACGCCGGAACCGGTCGCGAAACCGAGCACCCTGGCGCGCATTGTCGATCGCGTGCGGGGGACCGGGAAGGGCATTCGTATTCAGGGTGCGGATGGTCTGCTGGTGCGCTACTCGCAGTGTTGTCAGCCGGTACCGGGCGATAACGTGGTGGGCTATGTGACCCGCGGACGCGGCGTGAGCATTCATCGCGGAGACTGTCCCAACCTGCTCTTGCTGGTGCACGAGCCCGAACGACGGCTGGAAATTGATTGGCACGAAATGGCCGGGGAACGGTTCGTGGTCCGGCTCGCGCTCGAGGGAATCGATCGACGCGGGCTCTACGCCGACGTCGCGGCGGCCGTCAGCGCGACCGGGACGGACATCAAGAGTCTGGAGTTGAAGACGGTGGACGGACGGGTAAGTGGGTCGGCCATGGTTGAAGTGGAGAACCTTGCCCATTTGGAGCGCATCATGAAGGCGGCTCGTCGGGTGAAGGGAATAGGCGCCGTCGGCCGTCGGGAGAAGATCACGGCTGACGAGTAGGCGGGCCGTCGCACAGCGTGTACCGAACAAACACCGATTCCCTGTTATATTGATTCAATGGCCGAGTCCTTTGTCCTCCAATCGCCGTTCCAACCCGCTGGCGACCAGCCACGGGCCATCGCCGAGTTGAGCAGCGCGCTGCGTCGTGGCGATCGTTTCCAGACGCTGCTCGGCGTGACCGGTTCCGGCAAGACGATGACCATTGCGAATGTCATCGAGCAGTGGGGTCGACCCACGCTGGTGCTCTCGCACAACAAAACGCTGGCGGCGCAACTGTATGGGGAACTGAAGAGTTTTTTCCCTCATAACGCAGTCGAGTACTTCATCTCCTACTACGACTACTATCAGCCGGAAGCGTACGTCCCTTCGAGTGATACGTACATCGAGAAGGACGCCAGCATCAACGAGGATATCGATCGACTGCGTTTGCGCGCCACGTCCTCCCTGATGGAGCGCAGTGATGTGGTGATCGTGTCCACGGTGTCGGCCATTTATGGCCTTGGTGATCCCATCGCGTATCGGGAACGGATGGTGTCGTTGGCCAGGGGGCAGCAGGTGGCGCGTGATGACATTCTCCGCGCGCTGGTCGGCATCCAGTACCTGCGAAACGATGTGGCGTTCGAACGCGGCACCTTTCGCGTGCGCGGCGACACGGTGGAAATCTTTCCCGCCTATGAGGAACAGGCGGTGCGCCTCGAACTGTGGGGCGACGAGATCGAACGGATCTCCAAGATCGATCCGCTCACCGGCGAAACGATTGCGACGCTCGAACGCACGGCCGTGTATCCCGCGAAACATTTCATCACGAACCGTCCCACGATCGAGCGCGCCGCGCTGGCGATTCGTGATGAGTTGACCGCGCGATTGGCTGAACTGCAGCACCAGGGAAAGTTGCTGGAGGCGCAACGACTCGAACAGCGCACGAATTTTGATCTGGAAATGATGGCCGAAATCGGCACCTGCGCCGGCATCGAGAACTACTCGCGCCACTTGAGCGGCCGCGAGGCGGGCGAACGTCCCGCGTGTCTGCTGGATTATTTCCCCGATGACTATCTGGTCGTGGTCGACGAGTCGCATGTCTCGCTGCCGCAGATTCGCGGAATGTACAATGGCGACCGAGCCCGCAAGCTCACGCTGGTGGACTACGGCTTTCGCCTGCCCAGTGCACTCGACAACCGCCCACTGGTCTTCGAGGAATTCATGGCGTTGGTGCCGCGACTGATCAACGTGTCGGCCACGCCCGGCGAACTCGAATTGCAGCTGTCTGAGGGTGTGGTGGTGGAGCAGGTGATCCGCCCCACCGCGTTGCTCGATCCCGTACTGGAGATTCGCCCGGTGAAGGGGCAGGTGGACGACCTGCTGCACGAAATCCGCCAACGCGAGCGGCGCGGCGAACGCGTGTTGGTCACCACCCTCACGAAACGCATGTCGGAGGATCTGACCGACTATCTGCAGCAGATGGGCGTGCGGGTGCGCTACATGCATTCCGATATCGATGCCATCGAACGCATGGAGATCGTGCGCGGATTGCGGCTGGGCGAGTTCGATGTGCTGGTGGGCATCAATCTGCTGCGCGAAGGGCTCGATATGCCCGAAGTGTCCCTGGTCGCCATTCTTGACGCCGATCAGGAGGGATTTCTGCGCAGCGATCGGGCGCTAATCCAAACCATTGGTCGCGCCGCACGACACATCAGCGGCATGGCCATTCTCTACGCCGATCGCATCACCGGGTCGATGGAGCGCGCGATTGGCGAAACCGATCGTCGTCGCGCCATTCAGCGCGAGCACAACACCACGCACGGCATCGTGCCGCACGGGGTGATCAAAAGTGTCGACGAGGTGCGCTTCATCACGCGCGTCGCGGACGCACGTACCGAAAGGGAGGGGGTCGCGCCCGCCACCCGGGCACTGGGCGGTGAGCGTGCCGCACGCTCCCGTGAGGATCTCGAAACGCTGGTCGGCGAGCTCGAGATCGCCATGCGTGTCGCCGCCACCGCGCTGGATTTCGAAGCCGCAGCGCGCTTGCGGGATCAGCTGTTTGAAGTTCGCACGGCGCTTGGGGAGAAGCCGGCGCAGGCGCGCGGCGAGTCGAAGGCGGCCAAGCGCCCTCCGGGATCGGCGCCCCTGCGGCGTCCGGGTGGGCGCCGTGGACGGTGACGACGTCAGGCACACCGGAGCGGCGGTTGCGTTGCGACACCTGGTGGGTCGCGGCGCGCCGCGCGCGCCCGATCTGGCGTCGTTGGAGGCGTGGGGCAGGTCGCTTGGTGCGGCACTTCCCCGTCCGGCCATCGTGACATTGTCCGGCGATCTGGGCGCCGGCAAAACCACATTGGTCCGGGCGATTTGCGTTGGACTCGGCGTCGCTGACCCCGCAGCGGTGACCAGTCCGACATTCGCCCTCATCCAGGAGTATGCCGCCCCGCGAGGTCCCGTCGTGCATGTCGACTTGTATCGCCTGCGTTCGGCACGGGAACTCGACACCATCGGCTGGTACGAGGTGGTCGCGACCGCGCCGGTCTTGCTTGTCGAGTGGCCCGACCGCGCGGCGGACTCGCTGCCCAACCATGTCATCGCCGTCGAACTGCGACATGACCCCGGGCGACGAGATCGACGGCGCTTGTCCGTGCGAGCGGTGATCCCGCGCTGACCACGTGACCAGAGCGTGTTCCGAGACGTCTTGGGCATGCAGCCGGCGACGGCCAAGCCCATTCCGTCTCGCTCCCGTCTCCGTGCGCGCAACAGACTCTCCACGACCCGCTGCTCCCCGAACACATACGGTGCGGCTCGCCGAAGTCATTTCAGCGCTCACGTACGCGCTTGACCTCACCGAGGGGCAACGGCCAGGTCACACGTTGCGCACCGCACTCATCGCGATGCGTCTGGGCCGGGAACTCGGTCTGGATGGCGAAACGCTGGGCGCATTGTACTACGCCTCGCTGCTCAAAGACGCCGGCTGCTCCAGCAACGCGGCGCGCATGGCCGCGCTGTTTGGATCGGCCGATCAGGATGTCAAGCGTGAGATGCGGTTCGTGGATTGGCATGATCGCTGGCGACTGGCGATGCGTACGGCGCGGAACTGCGGCGTTGGAAGCAATCCGATGGCGCGCATCCAGCATTTCCTGCGCATCGCAGGAACGCCGCACATGACGCGTGAGATCATCCAGGCGCGCTGCGAGCGTGGCGCGCAAATCGCCGTGGCGCTGGGATTTCCCGCGCGGTCGTCGGAGGCCATCGGGCACGTGGATGAGCACTGGTGTGGACTGGGCCATCCAGTCGGATTGGCGGGCGATGAAATCCCGATCCTGTCGCGCGTGTTGCTGATTGCGCAGACGTTTGAAGCATTCTGGACGGAACAGGGATTGCGAGCGGCCCTGGCGATGGTGCAGGTCCGCAGTGCGCGGTGGTTTGATCCCTCGCTGGTGACGCGTATCGCGGGATGGAAACGCGACGCGCGCTGGTGGGCGCAGCTTGCCGATGCCGATCGGCTGAATGAGACGGTCCTGGCACTCGAGCCCGGAAGCTCGCCGATCCTTGCCACCGAGCAACGGCTTGATGCCACCGCGTACGCATTTGCCGCCGTGATCGATGCCAAAACGCCGTTCACCTATCGGCATTCAACCAATGTGGCGCGATATGCCGTGCGCATCGCGCACTCGCTGGGCGCGGACGCGGAAAAATGCCGAGACATCTTGCGGGCCGGATTGCTGCACGACATCGGGAAACTGGGTGTGTCGAACCGAATTCTCGATAAGCCGGGTCGTCTCACCAGTCAGGAGCGCGCCGACGTCGAGAAGCATCCGCGATGGACCCTCCAGATTCTCGAGCGGGTCCCGGCGTTCCGCCATTTCGCGGCCTCGTCGGCGCAGCATCACGAACGTCTCGACGGGCGTGGATATCCGTGGGCGCTGCGCGAGCACCAACTCGATTTCACGGCCCGCGTGTTGGCCATTGCCGACGTGTATGAGGCGCTCACCGCGGAGCGGCCGTATCGCGCCGCACTCCCGGTGGAGCAGGTCCTGGGCATCATGATACCGGATCGTCAAAAGGCCTTTGATGGTGAACTGCTTGACGTGGCGTCGGCCCACGCCGAGGACGGCACGTTTGCGCGACTGGCGGCGTCCACCGGCGATCCGTTGGAGCAGTTGCAGCAGATCGCGCCGTCGGGTGTTTCTGCCGATCGCGATACTGCTGGTTTGCGGATCGTGGCAGCCTGAGGTCGACACGCGACGCCGGATCACGTCGCCCTTGCCGAGTGCTGCGTCTGAGGAGATCGTGCGTCATGCTGCGCTGCACGATACTACCCCGCCCATGAGTGTGCCCGCGATCGATGCGCGGGACGCGGGCCTGACGCTGGTTATCGAGGCATCGACTGCGTGCGGGTCCGTCGCGTTGCTGCGCGGCGACACGCTGCTGCAGCATCGTGCGTTTGCCATGGGCGTTTCGCGCGAGGATGCGCTGTTCCCCGCCGTGCAAGCGGTGCTTGCATCGGCATGCGTCACTCCCGCACAACTTGAGTCCATCGTGTGCGGCAGCGGTCCGGGCAGCTTTACGTCGCTGCGCATTGCAGCCGCGGTGGCCAAGGGACTCGCTCACGCCACCGGCGTGACACTGTTTGCCGTGCCATCGTTGTTGCTCTCGGCAGCGGCGCATGATCGCGCGGGTGAGTACGTGGTACACGCTGATGCGCTGCGTGGGGAACGGTACGCCATGTCGGTGACGATCGACGCAACATTGCAGGTGCGCGCCACTGGCGATGTGCGGCGCGTCTCCGCCGATTCGCCTGAAATCCTCTCCGCCGATCGGCATCAGCTTGTCGTCTTGGGAACGTCGCTCGTGTCGAGCGCAACCCGCGTGGTGCCGGATGCGGCGCACCTCGTGCGGGTTCAGGGGTGGCGACAACATGGTCGGGTTGCGGTGGACGAGTGGGAACCGGCCTACGGACGACTGGCCGAAGCGCAGGTGAAATGGGAAGCCATGCATCTACGGCCGCTTCCGGCGCCCCGATGACTACCACGGCGGTGCCTTGGTCGATCACGCTGCGGTCGGCGCTGGCCAGCGATGTCGCGGCGATGGCCGAAATCGAGCAGCGGGCGTTCAGCGATCCGTGGCCCGCCTCGGCGTTCCACGACTTGCTCGCGCAAGCGTACGCGCGCCTCACCGTGGCGCTCGACGCGCGTGGCGTGCTGTGCGGCTATTGCATCGTGCTCCACGTCCTCGACGAAGGCGAGATCGCAAATGTCGCCGTGGCGCCGACGTTCCGTCGGCGAGGGATCGCGGCGCAATTGCTGGACGACGCCCTCGCAGCGGCGATTTCCCTCGGACTCGCGACGGTGTTTCTCGAAGTGCGGCTCTCCAACGACCCGGCACGGGGACTGTATGCGTCGCGAGGTTTTGAAACGGTTGGACGCCGTCGTGCCTACTACCGCGAACCGCTGGAGGATGCGCTGGTCTTACGGTGGGATCGTCCGAACAGCCACCGGGCGGATGCGGGTCAGGAACCGCCAACCACCCCGCGCAGCAAAATGCATGGTGGCGCAACGTCGGGGTTTGGTGCTTCCGGTGAACACTCCTAGCTTACCCCACAACCCCGGCGCGATCGTATCAAAGCCGGCCCAATTCCGCACAGCGAGGAGGCACCGTGAGCCGCAGTCTGAACAAGGCCATTCTTATTGGCAACGTTGGGAGTGATCCCGAAATCCGTACCGTCGGCAGCGGCGGGAAGGTCGCGCAGTTTTCCCTGGCCACCAGTCGCTCGTGGAACGATCAGAGCGGCACAAAACAGGAGAAAACCGAATGGCATCGTTGTGTCGTGTGGAACAACAGCAAAGGATCCGGTCTGGCCGATGTCGTGGAGCGCTATGTGAAGAAGGGCGAAAAGGTCTATGTCGAAGGCGAGATCGAGTATCGCCAGTGGCAGGACAAGGAAAATCAAACGCGCTACACCACCGAAATCCGGGTGCGTGAGCTGATGTTGCTGGGCGGTCGACCCGGCGGCAGTGATGACTCCGAACCAGGCGCGGCTCGACGCTCTGCGCCGCCGGCCCGCACCAAAACCGCTGGCGCACCGGCCGCTGGTGCCAAGGGCGATGATTTCAGCGACTTCCCGGGCGCGCTGGACGACGAAGACGACGATTTGCCGTTCTGATCAAATCGCCCGGTCGCGTCGAGGCCACGTGACCGGGCACCCGCGCGAAACAGCGCGGGCCACAGGCGTAACGCCGCATGCGTGACGCACGTGCGCGGCAGGCGTCTGCCGTTGGGAACCGTCCACCTATCTGCCGGACGGGCCTGGGTGCCGTCGTCGCGGCGCACCGGTCTTTCCACCGAGAGGCTCGCTCATGCGCTCTGCTGAACAAGCGCACGTATCCACCGTCAGTCATTCTGCACCGCGACTTCTCCTGGCGCGGGTGCTGGCGGCTGTGTTGGCCACCGTGGCGCTGCTGCTTACCTGGCATCCTGCGGTGGTTCACGCGCAGGCGGCGCCGTCGATCGACTCGCCGCCGCCTGCGCCGCCTGCGCCGCAAGCGCAGCCGCCCAAAGCGGCCGTTGCAAGGGCCGTTTCGGTCAAGGACACCGCCTCCAAAACGCATGTCGTCAAGGCTGGCGAAACGTTGTGGAGCATTACCACCAGGTACTACGGCGATGGCCACCAGTGGCGAGCGGTGGCGCGTCGCAATGGTATCGAGCTATCCGGCGATACCGCGCTGCGTATCGGGACAAAGCTGATCATCCCGTCGCGTCGTTCGGTTGCTTCGGTCGCGTCGGCCGTCGCGGCACTTCCCGCAGCCGGGGATACCACAACGCCGAAGATTGCGACCACACCCGCCGCAGCGGCACGTCCGGCGCCAAAAACGTCGGGTCCTGTGGTGACAAGGCGGCCAAGCGGTGCGTTGGCAACGCAA
Source organism: Gemmatimonadaceae bacterium (assembly GCA_031370885.1). Lineage (GTDB taxonomy): Bacteria > Gemmatimonadota > Gemmatimonadetes > Gemmatimonadales > Gemmatimonadaceae > Gemmatimonas. The sequence continues at coordinate 18,190 of JANMRE010000781.1, forward strand.
ACCAGTGGGAAACCGAACTCCTCCACACCGGCCACCACGCGGTCGACAGCCGGTACGCGCAACACGTCTCGAAATGCAAAGACCGCGTCATCGGTGATGCGTCGCGACAGCGCGGCGGCACGGGATACTGCCGCCATGACCCTGCGAACCCCGTTGCCGCCCACGGTGAAGGCCGAACGACTCCTTGCCAACGCACCGGCGCGCATCGGTCTGGTGGACAATGCCGACCTGCAGGCCGCTCGCCCGCGAGGTGAGTCGCCAACCGTGTTCTTGCTGCGGGTTCCCGATGCCAGTATTGCGGCGGCATCGGCGCGAAGCGTCGCACTCCATGCGGAAGTGGCACCTCGTCACGGCGAGTACGCCGCCGCGCCCTTCGCCATCGCCGACGCCCGCTGGCCGCAGGCGGGGCGTCTGGTTCGTCGCCTCGACAACGGCAGTTCGTCGATGCCCGCGGTCTCGCGAATGCAGTTGGCCGATGAAGTCGAAATCGCACCCCCTATCGGTGTCCGGCTCGCGGTTGGCGATCGATTGGTGGCGGTGAGGCGAGGGGGCGTGCTTTCATCGGGTGTCACGGTCGGCATCCCCACGGGCATTCTGCAAGTGACTCGCGTGCAGAGCGGTAAGCCGCTTCAGGCGATCGTGCGGTCGGTATCGGGGGTCGTTGAACAGGATGAGGCACTGTTCCCGGTGGAGGGAGCGGCCGCACCGGCTGGGCACGCAGCCGAAAACGTGTCCACGCGTGACGTGGAGACGCGCGTGATGTGGATCGATGCGGCGGAATTGTTACCCACGCTGCAAAGCTATGTCTTGCTGGCGGCTGGACAGGCGCAGGGAGTGAAGGCAGGGGAACAGTTCGCGCTCGTTCGACGCTCGGCGACTGGTGGCGAGGATCGGATCGCCGTCGTTCGCGTGGTGCGCGTTGGCATGACCGGGAGTTCGGCGATTGTCATCAGTCAGTCGCTCCCGGAAATCGCATCCGGTGTTCTGGCGCGCCGAATCGCTCGTCTGCCCTGACTGTCAACGACCCGGAGCGCGAAAACAGTCTGCGCTCTCGACGTCACGTTCCGTACGTCTCCACAGCGCAGCAGCACGCGCTCGCGACCCCTTGTCGCGAGCGCGTGTGTACATTGCGGGATTCCGAACGTCTCACTGAGCCGAGCGGCACTGCGCGTCTTCCGGTTCCCGACTGCGGAGGGGCCGTCGCCGCCTCGGATGAGATGGTGGCGACTACTCTGGCGCAAGGACGCGACGGCATGGCAAAGACGGTACTGGTGACGGGTGGTGCAGGCTTCATCGGCTCACATGTGTCTGATCGGTTCCTGGTCCATGGCTGGGATGTCACCATTCTCGACGATCTCTCGAGTGGTCGGGAAGAAAACCTGCCATTATCTGCGCGCTTCGTGCGCGGCGACATCACAAGCCCCGATGCGGCCGCGCTCGTGAAGGACGGAGGCTTCGATGTGATCTGTCATCTGGCGGCGCAGATTGATGTGCGGCGCAGCATGCAGGATCCCGTGTATGATGCCACCAGAAATATTCTCGGCACACTGAACCTCATGCAGTCCGTGCAGGCAAGCGGGCATTCCACGCGGGTCGTATTCTCGTCCACCGGCGGTGCGCTGTACGGCGAGTTCGATCCGCCACCCAGCACGGAACTGACCGCGAAGGATCCCGAAGCGCCGTATGGAATCGCCAAGCTGTCGGCGGAGTACTATCTCGCCTACTACGGTCGTGTGCACGGACTCGACACCGTCGCGTTGCGCTATGGCAATGTGTACGGTCCGCGGCAGGACCCACACGGAGAAGCGGGGGTGGTCGCGATATTCTGCAATCGCATCCTCGACGGTCGTGCACTCACCGTATACGGCGACGGCGAGCAAACGCGAGACTATGTGTACGCGGGAGATGTTGCCACGGCAAATTTCGCGGCCGCGACGTCAACTACGTTACCCAAGCCCGGACGGCTGGATGCGCGGGCGTTCAACATCGGCACCAGTATCGAGACGTCGGTGAATACGCTGGCCACCACGCTGCAGTCGGTGTCGGGGACCACCGCCGCCCTTGACTACGCGCCGGCCCGCTCGGGCGAACTGGCCCGCTCGGCGCTGCAGACCAGCAAAGCGCGCGAGGTGTTGGGCTGGACACCCACGGTGTCGCTGGCCGAGGGACTCACCAATACGTATCGCTACTTCGCTGGGCGCCGTTCGGGCGCGCTCACGCGTTGATCGTGACAGGCGTTCCTTTCGTCGCGCTGCTGCAACTGGGCGCGAAACCCGCGACCATGTCGGGGTCGTTGGTGGGAATGATTCTTCGCGCCGACCTCGTCACCAAGGGTGTGCTGATCCTGTTGGTTGGGCTGTCCCTGCTGTCATGGGCAATCATGTTTGCCAAGTGGCGCGCCTTTCGCGTCGCCGAATCACACGGCCGGGCGTTCGTCAACGACTTCGAACGGGCGCGCGGTATCGACGAGGCAACGCAACTCGCGCAGCGCGCCAGGAGCAGTGCGTTCACGTCGGTGTTCGCGCGTGCCGTGCAGTTCCTGAATGACACCAAACCGGCGCTTGGCGCGACGCCCGACCGCACGGCGAGACTCTCCGGTTCGCAGGTGGAAGCGTTGCGTCTGGTACTCGATGCGGAATCGGGCAAGGAGCGCGAAGCGCTGGGACAGTTCATTCCGTGGTTGGCGACGGTGGGCAGCGTGAGCCCCCTGATCGGACTGCTTGGCACCGTGCTTGGTGTGATCAGCGCCTTCGACGGCATTGTGCAGAAGGGCTCGGGCAATATCAGTGCGGTGGCGCCCGGCATTGCGACGGCCTTGCTTGCCACGGCCGCCGCACTCACCGTAGCCATTCCAGCGGCCTTTGCCTACAACATCTTTGCGGCGCGACTGAATCGATTTGACAGTTCGCTGGAAGGCTTTGGGTCGGAGCTCATCGCGCTGATGGTGCGCGAAGGCAGGATTTGAGCGGCATGCGAAGCCGTCGACGCGGTGACCGCATGGGGGTCAACGGCGAAATCAACGTCGTCTCGTTGATCGACGTGATGATGCTGCTGATGGTGATCTTCATGATCACGGCCCCCATCATGCAGGGGGGTGTGGACATCGTCCTGCCGAAAGCTGACGTGCGACCTCTGGACGCGAAAAGCGGTTTGGTGGTGACGATCGACCGACGCGGACGAATTTTCGCCGACGACGTGCTCCTGAGCTTTCGCGAGTTCGCGGGCGCCATCAAGACGTTGTCCGAGAAGAAGGGCGGCGGCGGGGTGTTCGTTCGCGCGGATGAAGCCGTTAATTACGGCACCGTGCTTCGGGTGGTCGCCGCCATCAAGGCGGCCGGCATTCCCGACGTGGGTCTGGTGGGCGAACCGGAGATTCGATAATGAGCACGCTCAGTGCGCGCCGAAACGCACCCGCTTCGGGAGCGCTCAAAAATGGTTTCGTGGTGTCGGGCATCGTCCACCTCAGCGTCGTTGCAGCGCTGGTGGTATGGGGACTGCAGCAGGACGTGCCGCGACCGCCTATCTATCGCGTAGAACTGGTCGGGGCCCCCAAGGGGATGCGCCAGGCGGGAGTGGTAACGCCCAAGGCGAGCGACGCAGCCAAGACGGCTAATACGCCCGCGGGTGCGGAGCGGGTGCCCACGGCGAAGTCGCTGCCCAGTAAGTCGGCACCAGCGGCAGCCACGCCAAAGGCCACTCCGTCCACCGACCGTTCGAAAGCGGCCACTGCAAAGGGAGCCGCGCCGTCCGCGACCGCGAGTGCATTACCCAAAGCGGGCAGCGGCCGTGACGGCGGGACAGGTGCCGATGTGCGCAATGTCCGATTGGACGGGATCGCGTTCCCGTTCCCAGGGTACCTGAGCAACATCGTGCGACAGCTCACCCTCGCGTACTCACCGCGGCGCGTGTCGGCTGCGCTGTTGACCGAAGTGAAGTTCATGATTCGTCGCGATGGCTCCGTGTCCGGTATCGAGATAGTCAAGTCGTCCGGAGATCGGCTGTTCGACCTGGAAGCACAGGCCACGGTCGAGGCGGTTGGTAACTCGCGGAGTTTCGGCGCGTTGCCTGCAGGATGGACCGACGATGTACTGATTGTCTACTTCACATTCGATTACGCCCTCCGTCCCTGAACACCTGATGTCACTCGCTGGAGCAGGCGCCGCCAGGCGCCATTGCGTTGCGCGTTGCCTGTTCGCCATTCTGCTCGCCATGTCGGCACCCATGGTGAACGCGCAGGAGCGGCCGCCAGGGGTAACGCTTGGCCTTACGGTCCGTGCGGGCCAGAAAACGGGCGTGCTGGTGCAGCCGATTGGCGGCACACTGGGTGACTCGCTTTCTGCCATTCTGGGCCGCGACCTGGATTACAGCGATCGATTCAACATCATCCCCGCGTCAAGTGTGTCGGCGCCCGCTGGGCCGGCCAACTACGCCCTGTACGCGAAGCTCGGCGCCGACGGGGTGGTTCAGGGAACGCTGCTGCCCTCCGGCTGGCTGCGGGTCGCCCTGCATGACGTGGCGAAGAAAGCGGTGGTCAACCAGAAAGACTTCGCGTTGCCGGCGCCCGCCGGTTCGCCAGCGTGGCGCATGGCCGTTCACGGCGTGTCCGACGGCATCGTCGAATGGATCGCCGGACAGCGCGGCATCGCGCAGACACGCATTGCTTTTGCGCGCGATGGTCGCGTGTGGACAGTGGACAGTGATGGCGCAAATGTGATCCCGGTAACGGCCAGCGGCATGTCACCTCAATGGGTACCCTCCGGAAGGGCGCTGGTCTACAGTGTGCTTGATGGGGCACGCAATCCGCTCATGTTTGTCGATCTGAGCACGGGGTCGCAGCGCGTCCTGACATCGGCACCCAACAGCCAGGACGTCTCACCGGCGGTGGCCCCCGATGGGCGAACGGTCGTTTTCGCGCGGGTCTCCGAGAACGGGACCGATCTCTTTGCCATGCCCCTTGAGGGCGGCCCATTGCGCCGGATCACCGTGGGTCGCGGTCGCGCGAGCATGCAGCCGTCATTCAGTCCCGACGGGCAGCGAATCGTGTACATGAGTGACCGCTCTGGCACCAGCGATGTGTATATTAGCGATGTGGATGGCACGAACGCGGAGGTGCTCAATGCCGCCACGTATGGGGATCGGAGCAATCGCACGGGACCTGACTGGTCGCCGGATGGACGACTGATTGCCTTTCAGTCGCTGAACGGAGACAGCAAGCAGATCATGACGATCAATCTGCGCGATCAATCGGTGCGCTCGGTCGCGTCGGACGGTCGCAATGATGATCCCAGTTGGGCGCCGGATTCGCGGCACCTCGTGTTTACCTCCGATCGCAGTGGGGTGCGGCAGTTGTGGGTGGTCGATGTCGAAACCGGTCGGACACGTCAGTTGAAGACCGGGTCGAGTGCACGACTGTCCGCGTGGTCGCCGCGTCTTGTGGTGCCGTAGTCTCGTTTTGGTTTTCCCTCACCTCCACCATTGGAGTTTCTCGACATGATTCGTTCGTCTCGTCTGTTGGTGCTGCTGGCAGCCTCCTCGCTGGCGCTCGGCGCATGCAAGAAGAAGACGACACCCGTCGTGCCACCGCCGACGCCTGCTGCCAACCCGACTCCCGCGCCGACACCAACGCGGCCCGCGACGTCGACACCGGGGAACACCGACAGTGCCGAGGAAATGCGTCGCAAGGTTGAAGCGGCTCGCGCCGCGGTGCTCTCGACAATCTACTTTGAGTACGACGCGGACGACCTGCGCGACGATGCGAAGGCCTCGCTCGACGGCAAGATCAGGATCCTCAACGCCAATCCGCAGTTGCGTGTCCGTATCCTCGGGCACTGCGACGATCGCGGCAGCGATGAGTACAACATTGCGTTGGGTCGTCGTCGTGCAGAAACGGCGAAACGGTACCTGACCGATCGCGGGATCGACGCGTCGCGGATCGAAACCACCACTTTTGGCCGCGAACGTCCGGCGGTCCAGGGCACGGGTGAGGAAGCGTGGTCGAAAAACCG
>JANMRE010000800.1:0-1167 GCA_031370885.1 Gemmatimonadaceae bacterium
ACCTGGCCGAGCACGCCGCCGGCGTTGTTCACCAGGATGTCGACTCTACCCGTCGCAGCACACGCGTCGGCAACGAGCACGTCGATCGCGGCCTTGTCGCGCACGTCCACCTTGCGCGTCGCGCAAGTGCCGCCAGCCGCACGGCACAGTGTCTCCGTCTCGTGCAGCTCGACGTCGATCACGTCACACGCCCACACGCTCGCCCCGCGCGCCGCACACGCGACGCTGATCGCGCGCCCGAAGCCGTGCGCAGCGCCTGTGACGATCGCCGTCTTGCCGCTGAAATCCATGGTCATCGGTACACTCGCCATGCGGCTCCGCTCACGGTTTGAACTTCGCGAGGAGTTCGGGAAACCAGTGGTCTACCTGAATGACCGTGGGAATTGGCGGCGCCGGCGGATCCTAGATCATCAGGAAGCGCTGGTCCCCCGGCGCCACATCGTACTCCGGCCGGTTGCGCGCGCGCCGGTATCCGCCGAGCGATGCGGAGCGCGTCGTCCATGGGAAGCTGTCGCTCACGCTCCGGCCAGGCGCGCAGCGTCTCCCCGGTGACGTACGGCATCACGTAGTAGCGCAGCCCGTCCGCGTCTCCAGAATCGAGCAGCGGGAGGATGTGCGGATGCTGCAGCTTGGCCGTCGTCTTGATCTCGCTCAGGAACCGCTCGCCGCCGAGCGTCGCACCGGGGTCGGGGTGCAGCACCTTGATCTCGACCTCGCGGTCGTGCTTGAGGTCATGCGCGAGGTAGACCGTGGCCATGCCACCCGAGCCGAGTTCGCAGTCGACGCGGTAGCGGTCGGTGAGGGCCGCGTTGAGGCGGTCGGTGGGGGAGGGCATGTGGGACGGAATCTGCAGCCGGGGCCGGTCAGGCGCAGGGGGCGCGCAGGGCTTCGCGTATCCACTGCGCCGGTCGCACTCTCTCGGCGAACTCCATATCGTTGTACAACGTGTCAATCGAAAGGAAGCCAGCGTCGATCGTGACGGTGTCCCCGAGATACCAGGTGGTCATGCCGCGCGAGGTTCGCGAGGCGCTGGGGCTCAAGCCCGGGCAGCGGCTCCAAGCGTTCCGCTACCAGAATCGCATCGAGTTCGTTCCGATACAGCCCAAGCGCAAACTGCGCGGCTTCCTCAAGGGAATCGACACCGGCGTCCGCGAATTGCCGAAGCGC
>JANMRE010000813.1:0-3470 GCA_031370885.1 Gemmatimonadaceae bacterium
GCTCTATCTGCGTCCGAAATGTTGGGAGCTTTGCTGAACGACTTCCGACTCACGCGGGTCGAACGACGTCCTGAGCTTCAGCGAGAACATCTGCGCGGGTCAGAGCATGATCGATCACCCTGACAATATACGCTGCTCTCAGGTGTCTGCCTCATCTGGCCAGAAGTTATGACTGGCCTGACCCCGCCATCGCGGTGGTGGTCGTAGCGCGCGAACTCGAGGGATAGCGCGTGCCGGACGACGCACGCACGGAGCCTGGTATGGAGTGGCCGTGAACGAAGGCACGCCTCATCGCGGCACCTTCGCGTAGGCCACAAAGTGGAGCAAGCCGTCGGAATACTCTTTTGCGACGATGACGTTCGTGCTACATCCAATCGTGATGGTCCGTCGATTGATTGGCAGCGATCCCAAAAACTCGAATGCGTGCATACCGAAGACGTCCAGAACTTTGCTGCTGTCCGACGTCGCGCGGAGAAGAAGGAGCTGGCCGTCACTGACACACGCGTCTTCAATCGTGGGTTGACCACGAATGACTCGAGTCTCGGTGCCTTTGTTTCGGTCACCTTTCCTCTGAATCTTGAGCGGACGATCATCGCGGTACAGGATCGCTCGTCGCATCACTCCATTGGGAGAAAGCTCTGCTATGCGGCCCCCGTAAGGCTGAATAGCGAGGCACGAGCCGCTCGCCCGATTCTGCACCAAGATCGGGGATCGCAGAAGCGCTTCGGTTTCCTCTTGATCAGGCCAAACGCGATGGAAGGCGACCCTCATCGTTCCGTCAGGCGCGTAGTGAGCAATATCGTCCTTGCCAAGCAGTGCAATCAACACCGCAGTTCCTGAGAGGGCGCAGGCCGATCCAATGCTGGAGATTCCGGCCGCGTGCTCGCTCAACAGCGCACCATCGGTAGAATAGGACTTGATTGCGCCATTCTCGCGATCGAATATCGCAATGCTGCTCTGCGAAACCACGGCGATGCGCGCTGCGTCCGCGAGCTCTCCTGGACCATGCCCGCGACGGCCGAACTCTCTCTGTACTGATCCGTTCTTCAAGTCAAGCAATACTATCGCCTGGCGCGCCGCATCGACAATGATGACCGATCGATCAGAGACCGCGTGGATACGGGGAACCATAAGAATCGTATCGTTCTCTGAGCCGTCTCGTCGCCATAGCACGGCGAGTTGTGGGAGTGGCCGACGAGTCGGGATCGGTTGCGCGGCCTTCTCGGCGTGTGGGACAGCGATCGAGTCCGGCACCGGTTGGGGAACCTCAAGGGTCACCGACGGTGTGGCCGCCTGAGATCCATTCGACTCGCATGCCGCCACCAGCTGCGTGAGGAGTACGATCAACGTCACGCCGACTTTGGTATCGACGCGGCGGAGAAGGCTTATTGGCTGTTGCCCTGAATAGTGTGTAACCATGCGACGATAGCACGCTTCTCTGGAAGGTTGTGGGAAAGCGACGTGACGAGGCGCAACCTTGATCGACGGTCCACCACAACCAGCATCGCCCTTCCGTCGTGCGCGACCGCATCAAGCATACGTTGCTCTGCACCCGACAGGCGCCGCGCGGAACTTCCTAACGCTGCTGCTGCAGCCGAGGCGTCTCGAAGGCCAGACTCCGAGGACCCCCATGTCAGGACAGCCCCAATCGAAACGCTTCTCCGGACCGAAGGCCAGCGAAGCATATCCGCCGCCAACACCGCTCCGGCGCAGTCGTTCTCGTCGCTTACTACGAATGCCACCAACGAATGCTCCGCGTTCGACGCTTCAGTGAACGGCCTCTGCCACCGTTGCGTTTCCGCAGTTGAGCAGGCGAGCACTGCCCATACGGCGACAAAAGAGGGTCTCCACCGATTCTGGCTCGCTTGGGATCCATTGCCCGCCGTCTGTCTGGGGAAGAAGCGTGTCATCCACGAATTCAGTGGGAAGGCGTAAGCGACCACGAGTCGGTCCAGACAAACCGGTGGGTAACGCCCGGCGCGAACCAATTTTGGCGTGCCCGCCGGTGAGTTCCCTACGGTCCGTTGCTATAGACCGGCCCGTTTACCGGAATCTGCACATCTTCGCGCTCGGCACACCAGTCAACCCACAGATTCAGTGCAGGATAGAACACTCGTTCCCAGCGAGCGCACTGTCGCTCTGCTCTCTTGTAACGAAGTATCCCGTGCTACGGCGAACGCTCGTATACGCCTCGGTGAGACGCACGGGGTCGTCGATGCGCTTCCCAGAGATTATCATCGTCGCCATCGCTTGCGCGCTGGACGTCATCGCAATATTCACCGCGACCTAGCCGTCGACCACGACCTTCATCGCGATCGCGTCGAAACCCACACGGCGAACGCGAACCAGGTATTTACCGACTGCGACACTGGCAAGGCGAAAGCCGCCCACTGAGTCGGTGCAGGTCTGTCGATCGGTCGATCCAGCACGACGTCGACGTCCCGCAGGTGCCCCAGAGAATCACCGAAGACGTGCACGGCGCCAACAATCGCGGCGGTCTATGGCTGTGCCAGTCGACCCAGGCCCATAACGAGAGCGAGGCCGCTGGCACCGCTGAACAAATGGTATCGCATTCGGCCTCCATCCCAGAAACTATGTCGATTGGGCAAACCAGTGGGTGACTCATACCCCCATTCCGTGGCACGCCCTTGACGCCGGACAAGCACCCAGCGGTCCTCGCTCAAGGAGCGTCGCGGGCCATCCAGCGTGGACAACACGGGCGCTGTGGCGCTACTTCCGCCAAATCACGATCACCGCACACGCATCATCGAGATACTCCACGGGAATTCGCGTGACACCGCCGTAAACCTCCATGAGTTGGATGGAAGACGTGGGGATGTCTCTCACGGCTCCGGGGGCATCCAAATCCTCTCTCTTGCCAAAGGCGTAGTTCGTCCATCGAACGCCATCCACCCACACCTGAATGTGTCCCCCCTCATGACGGCATCTTGCGAATTCGAAATCGCGATGACCGACGAGACGAAACCCCGGTATCCGTATCAACAAGGACTTCACGTCCAGTGGGGGTTGGCTATCAATCTGTTCGCGTGTCACGAAGTAGCCCGTATTGCGGCGCATTCTGGTGTACGCCTCCGTAAGGCGCACCGGATAGTCGATGCGTTTCCCTGCAATCGTCATGGTCGCGATTGCTTGCGCCGACGACACCATCGCGACGTTTATCGCAACCTCGCGGTCGGCGACGACCACGACCTTCATCACCACCGCCTCGAAGCCTATCCGGCGAGCGCGTATCCGGTACTCTCCCGCTGCCACACCAACAAATCGAAAGCCCCCCAACGAGTCCGTGCGGGTCTGTCGAGCGGTCGGGTCAAGCACCACGTCGACGGCCCGCAGCCACAACACGGAATCACCAGCGACATGCACCGTGCCGACAATCGTAGCCGTCTGTGCGTGAGCAGCTCGACCCACACCCATGCAGACCGCAACAACACCGGCGCGGCAAAACGAAT
>JANMRE010000638.1:0-8036 GCA_031370885.1 Gemmatimonadaceae bacterium
AACAGGCTTGGCAGGGCGCGGTCGAACGCTTCGAGCGCTCCCTGAAACCCTCGAACATCGTTGCGATGCCCGTACAGTTGGTCGAAATCTACCAGATTCGCGAAGCAGAACCCACGCGCGGGGCCAGAAAGCCACTCCAAAAGCATGGAAACCCCCTGGGCGTTGTCGGCCGTGTGATGGGAACGGAGCGATCGACCGGCAAAGAGGTCATCTACCTTGCCGACTCCGGCGCGCGGAATCCCTGCCTCTGCGAGCATATCGAGCAGTGTGGGCGCCGGTGGCTGGATCGAGTAATCGCGTCGATTGGCGGTACGCCTCCACGCCCCAGGAGTTCCTTCAAACGGGCGGGCAATAACGCGGGAGACGTCGTGTGGTGGCACGAGCTGCTCCCGCGCGATCTCGCACGCCCTATAGAGCTCCGCGAGGGGAATCCAGTCCTCGTGCGCGGCAATCTGAAATACCGAATCGGCCGATGTGTAGACAATCCAGGCACCGGTACGGCGCTGCTCCGGGGCGAATTCTTCAATCACGGTGGTTCCGCTGGCCACGGTGTTGGCGATCACAGGGCGACCCGTCGCCTCACTGAAGGCGCGTATGACCTGCGGAGGGAATCCGTCAGGATAGGTTGGGAAGGATTTAGCAAGATGCACGCCAGCGATTTCCCAGTGACCGGTTGTGGAATCTTTTCCGGCCGAACGGGGAAGCATGGTTCCCCATCCGCCCGCGGGCTGCGAGACGGGATCCACCCCAGCGATTACCGAGAGATTTCCAAGGCCGAGCCGCTGGAGGTTAGGAAGACGAAGCCCTCCCACCGCCCGGGCCACGTTGCCGATGGTGTCGCTCCCGAGGTCACCGTACGTTGTCGAGTCAGGCGCCGCGCCGCAGCCTACTCCATCCAGAATCAGAATGACGGCCCGTCGATCGGCAACCGACGCCGTGGTTGGTGCGGCTTGGGAATGGGTCACGGGGGTACCACATCGTCGATCGGTGGACCGGTTAGAGCCGTTTCGAAATACTGTCGCGGAGCCCGCAGGCTGAGTCCCACCAGCAGTTCATAGGGCGACAGTCCACCCCGTGCGGCCACCTCGTCGGTAGACAAGCAGTCGTCGCCATCACACCCAATCAGTGTGGCGACGTCACCGATGGCGCAGATGTTGGCGAGCGACGTGACGTCCAGCATGGTCATGTCCATGGTCACGGTTCCGACAACCGGGACGCGTTGCCCGCGTACCAGCGCTTCACCGCGGTTGGAAAGCGCACGACGGTACCCATCGGCGTAGCCGATCGCGACGGTTGCGATGCGCCTGGTACCACTGGCGCGAAAGGTGGCGCCATAGCTCACTGATTCGGTGTCGTGCACATCGCGCAGATCGATGATCCGGGCGCGCAGATGCACCACTTGTTCGAGACCGAGCGCCGTGGCGGTGGAGCCGAACAAGCCAATTCCGGGACGTGCGAGGTGACCCAGTGAGGGACCGCGTGCCGCGATGGCCGCGCTGTTATCACTGTGAATCAATGCATTAGGCGGCACCGCGCTCCCGAGCGCTCGCCGCGCGTCGAGAAAGCGGCGCTCCTGTGTTTCGCGCGACGCATCAGTGAGGTCGGCCGAATGGAAGTGCGTGAAGACGCCTTCAGGCGGATGATCACACAACACAGACGCGAGTGGCAGCACTTCGTCCCAGCGCACACCGGCGCGCGACATGCCGGTATCGATGGACAGATGCCACGCGCCGCCACCCAGTGCGGACCACACCGTGATGTCCTCGGCGCGGTGGAGCGCGGGGCGCACGTCCAGTGACCGCGCGTCGGACAAATCGGACACGGTGATCGGTGTGGTGCACAACACGCGCGACGTACATCCCGCCTGCCGCAAGGCAGCGGCTTCGTCTAGTGTTGCGACGCCGAACGCCCAGGGCGCCTCGACGTCACGCGTCGTGTCGGCATCACCCACAAACGCCGCACCCAGCGTGCGCACTACGGGAAGGAGCCCGGTACCGTAGCCGTCGGACTTGACCATCGCCACGAGGGGCACGCCGGCCCTGGCACGCAGTCGGCGCGCATTCTGACGTATTGCGTCGAGATTGATATCGACCCACGCGCGCCGCGTGGCCGCTGCGCGTTGCGAGTATATTGGCTCGGAGAAGGCATGAGGCTGCAGCATCCCTCAATCAATACCCGCGCACGGCGTGCGCGAAAGGATCTTCCCGGACATGTCGCAGGAACCGTTGCCGGCTGCTCGCCCCGCCCCGCGTTCACTTGACGAGGCGCTGGCGCTCATGCGCGATCTGCGTGCGCGATGCGACTGGGATCGACAACAGACCCATGCGTCGTTGCGCCCGTATCTGATCGAGGAAGCGCACGAAGTGGACGACGCGATTGTCCAGGGCAACGACGCCGTGTTGCGCGACGAGTTGGGCGACCTGCTCTTGCAGGTGTTGTTCCACGCCGTGGTGGCGGAAGAGCGTGGGGCCTTTGGCGCGCACGACGTGGCCGGTGCACTGATTGCCAAGATGCACGCACGGCACCCGCACTTGTACGGCGACGGCGTCAAGCGCCCGTGGGAGTCGATGAAGGCCGCAACGGCGCAGCGCCATTCGCTGGATGAGGGGATCCCAGCCGGTCTTCCGTCGCTGCACCGCGCGCATCGGTTGCAGGATCGCGCCGCCGGTGTGGGCTTCGACTGGCCGGATGCGCGTGGTCCATTGGCCAAGGTGCGCGAAGAGATTGACGAAGTGTCGGCGTGGTTGGACAACGCGGGGACCGTGCGCGATGCCGATGCGTTGGAAGCCGAGCTGGGCGATCTGCTGTTCGCCGTCGTCAATCTGTGCCGCAAGACCGGTGTGCATGGTGCACTGGCGCTCGATCGCACGAATGCGAAGTTCGTACGACGCTACGCGGCGATGGACGCGTTAGCGCAATCGCGCGGACTGGTGTTCAGCGCGCTGTCGCTGGAACAGCAGGACGCCCTATGGGACGAGGTGAAGCGCGGCGAGCGGTGAGCGCCTACGGGGAGAGCCGCCCCATCATGCGCGGGAACGCGATGCACTCACGGATATGTTCGATGCCGCAGATCCAGGCGATCGTGCGCTCGAATCCCAGCCCGAATCCGGAGTGCGTGAACGTGCCGTACTTGCGCAGATCCAGATACCAGCCGTAGGCCTCAACCGGCAGCTTCTCCTCGGTGAGGCGATGCAGAATCTTGTCGTAGTCGTCTTCGCGCTGTGACCCGCCAATAATCTCGCCGCGGCCTTCGGGCGCAAGGAGATCTGAACAGAGCACCGTGCGTGGATCGGCCGGGTTTTCTTTCATGTAAAACGCCTTCGCGTCCTTCGGATAGTTCATCACGAACACGGGACGCTGATACTCCTCCACGATCATCGCTTCGTCGGGCGCGCCGAGGTCGTCGCCCCAGCGTACGTCGCTGCCCTTCGACTGTGCCAGCGTGACCGCCACGCCGTAGTCGATGCGCGCGAAGGGGTGCGCCACGCAATCCAGCTTGCTGGTATCGCGCTCCAGTACTTTCAGCTCTTCCTGCCGGCGTTCCAACACGCGCTCGACGAGGTAGCGCACGAACGCTTCCTGGAGGTCCATGTTGTCGTTCTGATCGTACCAGGCCATCTCGGGTTCGATCATCCAGAACTCGGTGAGATGGCGACGTGTCTTGGATTTCTCGGCGCGAAACGTGGGACCAAACGTATAGATCCGCCCTAACGCGGCGGCCAGCGCCTCGCCGTACAGCTGCCCCGTCTGCGCCAGATAGGCCGTGCCCTCATCGAAGTACTCGGTGCCGAACAATCCCGACCGCTCGCCGATCGCGGCCGTGAGGATGGGTGTGTCGCAGCGAATGAAGTCGCGCGCATAGAAGAAATCATGAACGGCCTGTTCCAACTCGTGTCGCACGCGCATGATCGCCACCTGACGCTGGCTGCGCAGCCAGAAGTGCCGATGATCGAGCAGGAAGTCGACGCCGTGCTCCTTGGGCTGGATCGGATAATCGGACGGGCTGGTCCCCAGCACCTGCAGCGACTGCACCCCCATCTCAAAACCGCCCGGCGCCCGCGCGTCGACCCGGACTTCGCCGGTCAGTGACAGCGACGTTTCCTGGGTGAGCGTGTTGAACGCCTCCCATGAGGATTCGGGTACCTCGGACTTGACCAGCACGGCCTGCAGGATACCCGTCCCGTCTCGGGCCACGACGAACGCGACCTTGCCCTTGGCGCGAAGATGCGTCACCCAAGCGCGCACGGTAACGACCGTTCCGACGTGCGTTCCGAGGTCGGCAATACGGACAGACGAAGTATTCATGACGGGCGTGGGACGAGAGAGGGTATCGAGAGTTGGCAAGCTACGGACGACGGAAGGGGACTTCAACTGTCAGCCCACCCGGAAGAGTTCCAACGCTCGGGAGTAGTCAGCGCTGAGCGTTTGGCGCAACGCCGCATGCTCCGGTGCGGTGAGTTCGGGATCTGCCTGTAGCAGACGTTCGGCAATAGACCGCGCCCGTTCGTTGAGCGCCTCATCGCGCAGCGGATCAGCGACGCGAAATTCCGGGAGGCCGTGCTGTCGCGCGCCAAACAAATCGCCCATGCCACGCTGCATGAGGTCGGCTTTGGCGATCGCAAAACCGTCCTCGGTGGCGGTGAAGGTGGCGAGGCGCTCTGCCGCATCGCCGCCCACATCACCCAGCAGAACGCAATAAGCCTGCTCGGCGCCACGTCCAACGCGACCGCGCAGCTGATGCAACTGCGACAACCCGAAGCGCTCGGGGTGTTCGATGATCATCACGGTCGCGTTGGCCACGTCGATACCCACTTCAATGACGGTGGTTGCCACGAGCACGTCAATGGCGCCGTCACGGAAGCGCCGCATGATGTCGTCGCGCGCATCGCCCGGAAGACGACCATGCAGCAACGCCACACGCCGGTGTGCGAACGGACCACGGGCCAACTCCTCGAACATGACGGTGGCCGCTTTGAGATCGATCTTTTCGGACGTTTCAATCAGCGGATAGACGATGTACGCCTGGCGTCCGGCATCGAGTTGATGGTTGACAAAGTCCATGACCTTGCCTCGCGACGACTCCGCGCGGTGCACCGTCGTGATGGGCTGTCGCCCCGGGGGGCGCTCATCCAGAATGCTCACGTCGAGATCACCGTACAGCGTGAGCGCCAGCGAACGGGGAATGGGCGTGGCGCTCATCAGCAACACGTCGGGCGTCTTCCCCTTTTCGCCAAGTGCCGCGCGCTGCTCCACGCCAAAGCGGTGCTGTTCATCGATCACGGCAAGTCCGAGGTCGCCAAACATTACCCCCTGCTGCATGAGCGCGTGCGTACCAATGGCGAGGACCGGTTCGTGCGACGCCAATCGGGTCAGAGCCACGCGGCGTTCTTTCGCGCCAAGGCGGCCGGTGAGCAGCACCGGCACAATTCCCAATGGCGCCAGCAGCGCACCGCATGTGCGGGCGTGTTGCTCGGCCAGCAATTCGGTGGGCGCCATCAGTGCGACTTGCTTGTCATTCTCCATCACCAGCAGTGCGGCGAACAACGCCACGACGGTTTTGCCACTGCCCACATCGCCTTGCAGCAGTCGATGCATGCGTCGGGGGCTTCCCATGTCGCACACGATCTCGCGAATAGCGCGTACCTGGGCGGCGGTGAGCGTGTACGGCAACGCGCGCCGCAGTTGTGACGTGAGTTCGCGCTTGTTGACAAACGCGGTGCCGGGCCGCGCACTCCGCGCCAACTGATTGGCGCGTCGATGAAGAATCTGGACACAGAGCAGTTCCTCGAAAGCGAGTCGGGCACGACCCGCTGCCGCTTCCGCCACGGACGTTGGACGGTGCACCATGCGCAACGCTTCACGCAGGTCGGGCACGCCGGCCTCGTGTCGTACGTCTGCGGGGAGCGCGTCATGCACCAACGGCAGCAGCGCATCGAGATGCTGCTGCACCAGCGCGCGCAGAATTCGGACGGATAGTCCTTCGGTGCTCGAATACACGGCGAGTACCCGCCCTTCACCCGTCCCTTCTTCGTCCAGCCCGAGGTTGACGAACTCACGCGGCTGCAGTCGCTTGCCGTGAAAGAACCGCACCGGACCGGTGCACAACAGCCAGTCACCCTTGTTGATGCTGCGATCGAGAAACGGCTGACCGGGCCAGGCACATTCCAGCATCCCGCTGGCGTCCTGTAGCACCGCCTGGAACACACGCAGTCCCTTTCGCGTTGGCAATATGCCCTTTGCGATGACCTGACCGAGAATCGTGACATCAGTGCCAACGCTCACCTGCGACATGCGCATGACGGTGGTCGCGTCTTCATACCGATGCGGCACGTGTCGCAGCAGATCACCGGCGCGCGTGATGCCAAGGCGCGCCAGCATCTCCCCGCGCACGGGACCCACGCCCTTGAGATACGACACCGGCGTATCGAGTGTGAGGTGCGGCGCAAGTCGTGCCGGTGGGCGGCGTCGCGGATCGCGGTCGCCGGGATTCCCTGCTCCGGAATTCCCCGATCCACGCGTAGCCGGTGTCACGCGTCTACCAGATCCCGCGCATACGCCCCCGCATCGAATGTCGCGAGGTCGCCGATCTGTTCGCCGATGCCAACGAATTTGACCGGGACGTTGAGCGCGTCGTGCACCGCAACCACAATTCCGCCTCTGGCCGTTCCATCGAGCTTGGTGACCACGAGGCCGGTCACCGGCACGGCCGCCGAAAACGTGCGCGCCTGCGCCAGCGCGTTCTGGCCGATGGTGCCGTCGAGAACCAGCAGCACTTCGTGCGGGGCGTCGGGCAGGCGTTTGGCGATCACGCGGTGAATCTTTCGCAGTTCCGTCATCAGATCGTCACTGGTATGCAATCGTCCAGCTGTGTCGACTATCACGATATCGCGCCCCCGCGTCATCCCCGCGTCAACCGCATCGAATGCCACCGACGCTGGATCAGATCCCGGTGCGCCACCCACAAAGTCCACACCAGCACGCTGCGCCCACAGGCGCAACTGATCAATCGCGCCGGCACGAAACGTGTCGGCCGCACCGAGCAACACCGTGCGTCCCTCGGCGTGGAATCGCGCTGCGAGTTTGCCGATGAAAGTCGTCTTGCCGGCACCATTCACCCCGATGACGAGCAACACGGTCGGACCGCTGGTTGCCATCAGCAACGATGGGTCGGCATTCCCTTTTCGCAGCGCCGCCTCCACCCCATTGGCGAGTGCGTCACGAAACTCGTCGTCGGTTTTCACCTCGCCCCGCTTGGCCAGTCGCTCGACCTCGGCGACCAACGCCAGCGAGGTGGTGACGCCAAAGTCCGACTCGATCAACAAGGTCTCGAGTGCCTCGAGCGACCCTTGATCAACGCCCCCGCGCAGCAACACACCTACATCGGTGCGTACGACGTCCTTGACGCGCTGCCACAGCGAGCGTTTGGGGAGGTCGTCCTTTTTGCGAAACAGTCGGGGCAATGGGGGAGGAGGCAAGAAGGGAGAAGGAAGAAGGGAGACGGGAGATGGGGAAAACGAGACGGGAAAACGGGACGGGAAACGATACGGAAGGTCGGCTTGGCTCGTCTTCCCGTCTCCCGTCTCCCTTCTCCCTTCTTGCCTTACCCCTTATCTCATCCCCACCGCCCGTCGCACAATCCACTCACCACACAATAGCAGCAGCGCCACCACGAACGGCCACCAGACATCCGATAAGCGGGGTGCGTCGGTGGACAGGGCGCCGCGCGACAACGGGCCATTGTGTACCGTGGGCGCGCGAGGAATCCACTCGCGCGCGGCATTCACCACCAGCACCGCCGATCCGCCCGTGGTACCCACGTCGTACACCCCGGGATCGAGCGGCGCGCTGCCCGACTCGACGGCGCCGCTGGCGAAACGAATGCGCACGGTGTCACCCGGCACTGATGTCGGTGCGTTGGAGGCCGCTGCGCGCCGACGTGAAATGACCGCAGTGACCGACGAATCCGAACCACCGCGCCGCCAGCGCACGGTTTCGCCAGCCCGGATCCACGCCGAGGCCGGTCGAGCAGCGCGCTG
>JANMRE010000005.1:0-2433 GCA_031370885.1 Gemmatimonadaceae bacterium
GAACCGACGGTCGCGGTGAACGGCCACGCGCTCGCAGGCCCCGCGTGGCTCTTCGATCGCGATATCCTTGCCCTCTCGGTCACTCACCAGTGGGAGTTCGTGAACGGCCAACGCCGCACGATCGAGATGCCAGTGCCGCGCGATCAACGCCAGTCCCAGCAGCGCCGCAAGGCCGACGGTTTCAAAGTGCCGGAGCGGCCTTTCCCATGGAAACTGGTTGGCATCGTCGCCTCGGCGTGCCTGCTCGTGGCGATCGCAACCACCATGGTATGGTATGGTCAGCGCACTGCCGCAGATACGAGTACCATCCTGTCCGACCGCCAGGCAATTGAGTTCGACTCGCTGTTGGTCGTTGCCTACGATCATCTGGAGCGCGGCAACGCATTGCTGGAAATGGGTATTTCGGACGGGGCCACACAGGAGTTTGCACGCGGCATCAATACGCTCGCCCTCAGCGACATGCGCAATCATCCACAGGTGAAGCCGCGCATTCAGGCGCTCGAAAGTTCCGTCGCCGCCATGTATCGTGAACGCCAACTCACCGTGCCCACTGCCTATGCCGGCGCCCGGTCAACCATGCGCGCCGACAGGATTCGCACCGCGGCGCTCTCGCGCCCGCAATTCGAGCACGCGTTCGATCTGGTGTCTGGCGCCTTTCGCCTTCGCTTCAGACAACCCATCTTCGTGTCGGGGCGCGATCACGCTGAGCATCTCACGCTGTACGGCGAAGGCGGTGCACTCGATTTGCGCAGCATGACGATGTCGCCGGAACAGGTCGCCTTCGTGGTGGCGCAATGCCGGTCGTACGGCATTCGCGTGAAGGACTTTTCGCAGGACTCCATCTTGCAACGACAGGTGCAGGCGGCGATTCGTGCGGGGCTTCCCGACCGCGCTGGAACCGGTCTGCATCTGCACATCGATCGCTTTGCCGACCGTCGTGACAAGTGGACGATCGATAGACTCCCCGGGTCGCGCCCGCGCCCGCTCGTCAGACCAACAGGAACTTGAGTCGCGTCACACCGGAAAGGGTGAACTCCACCCCGTCCTCGAGGAGTCTGGGTTCGCCCTTCTCGACCAGCCTGTCATCCACATAAGTGCCGTTGAGACTTGAGTCGATCAGATAAAAGTGACCATCCCTGCGAAGAATTACGCAATGATAGCGTGACACGTATGCGGCTTCATCACTGAGTACGAGATCGTTTTTCTCTTCCGGACGATCCGACTCCGCCGAGCCAATGCGAAACAGCGGGCCGTCCAGCGTGTACATCTTGCCGCGCCCGATACCATCGATGATTCGCACCATCGCCGTGCGCTGCGCCGATTTGAGACGCGCCGCACTGGCGGCGCGCGCCTGCCGCACCGCCACTACGCGGGCCATCACACTCAACACCAGCGCGGCCAGCAGCACTGCGCCAGCCACGATATACACCGCGCGCCGCAGTTGGTCGGCGCGGCGCAGGGTGACCACGCGTTCCGCGAAGGCCAGCGCACGCTGGTTTTGCGGCTGCAAGGCGAGCACGATTTTCAACGTTGAATCGGCGACAATAAGTTGGCGCGCCGAGAGGGCGCGCTGCACCATGGCCAGTTGCGCATCTACCTGCGCTTCACGCGCGGCAATGGCCCGACGCGCAGAATCGGCAGCAATCAGGATGTCATAGTCGCGCACGGCGGCGCGGTAGCGCGATTCAACCAGCGCGTCTCCCATCCCTTCCAGTTGAATGCGTTTCCAGCAGTCGGTCCGATCGCGAATACCCGCCGTCGTGGGCACCGAGATCGAGTCGAGGTGATCACAGT
The DNA here is from genome assembly GCA_031370885.1 of Gemmatimonadaceae bacterium. Taxonomy (GTDB): domain Bacteria; phylum Gemmatimonadota; class Gemmatimonadetes; order Gemmatimonadales; family Gemmatimonadaceae; genus Gemmatimonas. Next base: position 1,795 of record JANMRE010000005.1, read on the forward strand.
AGCGCAACATGGACGCGCGCTCCTGTTGTCGCGTGCTGAGCTCAACCGGCGCCCGTCGAACCTGTGCGCTCATGGTCGATGCCCCGCCGAACACCATCAGCACCAGCGCGATCCTCACCTGTGGTCGTCTCATAAGCCCGGTGGCCGGTACATGCTGGAAACGCGGGTTTGTTCTTCCGGCTTGCGTGCCTTCCCTTCGCGCGGTGCGTTGGCGCGCATCTGCTCCAACTCCTGCGTTGACAGCAGCGCTCGCGCCGCCGCGACCTGCCGCGCCATGTCCTCGTCCGACTCGCGGTAGTCTGGCCAAAGAAATCTCGGCACAATCGCGACCAGCAGCACCGCGGCCAACGTCAAAACGACAGCCAGTAACGACCGCACACCGGGCGGCTCAACGCCCGCCGACAACGCCTCGCGCACCGCTTCCGGGAGAGACGCCGAATCGGCAATGCCAACAAACGCCGGCAGCGATAACAAGGGAGGTCGCCACACGGCTCGCACGCGCACCACCGCGCCGCTTGGCGCGTCGAGCGTCACGATTCCTGACAGTGCGGCACGAGCCAGCGAGGACGCCGGGAATACCGGTGCGCCAAATACTGGCGTGATGTCTGGTTGCGTGGCACCCGACACAAGCGATTGCGT
>JANMRE010000009.1:0-7313 GCA_031370885.1 Gemmatimonadaceae bacterium
TCGTCAAGCAGCGCAAAGCCGGGAACGAGCGACGGGATCGGCGCATCCGATCCGGCCAGCAGTCGCACGCCAGCTTTTCGAAACGCCGGTACCAGTTGCCGCACCATGAAGGCGCGCGTGCGTTCATATCTCGCCCGCGCACCCGCGACGCCGGACCGTGAGCGTCCAACCTCATCCCAGCCCCAATCGCGCCGCGTATTCGGATTCACGAACGCCATCTCCGGGCGCGCCAACTCGGTCGCCCAACTGCGCGACTGGCGGAGCGCACTGTCATAGACGCCAATAGTTGGATCGAGCCACACGCTGGCGTGCGCGAAGCGCTGGGCAACGCGCGTTACGCTATCCGACACGCCAGTGGTCGAGGTGTCCGACACCCGGCCGTCGTTGAAGAACGGCAGCAGTTCCTCGGCGTGTTCAACCCCGTGTTGACCAACCGTGGTCGTGGCTTCTGCAAGTCCAACCGGTGTAGGCAGATGTCCAACCACTCTACGGCCCCGTACTCGCGCTTCTGCATTGATCGCCGCATAGATCGCGGGCGACACATTGTCGTAGATCTTGATGAAGTCGTATCCGGCGTCGAGTTGCTGATCGACCGCCGCGCGCGCCTCCTCAGCCGATCGCACCACAACGTTGGTCGCGCGCATTGGCGGATCGCCGTCCAGGATTGGCCCGGCCGAGAACAGTCGGGGACCCAGTATGTCACCGCGGTCGATGCTGTCGCGCCATGCGAGGTGTCTCGGCACGCCGTGCATGTTTCGCACAGACGTCACGCCGTTGGCGAGATAGAGCAGCATCTCGTCGCGGTCGAAGAGGTGCACATGCATGTCGGCCAACCCGGGCAGCAAATACAGTCGACCCTCGCCGCGCACGATGAACGCTCCGTCCGGCACCGGTGTCGCTGACATCGCTCCCATGGATGCGATTGTGCCGTCGTGCACCACAACCGTTTGATGTTCGCGCGCGGTTGATGCGTCCATGGCCACGACGTTCACGTCGACGAATGCCAGATCGACACCCGGTGGCGAATCACGCAGCAGCGTGCCGCTGGGTGTGAACTCTGCGGGCGGTGACACCGCCACGGGGAACGCAGCGCAGGCCACCAGCAGCGCGGCCGAACACCCACGCGTCAACGCGTGCCGATCCAACGGACGATGTACCGACAGGTCGCGCCCGATGAAATGGTGGTGCGATCAAGGGTCACCAGCGCATCAAAGCCGGTAGCGCTGAACTTGCCGGCAATGGTCATGAGATATCGATTGCCATCACCAACGTTCAAGGTGACAGGCGTTGTGGTAAAGCTGCTGTCGGCTGTGACGGTTCCGGGGTAATTGGTGCCGGCATGGAGCAGGTTGATAGCCCCGTTTGACGGTGTGTGGGTAACCACCGTTGGCATGTCCATGACCGTAACGGCACCGCACGCATTCTGCGTCACACTCACCCGTGTGGCGTATGTCCCCGCGAAACCGGCGTTTGGCTCGGTTGCGCTGGCCTTGCCGCACGCGGTGATCGCGCACAGTGCCAGTCCCAACGCGCGAGCAGCGCGCCACATCGAAGAGCGGGGCGTGGCCGCGCCTCGCGTCTGCAAGACCATCGTGAAACGCCTCCCGGGCGTGGCTGTAGTCGAGAAATGAGCGGAGTGCCCGTTCGCTTCTCATAGTCGACATACGGTTCGGAAATGGCGAGCGATTTGCCCGAACCTGACGTTCCTCTGACAGTATCGCAGGGTGGTTCGGGCCCCCAGACACGCGCCTGTCGTATTCATACAATCGAGCGCGCGCCGTACCTTGCAGTGTTGGACCTTTCACGCCGTCGGAGAAACGCATGCCTGTTCGAGTGCTGTTCCTGTTGGTGCTCAGTCTGCTTGCCCCACTCGCCTCGGGGTCGGCACAACCGCGCTATGCGAATCCCCGGTGGTCGCCCGATGCGCAACGGCTCATGTTCGGTGCCAGTCTGGAGAGCCCACGTCGGCTGGATCTCTTCTCCATCAATGCCGATGGGAGCGCGCTCACCAAGATCCGTGAAGACGCGCGCGACGGCTCGTGGTCTCCCGACGGCAAACGCGTGGCGTTCGCCGCAATGAGTAACGGAACTCTCGACGTGTACACCATGAATGCCGATGGTGCCAATGTGCGGCAGCTTACGAGTTCGCCCGACATGGAGTACCAACCACACTGGTCGCCCGATGGACGCCGACTGGTGTTCCTGTCGATTCCCGCTGGCGCCGGTCAACGACACGACATCCATGTCATGAACGCCGACGGCACCGGTCGTGTCGCGCTCACGCCAACGCCAACCGCCGAGGAATCGGGACTGAGCTGGTCGGCCGATGGCACGCGTATCGCATTTGCCTCAAACCGTGATGGCAATTGGGAGATCTACTCGATGGACGCCGCGGGCGGTGATGTGCGTCGGTTGACCAACGACCCCGCCGTCGATAACGCGCCGGTGTACGCACCCGACGGCCGCTCCCTCGCGTTCATCTCCGACCGAGGTGGCGCTCGGCGCGTGTGGCGGTGAATACCGATGCGAGTGAGGCGGCCGTATTCCTCGAGCACATTGGTGCGCGCCACCCGCACATTCTGCCGCTGTTTGATTCCGGCGAAGCGGACGGGTTCCTGTACCACGTGATGCCGTACATCGAGGGCGAGACGATCCGCGAGAAGCTCACACGAGAAACGCAGTTTGGCATCGATGAAGCGGTGCGCATCACGCGCGAGCTCCCCGGCTTCGCGCTACCGCTGCGTGAGTTGTTCGCGCCCGACTGAGCGCGGCACGCGGAGGATTGGGTCGAACTCTCGCCGCTTTCTCCCCGTCCGTCTGCCAGCTACGTTCCCTCGGCCGCCAACACCCCAACTCCGCGATATGGACCTGCAGCACCACCTGCAAACGCTCCTGCAATCCGACTACACCATCGAGCGCGAGCTTGGCGGTGGCGGCATGTCGCGCGTGTTCCTGGCCACCGAACACAAGCTGGGGCGGCGCGTGGTGATCAAGCTGTTGTCGTCCGAGCTCAGCGCCACGCTCAGTACTGAGCGTTTCGCCCGCGAAATTCAACTGGCCGCCTCGCTGCAGCAGGCCAACATTGTGCCAGTGCTCACGGCGGGAACGGCCGACGGCATGCCGTACTTCACGATGCCGTTCGTGGAGGGCGAATCGTTGCGCGCGCGGCTGGCGCGTGGGCCGATGAGCGAAACCGAGGCGGTGACGGTGTTGCGCGATGTGACTCGTGCGCTCATCTACGCGCACGAACGCGGCATTGTGCATCGCGACATCAAGCCGGACAACATTCTGCTGTCGGGCGAGTCGGCGGTGGTGACCGACTTCGGGATTGCCAAGGCCATCAGCGCGGCGCGCGGTGGCAGCGGCGACGTCGCCGACAGTTCGACAATCACGCAAGTGGGCACGTCACTGGGGACACCGGCCTACATCGCACCCGAACAGGCCGCAGGCGACCCCGGCACCGATCATCGCGCCGATCTGTACGCGCTGGGGTGTGTGGCGTTCGAGTTACTCACCGGACAGCCGCCCTTCCACGGGCGCGAATTGCATCAGCTGCTGCGCGCGCACATGACCGAGGTGGCGCCGACGGTACGCTCGCGCGTGGCGACCGTGTCGCAAGCGCTCGATGCCCTGGTAGCGCAGTGCCTCGCCAAAACGCCAGACGAACGGCCGGCCAATGCGCGCGAGGTATTGCGACAGCTCGAGCGCGCGACGGGCGCGGCGTCGAATGCACACGCGCCACGCGCACGCTCACTGCCGGTGGTGATCGCGACGTGGGGTGGCGCAAGCGCCGCGGCGTGGGTGCTCGCGCGCGCGGCGGTGGTGGGCATTGGCCTTCCGTCGTGGACCGTGCCATTGGTGTTGGGCGTCGCGGCGTTGGGATTGCCCGCCATGCTGTTCACCTGGTACGTGCAGCGGGCCGCGTCACGCGCTTCGCGCACCGCGCAACAAACACCGGGCGGTACCGTGGTCTCCAACAGTGTCCCGCACGGCACGATGGCCACGATGGCGCTGCGGGCGAGTCCGTACGTCTCATGGCGTCGCACGCACATGGCCGGCATCGCAGCGGCGGCCGCCGTGGTGCTGGCACTCGGCGTCGTGCTGGGGCTGCGGCAGTTTGGTATCGGCCCCGCCGCGTCGCTGTTGGCCGGCGGCCAGGTGCAGGCGGACTCGCGGATTCTGGTGGCGGAGTTCGCGGCCACGACCAGTGATAGCTCGTTGGGCAGTGTGCTGGCGCAGGCCATGCGCACGTCGTTGTCGCAGTCGAACGCGGTGCAGTTGGTCGCGGCGAGTGACGTGGCCGGCGCGCTGCGTCGCATGACGTTGCCACCCAATACGCACCTCACCGACGCGGTGGCCCGCGATCTGGCCCAGCGCAACGGTATTCCGCTGGTGATCACCGGGCAGATCACCACCGTGGGCAGCGGCTTCCTGATCACGACGAACATTGTGCGCAGCGATTCGGGTACGGTGCTGGCCACACTGCAACGCGGCGCGAAGGGCGCCGATGACTTGCTGGCGGCAGTGGACAACGTGGCGCGCGACGTGCGCTCGCGTTTGGGTGAGTCACTAAAGTCGGTGGCGCAGTCGCCGGCGCTGGCTGACGTGACCACCGCGTCACTGCCGGCCTTGCGCGCGTACACGTTGGGGCTACAAGCCGGCGATGTGGAAGGCGATTTTGTGCGCGGAGTCGCGAACCTGAAGGAGGCCGTGCAACTCGATTCCACCTTTGCGATGGCTTGGCGGAAGATCACCGCGTACGCGGGCAACATTGGTCGACCACAGTCGGAGGTTTTCCTCGCAATGTCGATGGCCTACCGCAATCGGGAGCGGCTGCAGGGCAACGAGCGTTTGGAGGTTGAGGCCAGTTATCAGCGATCCATCAGCACCAAGCAGGGCCTCGTGGCCTATCAGAATGCGCCCGGTACCTCGCAGAACAACCAGGCCGTAGCCTTGCGCGACCTTGGTCGCTACGCGGAGTCGGACTCCGTGCTCGCGGCCGAGCAAGCGCGTGATTCGGCGGCAGGAAAACCGCCCATCGTGCAGTTAGCCACCAACCGCGTTTTGGCGCAGATTGGTCTGCAGGGGTTGCCCGCAGCGCGACGCCTGCAGCTCGAGATGCAACGACGCTTTCCGGGAGCGTATTTCACCGAGGTGGCATTGGCCAGCATCGATTGGGCTGAAGGAGGCGTCGATTCCCTTTCCAGTACAGCCGAGCGCATGCGCCGTTCCAAAGTTGTGCTGTCGCGCGCCACTGGCGCCAACATGACCGCCGCGGCTGTTGGCGCGCGCGGGCAACTACGACTGTTTGCCGATCGCCTCACCACCGCGCGCGCCGTGCAGGATAGCGCGTCGGGGAACGGGGATCCCCTGCGATACGCGCTGTTTGGTGTGGTGCCCACCACCGTGCACCGCAGAACCGAAGCGGCAGGCGTGGCCACCCTGGACTCACTGCGCACCCGGTTCCCGCAGAGTGGCCGCCCCGCGGTGGATCGGCAGGATCTCGAACTGGCGATCGCGTACGCCCAGCTCGGGCGCGCCGACAAGGCGAAGCCCATGATCACCGAGTGGGCGCGTTCGGCGACGGGACCCGAGCGGTTGGTGCGCTGGGCCGCGTGGCGGGCGGCGCTCGGTGAAGTGGCGCTCGCCGAAGGACGCACGGCTGAGGCCCTGCAGGAGTTCCGCGCCGCCGCCGATGCCGACAGCGGTGCCCTGGAGCCCGCGACCAACGGCCAAACCGACGCCCGAATGGCGCGCGCCTTCGACAAGGCCGGACAGCCCGATTCGGCGTTGGCGCGCTTTGAGCGCGTCGCGCGGGTGCGGAACTTGCAAGGCTACCTGAGAGCACCCCTCAACCTGCCCATCGCCTATCGCCGCTTGGGCGAACTGTACGAAGCGCGCGGCAACACGCCCAAGGCGTTGGAGAACTATCGCGCGTTCACGAAACTGTGGGCCAACGCCGACGCCGAGTTGCAGCCGCAGCGGCGCGAGGTGCAGCAACGCATCGCGCAGCTGGTTGCGGCCGACGCGCGCAAACGGTGAGTGGCGCGTTGGGGACGGGCGGAGCACTGGTTTACGGAATTGCGGACGAAGCTCAGGCCGTAAGGGCGGTTCTTTTTCAAGGGGCCGGAGTCGTTGAAACGCCGCTCGGTTCAACGACTCCGACCCCTTGAAAATCCCGACTCCTTAAACCCCCTGAAGCGACGGGTCCCTGACGGCTCCTATCTGTCCGGAGTTCCGTAAGGTTTCCGGACACCTTACGCCTCCTTGACATGTCATAACATTTTGTTTTAAAATACTTTATGCCACATACGCCAGGCGCCGACACTGTGTCAGCTCGTGTGGCAGCTCGAGTCGCCAGAAGCCGGCGAGGACGCGTCTTTTCTCCCGTGTCGTTCAGCGACCTCGGCAGCGAAAGCGCCATCGAGAAAACCCTCCAGCGTCTCGTCGCGCGTGGTGCGCTTCGTCGCCTGTCCCGGGGCCTCTACGACAAGCCTCGCGTCGATCCAACATTGGGAGCCTTGTGGCCATCGGTCGACGCGGTGCTCGACGCGCTGGTGAACAGAGAGCGTCTTCGCCTCGAGCCGAGCGGGCAGTACGCCGCAAATGTCCTTGGGCTGTCCGAGCAGGTACCGGCGCGCGTCGTCGTACTGACGGACGGCGAAAGTAGAACCCTCCGAGCGGGTCCGATGCTGATCATGCTCAAGCGAGCATCGCCGCGCACAATGGCCGCGGCCGGCCGCCTCAGCGGGACGATCATACAGGCGCTCAAGAGCCTTGGCGCCGAGCAGGTGACGCCCGCGCGCATCGCCCATTTGCGCCGAACCATCCCCCACGCTGATCGCGCGAACATTCTCAAGGACGTTTCCCTCGCCCCCGCGTGGATGCGCCGCTCCTTGTACGAGATCGCGGCCGCCGATGCGCCCAGCGATGTTCCCATCGATGCGCTGGACATCGACACGTGATCGGAGCGACGCCGTTCCTTGCCATGACGGAAGCACAGCGGAGTCTGGCGTTTGAACAGACCGCCGCAGTGCGCGGCCTCGATGCAGTCATTGTCGAGAAACCCTATTGGGTGTGTTGGCTGCTTGGCGTGCTGTGGGGGCTACCGAGTATCGCACCGCACGTCGTGTTCAGGGCGGTACCTCGCTGTCGAAGGTGTATCGCGTGATCGTACGTGCTTCGAACGGTGAAGCTTGAAGTTGGCTCGTTGACGGACCAGCAACCCACTGGTCGGCATGCCATTGTACCAATGGTTGCCGAGCAGTATCCCGATGTGTTCGTTGATTGGGCGTGCGAGGTCGTGGCGCTCG
>JANMRE010000015.1:0-5668 GCA_031370885.1 Gemmatimonadaceae bacterium
GATGTTGAAGACCATGCGACGAAACTGTTCTTCCACTGCGGCCATTGGAAGCGCGAGTTGGCGGATGGCAAACAGCGCCTGTTCGTATGAGTACGCACCGGCCTGGTTGAAATCGAAATGCGCCAACGCGCACAGTGATTGCATGTGAAGCTTCTCGCCCCCACCGAGCCGATCGAAGCGACGCGTCATGAAGTGCCGACGCCCGTTTTCCTCCAGCAATCGACAGTCGCTCATCGCAATGCCTGCCGCTCTCGCCATCAGATGATACGCATACTCGATTGCGCCATAGCCCTGAGCATCGTCGATCTCCTTGTCCTTGTTGCCGCGCACACCGTCGAACTTGAGCAGCCAGTATTCGAAGCCATCACCGGCGGCGACCTGCCCAGAGCGCACTTCACTCGTGGAAGGATTCCACGCGATCACCGCTTTTGCCCTCGCGCCGCCAGCCGACGTTCCGACGCGGAGTATGTCCCGCAACGCCTGCGCTTGCTCGACGTCGCGAAACTGCCCCCGCAGATTGCTACGATGCGTTAATACATCGCTTGCGAGTCGCACCAGCGCATCAGTGTCGAACGCGGCGGTGGTACGGAATCTGGGTCCCATGCTTGGCGCAAACTCCAGTGCACCCATGCCACGCGTGCCCGTGTAGCAGAGCCGCTCAATCGCACCAAAACTTTCAGCAGTCCGACCTTGTGTTGCCAACCACGCGTCAATCAGCGCATTGCCGAACGCATCGGGCAGCGAATCGGCAAGCAGGCCCGGTAAGCCACGAAATGTGTCGCGTGGCAGTGCGGGGAATTCGTACACGCGCTGGCTGAGCGGCATCACCAACGGCGATAGCTCGATTCCACTCTCGGCGAATGCCGGATCGTATTGAAACGCGGCCGCCGTCAGCTCATGGTCCTGCGAGACCGCGCCGATGGTCCGGCCCCAAAGACGGACCTCCGCGATCATACTGGCTCGCCCCATGTCCATTTCTTCGGCTTGCCAGTCTCGATCTTCCGGCCCGACGCGCGCTGTCGTTGCCGCTTGTGCTGTTTCAGCTGCGCGATCGGACTGCTCACCACTTCCGGTACGAGCATTTCGAAGCGTTCAGCCAGCCCGAGCGCCCGACACGTGCGGAGAACACTCGAAAGTCGCGTGGCAACCTCCCCCGCCTCAAGCCGCTCCAGCGTGCGCTTCGATACTCCAGCACGCTCGGCCAATTCGCCTTGGGTCAAATTGAGCGCTAGCCGAGCGTCGGTGAGACGGGCGCCCAGCTCGCGGAGAATGCTTTCATCGCCAAGATTCGCTTGAATCTTCATAACACGACTAATATGGCGAAATAACATATATTCTGCAATGAATTCGCCTAAAATGACGAGATACATCGAGTCTGAAAGACTAAATCTGACGGAGAGTCACTATATTTGCTTTACAAACCAGTATATATCCGGCAAATATGGTGGCATGGTATCACTTTCGCCGTACGAACGGCTCCTCCACAGCTTGAGACCGCGCAGACCGTGGTACTGGATGAGAGTCCAGCGACTGCCCGCGCTGCTGAATGAGGTGCACCGGTTTATTGAGAGCAAAGGACTCCGGTTCGTGATGTTGGGATCGAGTTAGCGTAAGCTCAAGGTTGCGGGCACGAACTTGCTTGCGGGTCGCGCAGTGCGACGAGTGATGTATCCGTTCTTGCCCGCTGAACTCGGCCCCGGCATTTTCTCAACGAACTCGAATCGAATCGGGTGTAGCGGAGACTCCGGAGAGCCGCCGAGAGACACCCTCCACCGTGGTGTTGGTCAGGTTGGCGCACCGCTGATCAGAACAAAGTCGTCGTCAGCGTGTTCGAGGTCGGCACCATAGTGATTGGCGCAGGCGCAAATGAGCAGGTCGGTCGCTGGCACGGTGACGCCGGCAACTCGACACCGACGCGCTAGCTCGAACGCATCGGCCCACACATCGGCAGTGGTCGCGAGTTCAGGCACGAGACGTTCAAACTCGCGCAGCACCTTCCTCTCACGCTCGCCGCGTGCGCCATTCCAGAGCTCAAGCCGGACCATCGCACACCAACGCGCGGTGCCAGACTCAAGAGACGCCGACACACGATCTCGTGTCCGCTTGTCTCCGTCGGGACGAAGAAAGTGAATCCACGACGACGTATCGATCAGCACCAACCGCTCGCCGGAGCTACTCGCGACGGCGCGCACGTCGCAACTCGTCGGCGGTCATCATGTCGGTGCACGTTCCCGCGCGCTTCGTGAGCTCGGCCATGCGTCGTCGCCGGTTGAATTCCGTTATCGCCGTGACAATGGCTTCGCGCTTGGTCCGTGCCTTCGTAAACCGCATGGCATCCTCCAGCTCGCCATCTGGAATATCAACAGTCGTTTTCATGCCTCCAATATGAACTCAATTGGAATCCAGAGCAAGTCGAGTCGGAATCCGACCGTTCTTGGTCGCTGCTGCACCAATTTGAGAGGCCAGGTCAATCGCGCAAGGAGTCGAAGTGTCGGCATTGACGTCATTTGACTTGTCAAAAGACGATAGTATCGTCAACGTGGCCCTTCGCTCTGCTCCCCGCTCCCCAGACTTGCCATGCGCCCTTCACGCACGTTCGCCCTTTCGCTGCTCGCGGCCGCGCTGACCACCGCGCCGTCCATCGGCGCCCAGCCCGTAACTCCAGACCCCGCGCTGGCCGCCGAGATTGATCGTCGCACGGCGGCAATTGCCGACAAGGTCACAGCGTGGCGACACGACATTCATCAGCATCCGGAGCTCGGCTACGCCGAGAAGCGCACGGCCGCGCTGGTGGCGGCGCATCTCAAGTCGCTGGGCATCGAGGTGCAGGAGAACGTCGGCGGAATTCCCGGTGTGGTCGGCATCCTCAAGGGCGGCAAGCCAGGACCAACCGTGGCGCTGCGCGCCGACATGGACGCGCTGCCCGTTACGGAACTGGTCGATGTGCCGTTCAAGTCGACGGTGCGCACGGTCTACAACGGCCAGGAGACCGGCGTGATGCACGCCTGCGGACACGATATGCACACCGCGATTTTGATGGGTACCGCGGAAGTGTTGGCCGGTCTCAAGGATCGCATCCCGGGCACGGTAAAATTTCTGTTTCAGCCCGCCGAGGAAGTGCCGCCACGTGGTGGTGCACAGCCCATGATTGACGCTGGCGTAATGAATGGCGTGGATGGCGTGTTCGGACTGCACGTCGGTCCCGGTCCACTCGGTGCCATTCGTTATCGCGCTGGCGCGATTTCGGCCAGCGCGGACGGGTGGCGTATCGTGGTGCATGGACGACAGGGACACGGTGCGATGCCGGCCAACGCCGTCGATCCGATTGTGGTGAGCGCCGAGATCGTGACGGCGCTGCAGACGATCGTGTCGCGGCAGCTCGATCTCTCAGTGGCGCCGGCCGTGGTGACGGTTGGCGCGATTCACGGTGGATTGCGCGAGAACATCATTCCCGATTCGGTGTGGATGATCGGGACGATTCGCGCCTTTGACTTGACAGCGCGCACCACCATTCACGAACGCATGAAGCGGATTGCCACGAACATCGCGGAAGCGCACGGCGCAACCGCCGATGTGAAGGTGGACATCGGCTATCCGAGCTCGGTAAACAGCGACGCGATGGTCGCAAAATTCTTCCCCACGCTCAAGCGCGTAGCCGGCGCAGCCGGTGCGGCGGAAGGTGGCGTCACGATGGCGGGCGAGGACTTCTCACGGTTTTCGGCACTGGCGCCGGGCTTCTTCTTCAACCTCAGCGTTACCCCACCGAGTCTCGATCCAAAAACCGTGGCCAGCAATCATTCGCCGCTCTTTCAGGGCGACGACCGCGCGTTGGCGGTTGGTGTTCGCGCCATGACGAACATGGCGATGGACTTCCTGCGTTCGGGCGGAACACCGAAGCCGATTCCGTGACGCGCTATCACACTACGCCGCAAACAATTCTGCGATCGCGAAGGCGAAACCAGGAAGCAGATTGCCGCCTTCGAGCACGTCGTCAACACCAAGCACCGCTTGCGACCCGTCGGCGCGGTAGACGGTGACCTGACGTCGCGCCGGATCGACAACCCACACAAGATGAGAGCCGGCGTCAAGCCAGTCGCCCACCTTGGCCAGCACGGCGCCAACACGATCGCTCGGTGACCGGATCTCCACCGCAAGATCGGGGGCGAACTCCCCGTAGCCATCAGGCAGCGGGCCGGCCCAGCGCTCACGCGAGACGTACGCCACGTCGGGTCCGCGCACGGTGTCCGGATTGCGGGCCAGCGTGAAGCCGGAGTCGCAGGTGAGTACACGTCCGCGAGTTTCAGCCGCACCGCGTGATGCACGGTCCCGACTCAAGAAGTTGCTGAGCGCGACAACCACCCGCGTGGCAAATTCCCCGTGGCGCATGCCGGGAGGCTCGCGCACAATCAGTTGGCCTCGCACCAGTTCGATGCGTTTGTCCGGCATGAGATACGCCAACAGCTCTTCGGCGGTCATCAGGGCGACAGGTGTCGTCACGTGGGGTGTCTCCTGCGGCACAGTAGTGGTCATGCGCACACGGTACCAACGCGACGTCAGCGCCATGTTATCCTGATGCGCTCTGAAGCTACGCCGCGCGATCCGCCGAGTCTACTCTGCGCAACGCGCGCGTGTTGCGTGCCTTCGGAAAGGGGGCGAATGTTCGTGACGATGTTTACCCACCCTACGCGAGGCGTTTTGTGATCCTGTCCAAGTCTCTGGCCGCGTTGCTTGCAGGAGGCGGTATGGCAGCTGCCGCAGCAACCGTCCCTTTCGCTGCGTCAACCTCGGCTCGAAGTGAGTCCGGCGCGCTCACGGCATTCGGCCGCTCAGTTGCCATCGCCGGCGAATTCGCGTTTGTTGGCGAACCCAATGTTGGCGGTGGTCGCGGCGGTGGTGCTGTCGGACCGGCGGCCGGCATCGTGCACATCTACCGATACAGCGCGACGAGCTGGAAGTCGGTTGGTGAGTTGCGGTCATCGCATGCGATCGGTGGCGACGGATTTGGTGCAGCAATGGCCGCTGAAGGCGCCACATTGCTGGTGGGTCAGGTGAGTCCGGCGCCGCTCGCTCCGAACGCGGGCCGCGGTGGTGGTGGTGGTGGCGGCGGACGCGGTGGCCCGCCTGCGGTTGCACCGCCGGATACAGCGGTGGGATCGGTGCAGATATTTCGTCGCGGTGCGGATATGAAATGGGTAGCAAGCGGTCGTCTCACCGTCACCGACGTTGCCGGCGCGCAGTTTGGATCGGCCCTGGCGATTGCTGGCGACCTGGCAATGGTTGGGGCACCGGGGCTGCCATCGGGTGGCGCTGTGTACGTGTTTCAGCGAGCCACCGATGGCCGTTGGAGCGCGGCTGGTACGCTACCCGTGCAGGGACTCACTGATGGCGATCGGTTTGGCGCATCGATTGCACACGACGGCAACCGCGTAGTGGTGGGGGCGCCTGCACGAAAAGGAAAGGGTGCAGTCTTTCTGTTCAAGCGTGATGCCAACGGCACCTGGACACAGGAAACCGAGCAGGTTGCACCACCGAATCTTCCCGATCGCGCGTTATTTGGTGCATCGGTTGCGGTGAAGGGCGATCGGGTGATTGCTGGCTCGCCGGGAACCAACTTCACGCCGCCGCCAACGAATGCGTCGCGCGATTCGCTCGTGGTGAGTCTGGTCAC
>JANMRE010000036.1:0-1371 GCA_031370885.1 Gemmatimonadaceae bacterium
CCTCTTCGCGTCACGAGGCTTCGACCGCGCGATTACTCGACACGGCCGCCCGCTTCGCTACATGTGTCATAGGCAGTTCACATGGTGACTCCTTGCAGTGCACGAGAGAAGTGAGGCTTGACCTGACGCACCAGAGGACGCGGAGGGTAGCGCTATGACGCTACAGCAGGTTACTCAACGAACTGCGTGAACTGTTTGGTTGAATGCGTGGTGGAAGCCATTTCGCCGAGCGAGTTCGAACGATCCAGCCGCCAAGGACGGGAGGGTCGCGAAGGTTGCCGTTGTTGAACACACTGTTCCTTTGCGTCCTGTGCGACCTTCGCGCTTGAGTTGGTTTGGTATTGGGACGATTGAAGGTTGAACACTGAATCCAGCGCGTATCTGTCGCGTCACGCGATACACAACCCAAGCATTCCCCTGCGTCCTCCGCGTACTCTGCGGTTCACATTGCAGTCGTCGCCCGCACGAAACCGCACTATCCCGCGCCCGCGTTCGCCACGAGCGTGATCGTGCGTTGTGCACCCATGCGTGCATTTCTACCGCATTTATACCGCATTTAAACCGCGGGGGACGCAAAGGACGCGGAGCATAGCGCTATGACGCTACAGCAGGTGACTCAACGAACTTCGTGAACTATTTGGTTGAATGCGTTGTGGAATCCGTCGCGCAAAGCAAGTTCGCACGATTCAACCGCCAAGGACGCGAAGGTCGCCACGGTTGCCGTTGTTGAACAAGGTGCTCCTTTGCGTCCTGCGCGACCTTCGCGGTTGAAGCGGTTTGGCATAAGGACGCTTTGAAGGTGGAAAAATGAATCCGACGCCCATCTGTCGCGTCACGATCTATAACCCCTGCATTCCTCTGCGTCCTCCGCGTACTCTGCGGTTCACATTGCAGTCGTCGTCCACACGAATTATCGCGCGTCCGCCGCGACGCCCAGCAACCGCACGGCGTCACGCGCGATCGGATCCAGCCCCGCCCCGCCGGTATCGGCGTGCGCGATGATGGTGGCGCGCATGCCGGGCGTCCAGAAACTCCGCACATGCGCTGCGGTGGCCGCACTTGGCTGATCACCCGGCAGCGTGCGAAGGTTGCGCGCAATCTCGTTGGCCATGCGCACCAGCTTTTCCACCTTCATGAGGCCCGCTCTCCAGTGGTCGTCGCCGCGACCGCTCCAGCCTGCACGAATTCCGCACCGTGAAACACCAGTGCACTGTCGCGGCGGGCGACGGCCAGCAGTGTCATGCCGTGCAGCACCGCGCGTTCGACCGCCAATGACGTGGGCGCCGAAATGGCCACGATGGTGGACGCGCCGTACACGGCCGCCTTCTCCACCATCTCAAACGAGCAACGACTGGTAATGAGCAGAAACCC
>JANMRE010000041.1:0-28742 GCA_031370885.1 Gemmatimonadaceae bacterium
GCTTCGCTGGCGGCCCAGACGCGCCGCGAGCGCTCCGTCAACACCGAGCGCAGTCCCTTGTACTTGCGGCGAAGGGTCTTGAGATCCACACGGCACGGTACAACAGGCGTCTCGATAAATCAATCAGTTATTTATTCACAACCCCTAAGCGTGTCTTGCTACTTGAGCGCTTGCAAGTGAAATGGGCTTTTCCATGGTGTGTCTGCATCAACCTCGCCCTAGCGGCACAGGACGCGACCGACAAGTGTCGATTTGAGCGCGATAGCGAAGTATGTCCAGAGCCTTTGCATATGTGGCGTCTCCCCGAGTAACTAAGGTTCGGGATGTGAAACCGAGTTAGTTGAATGCCTCCGATCGGCATCGAATCGCCGAAGGCAAGCCTTAGCTCTGAGTCCCTCCTGTGGTCCCATGGCGTTGAAGCGCGGCCTAACGCTCGTGTTCTCTTGCAGGGCCCTTCAACAAAACGCGACCAGTGAGCGCAGCGAACAGGGAGCAATCCTTGAAGGCCCTGTCAAGAGCAACGCAAGGTTAGGCGGCGGTGCGGGCGACGACCCACGCACTAGTGCTTCTTCCGCGTGAGGTGTTGCGCCAACAGATCTTTGCCGTAGTCGTTGCCGTTCGGGGTCCGGACGACAATATGAATGTGGGCCCTCGTGGGCTTGGACGGATCGTTGATCGTGCGCGTGCCGACCGGCCGCTGATGATCGAATTCGATCAGAAGTACCGGGCTGTGAATGCGATAGTAGAACACCGAGGTGTCGGTGGCACCCCCAACCCAGGCGAAGTGCGTGTCGGCCAGGTGCGCCCGGACGTCGGTCATCTTCACCCGAGCCTGATCGTCTCGCATGTTCCCCACAAACAGGGCAATCAGGTCCAGCAGTGCCGCTTGCTGCGTCCCCGACAGCGCCGCGCCAGCGATGCCTTCGTAGGGGAGCACCGCGTTGTCTTTGTCCGCTTGGAGCCTGATATCGTTTGCTCGCTTCTCCCGGGTGAGCGTCACCTGATCCTGCTGCGCGGCCGACAGCATCCGGTAAAACCCGATGCCGCGGTTCTGCTCCTCCTGCAAGATCTGATTGCCCCTGTACTTGCCCGTCGTGGTAATCGCCGGTTCGCCACCCATGAACAGAGGGGTCATCACCACCTGATCCCCGAGGACGAAGTAGTTGATCACCAGATGATGGCCGTCGATCTGCCAGCCCCACGGTTCGGTGGATGACGGGGTACCCATGATGGTGAAGAAGTACAGATCCTCGCCGAATGACAGTGAGTCACGATTGATCTCTCGCAGCGTCTGGTCCGTCTTTCGAATAGCCGCGCTATTCGCCAAGCCCCGGGCGCTCAGTGACGCCTGCAGAATCCCGTTCGCCGCGCGCCGTTGCGTGGGGGTCATGTCGCGCAGGCTCACGCCTTGGCGGACGTAGAGACCGTTGTCGACATTCGACCACCGCCGCCACTCGGGATCATCGACCGCGAAATGCGTGCGCAGCCGTTGGCTCAAGGTGAGCGACGCGAGAAAGGCACGCGCCGCATCGACAATCGGCTTGGTCGAGACGCCGGTCGCGCGGATCGGGAAGAGACCCGGAATGAGGCCGGTCGGTAGCCGGATTCCCGTGTACGGCTGCGCGAGAGCTTGGAGTTGTTGTTCCGCGAAATCGCGCTTCCGGCGCAGTGTGGCCGAATCGTACACGGCACCTGACTGCGCGCGAGCGCTCGCCGACGCGTCCAGCATGAACATCGCGCCGGCGACCACCCGGAGGGCGAGGCAACGAGGGGACGTACGTGAGAGCAAAGACATTGTCGAAGTTCGCGGGTGGGCAGCTCTGTCGGACGGAGTGACAGTTATTGTCGAACGCTAGCCCCGGATCGGAACGTCGGCAACGCACTGATCTGCGCCCCTACTGCCAGTCACCACGAGCCAATCACCAGAAAGCCGACCGACACGATAGCGGGACAGCCGCCTAACGCTGAGCATCAGCAGCAGCCGCATCCAACCAAGCGCGCGCAGCGCGCCAACAATAGCGCGGCTGTCTGCTGCATGCAATGTTAGCCCGCCCGCTTGCGACACGCCGGTCGCGCGGGTTGCCCCACTTGCTCGACATAGCTGCGCAGCACCGCATTCATCCGCGTTTGATACCGCGTGCCAGTCGCGCGAAACCAGGCCACGATGTCGCTATCCAAGCGAATCGAAATGGCTTGCTTCGCCACGGGCGTCACGACGCGAGCGCCCTGCCAAAAATCGTCCGGCAGATTCCGCAGTTCTGGCGGCGACGTGCGCTCGATCTCGCGGTCGGTCATTCGGCGAAGGCGCGCTAGATCAGCGCGGCCCCGCGTCGGAGTCGTCTTGCGGCTGGCTGGCTTTGACGGTTTCGGCATAGCGGCGGCGCTCCTTGCGATTGCTGAGTCGGGCACTGATGACGCGACGGACGACGCCGGCGTCGGTGGCAACACGGTCCGTGAACACCACGGTGAGCGCGATCCCATCCGCGAAGCCGAGTGCGATCACTCTTCGTTCGCCATAGTCGCGACGCGTATCGTCGTACTCGACATATGTGTCGGTGAACACGAGCGACGCGAAGGCAAAGTCAAACCCTCGGCGAACGACGTTCTCTGCGCTCTTCCGAACATCCCAGTCGAACGTCACAAGTGTATGTTACAAACGTATATACAGTTGCGCAAGACCCGGTTGGTCGGGCTAACGTGCATTGGTTGGCCAACCTAGCGCCGTTCAAACAATGTATCGTGCATGCCCTCACTCACGCTCGCCTCCGCCCTCAACCACCGCAAGTCCATTCACCCCAACCCGCTGTAGCCCACCCTCGCATTCCCGCCCCTCCCCAAGTCGCGCGATAGGTTGCCAACCTAACGCGCCAACCCTTCCGCCCAAATCCGTACAGCCCCTCTACCCGCCCCGCATCGCCCCGCAACCGCCTCCACCTCCCCATGGCACATCCAGTGGACTGCGCACACCCAGCCCACCCCGATTCAACACATGCGTATAGATCATCGTCGTCCGCACGTCCTTGTGACCCATCAACTCCTGCACCGTTCGGATGTCGTAACCGTCCGCCAGCAGGTGCGTCGCGAACGAGTGCCGAAACGTGTGGCACGTCGCCCGCTTGCTAATCCCAGCCACACGCACCGCGGTCGTCACCTCGCGTTGGAGAACAGTCTTGTCCAGGTGGTGTCGACGCATCTCGCCACTCGCCGCCTCGCGATACGTCCGCGTCGCCGGAAATACCCACTGCCACGGCCAGCTTCGCGCCGAAGCGTCGCCAAGCTTCCGCCGCAATGCACCCGGCAACTCCACGAATCCGCCCCCACGCGTGAGATCCCGTTCATGCTGACGCGCAACCTGCGCCAAATGCGCGCGCAACGGTTGCATCACCTGTTGCGGAATCACGGTCACGCGATCCTTCTGCCCTTTGCCCGCGCGAATCATCAGCTCGCCGCGCTCGAGATCGAGATCCTTCACACGCAGCCGATGACACTCCATCAGCCGCAACCCGCCCCCGTACATCATCTGCGCCATCAACTTCGTGGTCCCACGCATCTCCGCCAGCACGCGAGACACCTCGTCGCGCGTCATGACGTTCGGCAAATGCTCAGGGCGCTTCGCGTGCATATGGTCTAACGGCGCAGCAATTGGCATCTCCAACACGGCGCCATAAAGATGCCGACCACGGTAGTAGCGCACGTAGCGACGTACCCACATCGAGTTTGCCTCCTCCGTGCGCGGGCTGTAATGCTTTGCCCGGATCCGGTCGCGCACCCGTACGCGGCATCACTTTGTTGCCAGCATACTCCCTGTGACGCATGGGTCGGACCGCGTGACTCACCAAAACGCCCGAGCGCGACCGGATCGCCGAAGTCACACCGGCGGAGAGCCGAACCATTGCCGACCGCCGTGCCGGGAAGGACATTCCACACATCCCGTCCTCCACAACGCCAGTCATGAATCGCATCGCCCTCCTCCTCGCCGTCGCCATGGGCGCCGTCCCACTTCACGCGCAGTCCCCACTCGGCGACTGGCCGCAACACTCGCGCAGCCGCCCGCTCCCACCTATCCAGACGCCCGGACCCGTCGCTGCCGTCAAAGCGCCCGCCGATGCCATCGCCTTGTTCAACGGCACCTCGCTGGCCAAATGGATGCAGAGCGACAGCACACCCGCCAAGTGGCGCGTCGATGA
This sequence comes from Gemmatimonadaceae bacterium, assembly GCA_031370885.1. Classification (GTDB taxonomy): domain Bacteria; phylum Gemmatimonadota; class Gemmatimonadetes; order Gemmatimonadales; family Gemmatimonadaceae; genus Gemmatimonas. Next base: position 4,188 of record JANMRE010000041.1, read on the forward strand.
CGGCGCGTTCGAAGTGGTACCAAAAACCGGTACGCTCACTACGCGCGACAGCTTCGGCGACGTGCACCTGCACATCGAGTGGATGACGCCCAAACCCGCCGTTGGGAAAGATCAGGATCGCGGCAACAGCGGTGTGTTTTTTGGCGGCGGTCGGTACGAAGTGCAAATTCTCGACTCGTACGACAACGTCACCTACGCCGACGGTCAGGCCGCCGCCATATACGGACAGTATCCGCCGCTGGTAAATGCCAGTCGCCCGCCCGGCGAGTGGCAGAGCTACGACATCGTGTACCACCGCCCACGCTTCGATGCCGTCGGCAAGCTGCTCTCGCCGGCGCGCCTTTCCGTTACGCACAACGGCGTCGACGTCCAGAAAGACGTGAAACTCGTTGGACCCACCGCCAACGGATCGCGGCCACCGTACGAAGCGCACCCCGACCGCTTGCCGATCTCGCTGCAGGATCACGGACATCCTGTGCGTTTCCGAAACATCTGGCTGCACACACTGGAGTAGCACGCATGGTCCGCCAACAACTGCAAACCATCATCGTGGCCTGCGCTATCACAACGGCCGCAGCCCACGCGCAATCAGTCCAGTATCGCTCGCCCGCCGGTATCGAATATCGCGCCCAGGCCGACACCGGCCCCATCGCCCGTGCCCAAACCGCTCTCGATGCCGACCCGCAAAACGTGCAACGCGTTATCGCGCTGGGCGTCGCACAATCCGGCGCACGACAATTCCGCGAAGCCATCGCCACGTACACGCGTGGACTCGCCATCGCACCAAACGACGCGATGCTCTATCGCTGGCGCGGGCATCGCTACATCTCCGTACGCGAGTTCGACAAGGCACAGGCCGATCTCGCGCGCGGCTATCAACTCGACAGTACCAACTACGGCATCCTGTTTCATACCGGCGTGCTGCGCTTCATCAAAGGCGACTTCAGCGGCGCCGCCACGATGTTCACCAAGGCGCAACCGCGCGCGCCGGATGGCGGCGAACTGGCCGGCAGTACCGATTGGCTTTGGATGTCGCTGTCGCGTGCCGGTCGCACCGCCGACGCGAAGGCCATGCTGGCCCGCCGACCTGATACACTGCCCACCGCGCCCGGGTACGCCTACGTCTCGCGAGTCAAGCTCTACCGCGGCGAACTCACACCCGAAACGCTTTTTGCGCCCGCCGATACCGCCGACGTGCAGATCGCCACCTTGAACTACGGCCTCGGCAACTGGTACCTCGTGCGCGGCGACACCACAAAGGCAAAGGCGGCGTTCCAGCGCGCCGTGGCGTCGGGTGGATGGCCCGGCTTCGGATTCATCGTTTCCGAAGCGGAATTGTCGCGAATGTCAAGGTAGGTGTTTGAGCACGAAATGGGGTAGATTCAAGGACTCTCACACCGGTGACTACGTATGAAGGAATTCGAGTTCGACGCCGACGGACGCCACTACACCTGCACCATCGTAGAGCGTAAAGGCGCCAGTGCCTCTTCCTGGTGGTGGTTCTCGGTCTCTGGCGACATGCAGAATTACGCGCCGTTCATGACCGCCACCAGCGATACGCGGGCCTCCGTGCAGGAGCGCGTGCTGCAGTTCTACAACAACCGGCTGTTCCAGCTGTCGCAGCCCACGCAGCGCGGATCGCATTGGGCCAAACGCAATGTGCCCGCCGCGCAACCCGCGCAGCCAGTACCGGAAGTCACTCCGGCGCTCTAGCCAGCAGCTGTGCCAGTCGTGGCAGATCCACATTGCCACCACTCACAATCACGCCAACGCGCTTGCCCTGCACCATCGCGGGACAGTCACACACGGCGGCGAAGCCCAAACAGCCGGTTGGCTCCACCACGATTTTCATGCGCTCGGCAAAAAAACGCATCGCCTCCACCAGTTGCGCGTCAGTCACCGTCAGCATGTCGTCCACATCTCGGCGAATAATGGCGAACGTCATCGCGCTCAGCGCCTGAGTCTGCGCACCGTCGGCTATGGTGGTTGGCGTAGCGATGCGCACGATCGCACCACTCCGGAACGACTGCTGCGCGTCGTTGCCAGCCGCTGGCTCCACGCCAATCACTTTGCAGTGCGGTGACAACGCGCGCGCCGCCAACGCACTCCCACTCAGCAATCCGCCACCACCGGTGCATACGAACAGGTAGTCCAGCTCGCCCACCTCTTCGAACAACTCCATCGCCGCCGTACCCTGTCCCGCGATCACATCGGGGTGGTCGTACGGCGGAATGAGCGTCATGCCGCGTTCCCGCGCGAGGTCGCTCGTGAGCGCTTCGCGATCCTGCGTGAATCGATCAAACAGGATCACCTCGCCACCGTACCCACGCGTGGCATCGATCTTCGCCTGCGGCGCATCCACTGGCATCAGAATCACCGACGGCATGCCCAGCACCTGTGCTGACAGCGCAATGGCCTGCGCATGATTGCCCGACGAAAACGCAATCACGCCGGCCGCGCGCTGCGCCGCATCAAATTGCGACAGCGCGTTGAACGCGCCGCGAAACTTGAACGCACCCATACGCTGGAAGTTCTCGCACTTGAAGAACACCGACGCCTGAAGCCGAGTGTCCAGCGTGCTGGAACGCAACACGGGCGTGTGGTGGGCATGGCCGTCAATGCGTGACGCGGCGGCCACGACATCGGCGTAGGATGGCAGAGTGCTCATGAGCGAATCGTTGAGGGAAGACGGTGGCAGGTCAGCCAATATATCCCACCCGAGCCGCGCTGCCGAACTCACCGTTGCGTCGGCATCCCCGCAAACAGCTCGCCCAACCGCCCCCCCTCCCACCCGCCATCCAGTCGTCGTACCACGTGGCCGCGTGCATCCGTGACCATCACGACACTCACGTGCTCGATGTCTCCTGTACGCTCATCTCGGCGTCGTTGCACACCAAGCACATCCAGCGCGCGCTCCACCGACTCGACGCTCCCCGACAGCACCCGATCGACAGGCCCCAACTCCCAAGCCGACGCAATCATGGGCAAGTGCTCTGGCGTGTCGCGCCACGGGTCCAGCGTAATCACCACGAGCGGCACCTCCGCACGATTGGCCGCCACGCGCGCCGCGCGCACATCATGCACCACCACCGGGCATACCGTGGCACAGTGGCCGAAGGCAAACGTGAGTATCACTGGACGACTGCGAAAATCGGCCAACGACGTGCGTCGTCCAAGCTGATCGATCAAATCGTGTGACGTCGCATCGATATCAACCGCGATCGGCGTACCGGACTGGGAAAACACAGGGGTCTGATCCAGGCCGGCAATGAACGCGACCTGCTGTCCCGCTTTCACGATGCCGAACACAGACGCAATCGCTGTCACCACCATCACCGGTCGCCAACGCCAATCGGCATACATCCGCCGCAAGTCGTCACCCAGCGCTCGACCCCAAACCGCCAGCAGCACACCAAGCATACCAAGCGGTTCGCCAATCAGTACGATCCATCCGCCGGCATCCGGCAAACCACCGGGCATCGAACCGAAACAGACGGCCCTCGTGCGCAGCAACCACTCCGGCTCAACCGCACCAGCCGGCCAGAGCGCCAGCGCCCACCACGCTGCTGTGATCACCACAATCGACAGCAGTGCGAGCGACGCGACGCCTGGCCGAGCTGGCCGGTTGATCATCCAATCTTCCACAGGAACGTGAGCAGCTTCCAGTTCGCGAAGTAGTACAGGATGAACGCCAGCAGGAAGACGCCCACGAGGGCCAGCGTGCCCGGCGTCGCGCCAAAGATCCCGCGCGACGGCGCGTGCAACGCCTCGTTCAACTCGTCAACGTTCGCCGGGTGCACCGGCGGGTTGGTGAGTCCGGGCGGGATGCCGACTATGTCGGGGCCGCGCGGAATATCGTGTACCGGGGTGCCGAAAAACACCGACACCACCGCAATGGCGATGAACGACAGTGCTCCAGTCACGGCGATAATGCCTCCGATACCCATCATCGCGAGGAACAGGTCAACCGCCGGATTGAACTGCACGTCGTACGGCGCTTGCGAGAACGAAATGTCCCAATGACGACGCGGTACGCCAAAGCTGCCGGCAAAGGTCATGCCCATCACCAGCAGCAGCAAGCCACCGGCAAACAGGTACGGTTGAATTTTGGCCAGCTTCCAGAACGCCACCTTCCGTCGGAAGATCAGCGGCAGCAGATAGTACGTCGCACCCATGAACGCCAACGCCGTACCGCTCACCACCGTAGAGTGGAAATGCCCGGGGATACGCAGTGTGTTGTGCGCGATGATGTTGATCTGCTCGGTGCCCAGCGTGACGCCGGTAATGCCACCGACAAACCCGAACACCACCACCGACAACACCAGCGACGAATAACCGGGATCTCCCCACGGCGCGTGACGCAACCATCCGAACACACCGTCGGTGTACCCGCGCAACCGCATGCCGAGTTCCATGCCGGCCGGCACCGTGAATCCGTGCACCATCGACGCCAATACCGCCATGTACATGAAGTACGACGTGTTCACGATCTTCCACGCCGAACTGAATCCCGGGTCCACCAGCAGATGGTGCGCCGAGGCCATGGAGATGAACATGATGTAGAGCACGAACGCCGAACGGCTCACTTTTTCGTTCAACACCACGGAGCCCACGGTCAGGGCACCCAGCATATACCAGATGGCCACCATAGCCGCCACATTGATCTGCTGCGACGAGTGACCCAGCGCCCACCACAGCAACCGATAGAGTTGCGGATCCACTTCTGGTATCAGCCCAACCGACCAGAGAAACGTCGGGATGTACACCATCGCCCCGTGTACCAGTGTGATCACGGCGATGATCGCTGCCGTCACAGCGCCATACACCACCAGTGGCACCGATCCCACATACGTTTTCTCGCGCTTGGCAATTACCAGCGTCGCAAAGAACTGGCACGTGACCAGCAACGCTCCCACCGCGAAGAAGATCACGCCGAGATAGAACAGCGGATGGGCCTTGAGCGGCGGATAGGACGTGAACAGCACATCGGCCCGTCCACTCCACTGCGCCCACTCTACGATCAGCGTGCCCAGCACCATCAGTCCAAAATTGAACCAGCCGAATCGGGGTGCCGCGGGTCGCGCGTTCAGCAACACCGTGCTGGCAAACCACAGCACCGCCATCTCGAAGTAAATGATGAAGAAGATCAGCATGTTCATGCCATGCACGCCCAGCAAGCGGTAGTACCATACCGCGGACAGCAGATGCACGGCTTGCCAGCGCGTCAACACCAGCAACAACGCGGCGATGGTGCCGACCAGCAGCGAAACGATGGCGACAACTGCGTTCCACTTGACCAGTCGTTCCGCTGCAAGGTGAATCGTGCGACCGGTCGCGGGACACGTGCGCGACACCGAAAGCGTGTTCATGGTTGATCCCCCCCCCCCGACTTCACGACCGCGTTGCGGTTATCAGCCACCGGCTTGCCAGTCGCGTCCACCACGATCACTCGGCCCACCATCGTATGATGCCCAATGCTGCAGAACTCGTTGCAGATAATGCGAAAATCACCCGCGGTGGTCGGCGTCACACGCAACGCGTAGTCGTAGCCCGGCACAATCTGGAAGTTGACGTTTACCGGAAACAACGAGAATCCGTGGTTCACATCCAGCGAGGAGAGGTGCAGCATGTACTCCTTGCCCTGCTCCAGCTGGAGAATGGGATACCACTGAAACGTGAGACCAATGAGATAGAGATCGGAACCCGGCGGCGCCTGCACAATCGGCACACCGCGATCGTCGGCCACTTTGTACTGCTTCGCAAATGCCAGAGTGCGTGCATAGTACGCCTTGGGGTCCACGCGCCGACGAACACCTGACGGATTCTGACCGCCTCGGAAATGCCACAACGGCATCATGGCGAACAGCACCATGCACCAGGCAAACGCGATCGCCACCCACACTTTCTCCGCCTTGTGCGCGGGCCTCCACCAGATGCCCGGTACCGGTTCAAGACCGGTATGAACCTTGGTTAGCATCGGGTCCTCTTATGGAAGGGTGGCCTGCGGCATGGAGAAGATCTCCCACGTGCCCCAGCCGGTATAAACCACGAGCATGATCAGCATGCCGATCGCGAGCAGCAGGAACACGTTGTCGAACAGGCGTTGTCCGAGTGGCGGGCGCTCGGAATCTTCAGGTGGGATAGGCGTTTGAGGCATGCAAGTCCTCTGTGCGTTGTGAAAGGTCTACTCAGATAGTGCGTGATGCGGGGTCCTGCTTCAGCAGGTCAGCCACTGTGGTCTGACCGAAAAACCCTTCGAGGTCCGAGGCAACGCGCGACCAGCGATGGTGAGCGAGACAGGGGTGCGCGTCGCCGCATATGACGCGGCCCAGCAGACAGCGGCGCTCTCCCTTGGGCTGGAATGGACCCACCACGCGTGAGAGCACCAGCGCCGTTGGCGAGTCGACCAGTTGGAAGCCGCCATGTCGTCCGCGCACTGAACGCAGCACGCCCGCGCGGGTAAGGGCATGCAGTGTTTTCGAGAGGTAGTTTCGCGGACACTCAAGCGAGGCCGCGACGCTGTCCACCCGCACCGGGACATCAGCCCCGTGAACAGCGATGTAGAGCACGGCGCGCAGCGCGTTTTGAGCGGTAGCGTTGAGAAACACAGTCGAGGCTAAATTGAAGGAAACTGGCTAACATCATGAGCATGGTATATTTTCTGTCCAACGTCAATATGCACTTTCTCAAGCGACCGCTCCGACGCCTCCTCGCCAGCCTCGAGGCCGCCCTCACCCGGGTATTTGGATGGGAGTGGAACCCCATCCATCAGGCCGGAACAGTGTCGGTCCTCATGCTGCTCGTTCTTCTGGGGACGGGGATTTACCTGGTGCTGTTTTACAGGGTCGGTGCGCCCGCTGCCTCGGTGGCGCGCATCGCCGCCGACCCGTGGCTTGGCGCCTGGATGCGCACCCTGCATCGATACGCGACCGATGTGTTCGTGATCGCCGCCCTGCTCCACGCCATGCGCATCTTCACTCAAGATCGGAGTTGGGGGCCCCGAACGATTGCCTGGATCTCAGGCCTTTTCCTTTTCGGGGCCGGAATGGTGTTGGCCTGGACGGGGTTCGTCATGGCCTGGGACACGTTCGGCGAGCGACTCGCACGCGAAGGCGGTCGACTCCTCGATGTACTGCCGATTTTCTCCGAGCCACTCAGTCGCATCTTTGCCGGCGATGGTCCCGTACCCAGCGCGTTCTTCTTCGTCAATCTGTTCATTCACATCGCGCTGCCGCTGGGATTGGGTGTTGGACTCTGGTTGCATGTCTCGCGTCTGGCCCGTCCGGTGCTCCTCCCACCAAAGCGCCTGATGTGGGGCATTGTCGGTGTTTTGACGTTCGCGTCAGTGGCCGTACCGGCTCCGTTGGGCCCCGCCGCCGATCCCCTGCGCCTTGCCATTGACACACCCACCGACGTGATCGTCGCGTGGTGGCTGCCGCTCTCCGAGACGCTCTCACCGGGAATGGCGTGGGGACTGGGATTCGTCGTCATAGTCATCGCCCTGCTGGTTCCGCTACTCACGCGACGGCCACGCACCGCAAATTGGGCGCCCAGCACAGTCGATCCGCGACTGTGCACCGGATGCAATCAGTGTCCGCAGGACTGTCCATGGGAAGCCATCACCATGGTCGCGCGCGACGACGATCGTCCAACACTCGTAGCGCTCGTCAATCCGTCCCTCTGCGTGAGTTGTGGCATCTGCGCCGGATCGTGTGCCCCGATGGGCGTCGGTCCTCCGGGCCGCAGTGGGCGTGATCAGCTCAGCGCCCTGCGCGCGGTCACTTTCCCCATGCTCACCGCGAAGGCCACACCACCAACCATCGCCGTGACGTGTGAACAGGCTCCCGCCGCGCACCTCGATGCCCTGCGCACACTCGGCGCGCATGTGCACCCGGTATCCTGCGTCGGCAACCTGCATTCATCCGTCATCGAACTCGTGGTGCGCAACGGCGCGCCCGGCGTCATCGTGTTCGGTTGTCCACCACGGGATTGCGTGGGACGCGAAGGTCCAAAGTGGTTGCACGAGCGACTGTTCAATGATCGCGAAGCCGAGCTGCAACCGCGGGTTGATCGTCGCCGCGTGCGCATCGCGACCATCGCACCGGGAGATCTGTCGGGCACGGTTGCCGCCTTCGAACGATTCGGTCGCGACCTGTCCGCGCTTGCCCGCAGTGAGGCCGAGCACGACATCGACATCGATCTGCTGTGTGAGCCGGTCCCCATAAAGGAGTCCGCGTTGTGAATGTCACTCGGTTTTTGACATCCGGTGCGGCGACCGTCGCCGGTGTAGCGCTCCTGGCGTATCTCTCGGCGGCACCCGTTCCCTATCACGCGGACGAGTCGGCGCGACTGCGCCTCTCGTGGAGTGCACGACCGGAGCGCATTGAAGTATGTCGCACGCTCACCGACGAGGAACTTGCTCGTCTCGCCGAACACATGCGACAGCGCGTGTCGTGCGACGGTGTGTTTGCCACCTATGCGCTGCGCATTGGCGTGGACGGACGCATGATTGGCGAATCCGTTGTTCGCGGTGCCGGACTGCGCAATGATAGACCGCTGTACGTGCTGCGCGACTACGTGGTGCCGCCCGGGACACATCGGTTTCAGGTGACCCTTACTCGGCGCGAGAAAACCGACAACGACGCGGCTGCGTTTGCCGCTGCTGTCGTGCCCGATGTGGACACCGGCCTGTACGCCGGCCGCGCGCAGCGGGAAGCCACCGAGCACTCGCGGCGCGCGCGCGCGGCTATTCCCGCCAGTTTGACACTGGACACCGTGTTCTCCCTGACACCGCAACGCGTCGCACTCGTCACCCTCAATGCCGAACGTCGTACCCTCGAACTTCACGCCGAGTCGCCCAGACGATGACGGGCCGGGCGATGAAGCAGTCGAGGCGGGACGGTCAGCCTTGTCGGTCTTCGGGCGGTTGCATCGGGACTTCCCCGCTTGACGTGACGCTCACCAACTGCATGTTGGAGAGGAGTCGGGGATATTGTGGAGTAACGCGCTTCCAGGAGACGTGAGTATGCCGAACGCCCTGCTGTCCGTAGTGGAGTCGCACCCGTTCGTGGCCGGTTTGGAACCGCTGCACATCCAGAAGCTCGCCATGATGACCCGCGCGATGTGCTTTGACACGGGCCGAGTGATCTTTCCCGAGGGCGACCCTGGACGGGAGTTTTACCTGTTGGTCAAGGGCATGGTCGGGCTCGAAGTGACCTCCCACGGCAGCGTGCTGCGTGTGCAGACACTGTATGCTGGCGACGAATTCGGGTTCTCGTCGGTACTGACGGGGAAAACCAAGGTGCTGCAGGCACGCGCCCTCAGCCGCGCCGACGTGCTCGTGTTTGACGGCGTCGAGCTCCTGGACGCGTTCAAGGAGGACACGGCCTTCGGGCTGGCCTTCACACTTCGCCTGCTTGGTGTCGTGTCCGAACGACTGTCCGCCTCGCGCGAGCAGTTGCTGGACTTCTACGCACCGGAGTCGAAGCGCGCGGGGACGTGAGTCGGTGAAATCCTTCGAACTCGCCCTGCGCGATGGATTCCATAACCAATCAACCACATGAAATTCATTGAGGTGCCCGCTGTAACTTCACAACGCTGTCCTCTGCGCCCCCTGCGAACTCCGCGGTAGAAAAATACCAAACGAATTCAACCGCGAAGGTTACAAAGGATGCGCTACATCCGCTCCAGCACCCACCCAGGAAAAATCGCCAACAGCAGCGTCGCCGCCAGGCACAACAAACTCGCGCCACGCGCAAACGCACCCGTCGGTCGATCACGATAGGCACCCGCCGTCGCCGCCGTCGCCGCCGTCGCCGCCGATGCATCCGAACTCATGAACATCAGCTGGATCACGCGCAGATAGAAATAGATGCCGAGGTAGCTGCCCACCAGACCGATCACGGCATACGCGGTGTAACCCGCCGACAACACGTTCCTGAAAATCAGGAACTTGGCCACAAAGCCCGGAAACGGCGGGATGCCCGCCAGCGACAGCATCGCGATACCGATCATGCTTGCGGCAAACGGATTGCGATGCCACAGCCCCTTGAGATTCTCCAACCGGTCGCGTTCCGCGTCGGAATCGCTGGCCGGCAACGCGGTGAACGCCAGCACATTCAGGATTCCATACGCCAGCACATAGAACAACACCGCCTGAAAACGTCCTGGGCCATCACCCAGCAGCGCGTAGAACAGGTAGCCCGCATGTGCGATGGACGAGTACGCAATCATGCGGCGGAATGACGGCTGACGCATCGCCGCGAGATTGCCCCACACGATGGAAATAAGCGGGAAGATCGCCAGCAGGTCGACCACAGGCGACGCCACCGTCACGGTCGAAAACAACCGCACCACCGCCAACAGCACGCCGCCCTTCACTATCGTGGCCATGAAGGCTGTGACCGTCACACTGGCGCCTTCGTACGCGTCCGGTGCCCACGCGTGGAACGGCACGATTGCAGCCTTCAGGAAAAAGGCCAGCAGCACCAGCACAACCGCCGCGCGCGACATGAGATCGCTGCTGCCCAAGGCCGTCGCAAACACGCCAATCTCCATCGAACCCGATGCGCCGTACAGGAACGACACACCCATCAGGAACATCGCCGTGGCCGTTCCGCCGAGTACGAGGTACTTGAGCGCCGCTTCCGCACTTTCCGGACGCCGATAGGCCAGTACGATCAGTGCGTACACTGGCAATGACATCAGCTCGAGACCCAGAAACATGATCAGAAAACTGTCAGCCGAAATCAGCAGGCACACGCCGTACAGCGACGACAACAGCAACGCGGGAAACTCGCCACCGTCAAAATCGTCGCGCGACATCAGCAGCACCGGCAGCGACAGCCCCAACACGACAGCCTTGGCAAGCAATGTCGATGGCGCCACAGAGAACTGTCCGGGAAAGGGCGCGCCGCTAAACCCGCTCACGTACATCGACACCGCCACTCCGGCCGCCGCCGCGACCGATGCGACGGCGAGCAACAGCGCCGCCCGCGAATACCCTCCAACAATCTCGACGGTCAGCATCAGCACAATGCCCACCAGCAACAGATGTTCGGGCAACATCGCCTGAAACGCGAGCTGATTGTTCACGGCGCAGCTTCCGTTGCCGAACCAGCCGGAAGCCGCGAGGTGCGTACGAGCTGTTGGTACACCTTGGCCGCACCCTCCGAATTGCGCATGGCGTTGTCCGGGAACAAACCCAACGCGAACACGGCCACCACGATGACCCCCAGAATCGCGCGCTCCCGACCGCTCAGGTCGGACAGCGGCTGATGCGGTGCCTGCGCGGTTCCAAACAGGAATCCCAGCGCGAAACGCAACATGTAGAGTGCTCCCAGCACGACCCCGGTCACCGCGAGAACTGCCAGCACCAACGGCAACGAATTGCCATTGACGTACATCGGCCAGGCAGCCTTGAACGCACCCAGCAGCACCAGGAACTCGCCGGTAAATCCGCTGGTTGTGGGGAGCCCCACCGATGCGAGCGTAAGCACCATGAAGAACACCGAATACACCGGCAGCAGCTTGGCCAGTCCGCCGTACGCGTGAAGATCACGGGTGTGGCAGCGTTCATAGATCATCCCCACCAGCAGAAACAACCCGGCCGCCACGAGTCCATGACTCACCATCTGGATGATGGCGCCCTGAATGCCGATGATGTCCAGACTCAGCAGGCCCAGCATCACGTACCCCAGATGACTGATGGATGAGTACGCGATGATTTTCTTGATGTCGTTCTGCACCAGCGCCAGGCACGCGCCATAAATGATGCTCACCACCGCCAGCGTCATGAGTGCCGGTGTGTATACATGCGTGGCGTCCGGGAAAAGCGGAAAGCCAAGCTTCATGAAGCCGTAGGTACCCATCTTGAGCATCACGCCGGCCAGAATGACCGAGCCAGCCGTTGGCGCTTCCACGTGTGCATCGGGCAACCACGTGTGCAGTGGCACCATTGGCACCTTGATAGCGAACGACAGCACGAACGCGCCCAGCAACAATGTTTGTGTCTGCAATGGCAAACGTGCGGTGTACAGGTCGGCAAACGCGAACGAAATGAGACCCGACGAGCGCTGCAGCGAGTACACCAGATAGATCATCGCGGCCAGCATGAGGATGCTGCCGAACGCGGTGTACAGTACGAACTTGATGGTGGCATAGATACGCCGTTCCCCGCCCCAGATACCAATCAGCAGAAACATCGGGATCAGCATCGCTTCCCAGAACAGATAGAACAGGAAGAGATCCTGCGCCACAAAGGTGCCCATCATCGCGAACTGAATCAGGAACACCATCGCATAAAACAGCTTCACATCCTTCTGGATTGCATTGAAGGCACCGGCCACAACCAACGGCCCGAGAAACGCCGTCAACAGGACCAGCAGCACGTTGAACCCGTCCAGCCCGATGTGATACGACACGCCCCACGCGGCAATCCACGGCACCCGCGTTGCGAACTGCAATCCAGTTGCGTCGCTCGCAAACCGCAGATACAGCCACGCCGTCATCGCCAACTGCACGATCATCAACAGCAAGGTGAGCTGACGCGTGATCTGAGGCTTGTCGGTTGGCACCACCATCAGCAGCGCGATGCCCAGCAGCGGCAGGAACAACACCAAATTGAGCATGGTGGACTCAGTCATGTCCGCCCGCCCCAGCTCCACAGCAATGCGCTCACGATGCCAACCAGCACGAACAGCGCATACCGGTGCAGACTCCCGCTCTGTACACGACTGAGAATGCCGGCGGTACGCTGTCCCAGCGATGCCAGACCATTCAGGGTACCATCCAGAACGGTGCGATCGCCGAAGCGAAGAAATACATGCTCGGACATCCAGTACAGCGGCTTCGCAAGCACGCGATCGTACAGCTCGTCCACGTAGTACTTGCCCAACAGCAACCGATGCGCGCCCGCGAATCGCGCGCGCAATCCCTCGGCCCGCGCCGTCGGCCCGCCATACATGAACGCGGCGCCGGCCAGTCCCATGAGCGCCAACACCACGGATACGAATACCAACGGTGTCTCAAGGTGATGCGACTCTTCGGCAACCACCGGGAGCGGCAACTGCGGCTCGAGGAAGTGCGCCAGTGACAGCGCGCCGCCAACCGCCGACAACACGGCGAGTATCACCAGCACACCGGTCATGGACACCGGCGACTCATGAATATGATGTGCCACATCATGATCCACTCGTGAAGTGCCCAGAAACGTCAGCCACAACAGACGGAACATGTAGAAGGCCGTCATGAGCGCAGTGAGTGCCGCCACGCCCCACAACCACGGCGAACCGCCCGTTGGGCTGGCGTAGGCATACCACAGGATTTCGTCCTTCGACCAGAATCCGGCCAGCGGCGGAATGCCGGCGATGGCCACCGTGGCCACCGCGAACGTGCCAAAAGTCCACGGAATCCTGCGGGCCAGTCCGCCCATCTTGCGCACGTCTTGCTCGCCCGAGAGCGCATGAATCACGCTGCCGGCACCCAGAAACAGACAGGCCTTGAAAAAGGCGTGCGTGACCACATGAAAAATCGCCGCGCCGTACGCGCCAACACCGAGCGCGAGAAACATGAAACCCAGCTGCGAAATCGTGGAGTACGCCAGCACCTTCTTGATATCGGTCTGCACCAGCGCAATCGTGGCCGCGAAAAACGCGGTCGCCACCCCGATCACCGCAATCACCTGCGATGCCTCTGGCGCATGTACATACACGCCGGACATGCGCGCTACCAGATACACGCCCGCCGTGACCATCGTGGCCGCGTGAATCAGCGCCGACACGGGTGTCGGACCCGCCATGGCATCAGGGAGCCACACGAACAGCGGAATCTGCGCCGACTTTCCGGTGGCACCGATGAACAGCAATATGCCCACCACACTGGCCGACACCACCGGCGCGGCACTGCTGTTGAACGCCGCATTGATGACGTCCATGTCCAGCGTACCCAGCGCCTGATAGAGCAGAAACATTCCCAGCAAAAACCCTGCGTCACCAATGCGATTCGTGATAAAGGCCTTCTTGCCGGCGCGCGCATTGGCCAGATCGTCAAACCAGAAACCAATCAGCAGGTACGACGCCAGCCCCACACCTTCCCACCCAACGAACAGCACCAGCATCGATCGACCGAGCACCAGCAACAGCATGAAGAACAGAAAGAGATTGAGGTACGCAAAAAAACGTCCATAGCTCTTGTCCTCCTTCATGTAGCCCGTGGAGTACACGTGAATGGCCGAACCCACACCGGTCACAATCAGCGTCATCACCGCGGTCAAGCGATCGAAATAGAACGTGATGTCGAATGCCTTCCCGTCAATCAGCGCCCACCGATACACCGGCTCCACGATGGGTGTATAGCCACTGCCGCGCAGATCGAGAAACGTCTTGATGGTGAGCAGGAACGCGGCCAGCGGCAGACCACACGCCACCACGTTCACGAATCCCTTGCCAACGCGGCGACCACCCAACTCGGTGGCCAATACGCCGTTCAGCAGGAACCCCAACAACGGCAGCAATGCGATCGCGGCCAGTGCATGTGAAAACGCCGGTGTCATGGTCGCCTATCCCTTGAGATCGGTGTAGGCGTCCAGATCGAGACTGCGCCTGCGACGCACCAGCAGCAACACAATGGGAATGGCGATCGCGATTTCCGCCGTGGCCACCACAAACGTCAGAAACACCAACACACCGCCGGCCGCCACTGCGCTTCGGTGCAGGAACGTGATGAGACTCAGGTTCACACCGTTCAGCATGAGCTCCATGCACATCAGCATGATCAGGGCGTTCCGTCGCACGATAACGCCCAGGAGTCCCAGCGAGAAAAGCGTGATGGACAGCCAGAGTAGCGCCTGATGTTTATCCATGCGCCTTCCGACTCACCTTTACCACGGCCAGCGCCGCCACAATGGCCGCCACCAACAGCACGGTGGTGAGTTCAAACGGCAGCCAGTAGTCGCGCAGAAACAGCGTCGAGAACTCGGCCATACCAAACACGGCGCCATCCGGAACGACGGGCACCAATGCCGGAGCCAGCGTACGCCAGGCACTGATGCCCAGCAAGCCCGCCAGCATGGTGAACGCCAACACGCCCGGCACCAGCAGGGTGGAGTAGCGGCGATTGCCCGGTGCCTCACGCACTTCCAGCAGCATGATCACGTACACCATGAACACCATCACGGCACCCACGTAGATCAGCACCTGAAAGGCCGCGATGAAGTGCACACCCAGCAAGCCATAAATGGCGCCGAGCGACACCATGGTGGTGATCAGCGCCATCGCCACGCGCATCGGTTCCCGCAGCATCAGCATCAGGACCGCGCCCAGCAGTGCAAGACCGCCAAAGAGCGCGAGAATCAGTGAGTCGAGGATACGTCGCCTCGCAGAATCGGGTCGCCACCCTTCGGGGGATAGGGTTTGGCAACGTCTTGGTGAGGGTTCCAGGTAAGCATCTCGTCCATCGTCAACCACATGTTGAAGCGGTCGGTCGAGGCCAGCCCGGGAGTGTCCGGAACCATACGGATGGCGTCTTCCGGACAGGCTTCGATGCACAAACCGCAAAACACGCAGCGTGAATAGTCGATCTCGAACCGCACGGGAAACTTGGGATGCGCCGGATCCGACGCGTCAAACCCGGCTTCAATTTCGATGACCTTGGCCGGACACACTGTTGCACACATATTGCACGCAATGCACTGCGGCGAACCGTCGGGACGTTGTGTGAGAATGTGCTTGCCGCGATTGCGTGGCGCATAGTCAACCCGCTTCTCTTCAGGATAGTACGTGGTGAGAGCGCCTTTCCGGCCGGTGAGCCAGCGCGCCATGTTGCGCAGAAAGATCCCGGTGGTGATGGACAGACCACGCACTATCTCCGGCAGATACGCCCGCTCCCACATCGACATCGTGGGTTCGTTCCAGTACACCTTGCGGGTGTGCGCTTTCGCGTTGTAGCGCAACTGTACCAGCGCCTCGGATTGCTTTGCGTTCGCTGGCGCCGCGCGTGCTGGCAGGTTTGCGCTCATGGCGTGACTCCTTGTTTCATCCACACAATCACAGCGGTCACCGAGAGATTGATCAGCGTGAGCGGCAACAACAGCTTCCACGCAAAGGTGAGCATCTGGTCGTAACGAAATCGTGGCAGCGACCAGCGAATCTGGATCTGCACCACACACATGAACGCCACCTTCGCCAGAAACACGGCCAACTGTGTGAGCACCACCACACCATGGCTCATGGTCACCACGTGTCCGCCCGGCAATGCAAAACCGGCATCGTTCATGAATGGCAGGTTGTAGCCACCCAAAAACAGGGTGGTGAACAACGCCGCAACGATCGCAATCTCAATGAACTCGGCGAACATGAACAGCCCCATCTTCATGGCGCTGTATTCCGTATAGTACCCCGACACCAGTTCCGATTCCGCTTCCGGCAAGTCGAACGGAATCCGCTTGTTCTCGGCGATGGCAGCCGTCAAAAACAGAATGGCCGCGAACGGTTGATAGAACACACCCCACGCCGGCAGCACGCCCCAGATCAACCCCGATTGCTGCTGCACCATCGCGCGCAAATCCACCGTGCCGAACACCAGGATCAATCCCATGACGGTGAGACCCATCACCAGTTCGTAGGAGATCATTTGGGAGCCGGCGCGCAAGCCACCCAATAACGAGAACTTGTTGTCCGAACTCCAACCTGCGAGCATCGTGCCCAGTATCGTGAGGCCACTGAACGCGAATACCACCAGCAGGCCGGCATTGAGATTGGCGATCTGCATCGGATACGTACGCCCGCCAAACCACGGCGCCAGCGCCGGGATCAACTTGCCCGGATCCAGCATGCCACCAAACGGGATCACGGCGAACACCAGCAGCACCGGTGAGAACACGATATACGGTGCCAGCGTGTAGGCCAGTTGGTCGTAGGTGCGCGGTTTGAAGTCCTCTTTCAACAGCATTTTCATGCCATCGGCCATACCGTGAAACAGGCCCATCCACACCAGCCGGATCTTCGTAAATGGCACGCGGATGTAGGCACGATTGGCCCCAATGCGATCCGACATCACCGCTGCCTGCTTGCGCTCCACCCAGGTGAGCAGGCCGCCAAACCCCATCAGCACCGCAATCGACGCGGAAATGAAGATCAGGGCAATCACCAGGTCGGGAAGCATCAGCGGGTTCCCGCCACGTGTGCCATCGCGGCCAAAATAGACTCGAAAAGCATTTGCGCATCGGCCACACCAGGCGCTTTGGCAAAGCACCGTTCGAAACCGGTCACGACGCCCTGGAAGTTCGTATAGTGCCCGTTGCGTTCTGTCTGCACGCTGATCGGGATCAGCACGTCGGCTCGCGCGTTCTCCGGCAACACATACGACGTGAGCAGCACAACACGCGCCGCGCTCGGAATGGCGCTGAAGTCTGCGCCTTCGCCCCATACGAACACCACATCGGTATCAGCCGGAATGGCCTGCGCAACATCGGCCGGGAGTGCCGCATACAGCGCGCACGCGGCCGCCTTGTTGGGGTTCTTGTCCGGCTTGATGAGCACATCGTCTTCGATCCGCTCGCCGGGCTGTGGCAACCAGTCGGCCTTCACATAGCTCGTGAATGACGGGCCCAGCGCGGCGTGAAACGCCGCCAGCTCCTCGTTGGAACCCCAACTCGACACCAAGGCCACTGCCCGACTCGCCGAGCCGATAAGATCGGCGGCCGCACTGATCGCGACGTCCAGCGTCACGGCCGCGCCGTTCACCATGGGCTGCCCCGTGCGCTCGCGCTCGAATATGCGGGACAGGTCACGCGCCTTGTTGCATACCCACGGTCCGTTCACCGCCGGATTGTCCAGCGGCGTAATACGATCAATACGCGTATTCAGACGGCCATCGAGCGCGAGGAGCTTCCACTCCGGCTTGCGGTGCCAGATGTTGATACTGCAGCCGCGCTCGCACCCCGGACACACCGACGGCGTGGCCTTGAGATACCACACGCGGGCGTGATCGAGCAGCTCGCGAGACAACAGGGCGCCCACGGGACAGATATCAATCACATTGTCCGAGTACGCGTCCTCATCGAAGTTCACGTCGGCGGCTGGTCGAATCAGCGAATGGTCGCCGCGATTCTGCACACCCAGCGCGTGACTCTTCGAGATCTCCGCCGTGAACCGCACGCAGCGCGAACACATGATGCAGCGTTCGTTGTCCAGCATGATGCGTTCGGACAACGGATAGAACTTGGTGGCCTGCGTTTTCGGATCGCGTGACAGCGATGGCATGCCGTTGTACGCAAAGTGATGATCCTGCAGCAGGCATTCGCCCGACTTGTTGCAGATCCCGCAGTCTACCGGATGGTTGAGTGTGATGAACTGCATGGTGTCCTTCCGCAGTTCTTTCACCCGTTCGGAGTCGGTAAGCACACGCATGCCCTTGGTGACCGGCATGTTGCACGAGATGTCGAACCAGGCGCCCCCTTCGGCCTCCACTTCCACCATGCAGATGCGGCAATTTCCGGGCACCGAAAGCTGTGGATGCCAGCAGAACGACGGGATGTCGATGCCGGCCGCCACGGCCGCCTGCATCACCGTCTGTCCCGTCATGGCCTGCAACGGCTGGCCGTTGATGAAAAACTCAATCATGGATCAGCACCTCCAACCGGCCATCATACATCGAGCGTTGATGTTCGATGTAGTACTCGAATTCATGACGATACTTGTCGAGTATTCCCACCGTGGCATAGCCCGCCGCATCGCCGAGTCCGCAAATGGTAGTGCCATCGTTGGCACGTGAGATCTGATACAGCCGATCGATGTCCGTGGGCGCACCGCGCCCGGCCACGATGCGATTACTGATCTTTTCCAGCCATCCCATTCCTTCACGACACGGCGTGCACTGTCCGCACGACTCGTGATGGTAGAATCGCATCATCACCTGCAGCATCCGCACCATGCACGTGCCCTCGGCCACCACGATCATCCCCTGCGAACCCACCTGCGATCCGGCGTCGAGGAAATCCTTGTGGTCGTAGGCCAGCGGCATGATCTCGTCGGCCGTGAGCACCTTGGTGGAAATGCCACCGGGAATGACGCACTTGAGCGCCGATCCACCAAGCATGCCACCGCACTCGTTGGCCAGAAAGTCGGCGAACGGATAGCCGTACTCCAGTTCGTATACGCCCGGTGTGTTGATGTGACCCGACACGGAGACAAGCGACGTGCCCGGACTCTTTGGAGTACCAATCGCCTTGAACTCCTGCGCGCCGTGATTCACGATGAACGGCACGTTGGCGATTGTCTCCACGTTGTTCACTACGGTGGGTTTCTGATACAAACCCTGCACCGTGAGGCGCGGCGGTCGATTGCGCGGATAGCCCTTTTTGCCTTCCAGCGACGTGAGCATCGCCGACGCTTCGCCACATACGTAGGAGCCCGCGCCCCGATAGATCACCAGATCACACGAGAACTCGCTGCCCAGAATGTTTGTGCCAAACAACCTGGCCGCGTAGGCTTCCTCAAGTGCCTCCGCCAAACGGCGATACGACAGGTCGAACTCGCCGCGAATGTAAATGAACGAGTGACGTCCCTGCAGTGCGTACGAACCCAGCAGCATCCCTTCCAGCACCAGGTGTGGCGTGTGCTCCAGCAGCCATCGGTCCTTGAATGTGCCCGGTTCGCCCTCATCAGCGTTCAGGCACAGGTAATGCGGCTGACCATCATTGAGCTTGATCACTCCCCACTTGCGGCCGGCGGGAAAGGCCGCACCACCGTGACCCAGAAGCCCCGACGCCAGCACTTCCCTGGTCACCTCTTCGGGCTGCATCTCGCGCAGTGCCTTGGCGATGGCCTGATATCCGCCGCGCGCCTTGTACTCGGCCAGTGTGTGCGACGTATCGGTGATCGTAAAGTCCATGAACACCCGGCGACCGGTCATCGCGAACGTTCCGGCGACAATGTCGCCAGCAATGCATCCACCGTAGCCGTCTGCAGATTTTCGTGGTACGTGTCGTTCACCATCATCATGGGAGCGGTGCCGCACGACCCGAGACACTCCGCCGTGGTCAAGGTGAAGCAGCCATCGGCCGTTGTTTGTCCAGGTGCGATCCCCAGCGACTTCGTCAGATGGGCCAGCAGTCCTTCGGCGCCGCGCATCGAGCACGACACGTTGTGGCACACCTGCAGGTGGTAGCGGCCAATGGGCTTCCGACGCAGCATGGTATAGAACGCCAGCACTTCCTCAATCTGGATGCGCGGTACGCCAAGGTACTCGGTGAGCTCCTCAATGTCGCTGTCGGCGACATATCCACGGTCTTCCTGAATGCGGCGAACGCACGGAATCACCAGCGACGATTCGAAGCCCGCCGGATAGCGTTGCTTCATCACCTCGAATTCGGGGATCAGGTGTCTCATCGATCGCACTCCCCACCAATCATGTTCACCGAACCGAAGGTGGTGACCACATCGGCCAGTTGGCCGCCGTCGAGCATGCGATGCACGCCCCCCATGTGCACAAAACTGGGACTGCGCACATGCACCTTGTGCGGCACCCCGCCGCCTGCGCTCACAATGTAGTACCCCAGTTCGCCGTTGGCTGCTTCGTGCGCCAGGTAGATGTCTCCGGCCGGCACTTGCGGACCTTCCATCACCAGCTTGAAATGATTGATCAGCGACTCGATCTCTGTGTACACCAGTGCCTTCGGCGGAAAAATGCACCGTCGGTCATCCACGTTGATGGGTCCGTCAGGCAGCATGTCCACCAATTGGCGGATCATGTGTACCGACTCGTCCATCTCACGCATTCGCACATAGTAACGGTCGTAGTTGTCGCCGTTGATCCCAACCGGCACCTCGAAATCCAGCTCGGCATAGGCGAGGTAGGGCGTATCCTTGCGGAGGTCACGCGGCGCGCCGGTGGAACGCAGGATCGGACCTGTGAAGCCCCAGTTGATCGCGTCGGCGGTGCTGATCACGCCCACGTTGCGCATGCGATCGATGAAGATCCGGTTGCGATCCACCAGTCCGTGCACGCGACCCACGAACTCCTCGTACTGCGTGAGGATCTCGGCGAGTCGTGTGAGCCAGCCGTCAGGGAGATCTTCGGCGAGTCCGCCAATACGACCATACGAGTACGTGACACGCGCGCCGGTGAGTGCGGCCAGGTGCTCGTACATGTAGTCGCGTATCATCACCAGATAGAGGAACGCCGTCATGGCGCCCAACTCCATCAGCGCGGCCGCCACACACGTGAGGTGATCGGTGAGTCGCGAGTACTCCGACAGCAGCGTGCGCAGGTATTTGGTGCGGGGCGTGATCTCGATGCTCATCAGCCGCTCCACCGCGTCGCAGTAGGCGAAGCCGTTGATCAGCGCCGAGCAATAGTTCAGCCGATCGCAATACGGAATGAGGTTGTGCCACGTGTGATCTTCACACTCTTTTTCGAAACCGCGGTGCAGATAGCCGCAGTGCACATCGGTGCGCAAAATGCGCTCGCCATCGAGTTCCGCAATGATCTGCACCGTGCCGTGCGTGGCCGGGTGCGACGGTCCGAGATTGACGATCACCGATCCGTCGCGCGAATGCGACGTGATCGCCGACCGCACGGGATTCGGAATAGTGAGCTCGGCGGTCACAGTCTAGAACCGGTACGGCACGAGCGGTTGCTCGAGTTGCTTGGGATAATCCTTGCGGAGCGGGTGCCCCTCAAAGCCCTCATAGAGCAGGATGGGGCGCAAGTCGTCGTTCCCGTCGAACATGATGCCGTACATGTCGTGACATTCGCGTTCCATGTATCCCGCCGAGCCGTACAACGGGCGCAGCGTGGGAATGTTGGGCGCCGCTTCCGACACGTGCGTCTTGAGACACACGCGCACCTTGTGTGTGGTGGAATAGAAGTGGTGTACCACCTCGAAGCGCAGCGGCCGATCAGGCCAGTCCACCGCCGTAACGTCGAGAAACATGTCGAACCCATGAGTCGACTTCAGTCGCTCCACCGTGGCCAGCAACTGGCCCGCTTCGATCCCGTACACCAGGACGTCATGCGATACCGCCGCTCGGCCACCGTCCTGCGAGATCTCCTGCTGCAACACGTCGAAAATGGCCGGGGACACGATTAGAATTTGTCGTTGATGATGTGATGCTGGCCATTCGCGATGATGTCCTGCAATTTCATGATGCCATCAATCACCATCTCCGGTCGGGGCGGGCAACCGGGAATGTAGATGTCCACCGGGATGATCTTGTCGATACCGGGCAGCGACGCGTAGTTCTGATAGAACCCGCCACTGGTTGCACACACGCCAAACGCCATTACCCACTTCGGCTCGCACATCTGTTCGTACACCTTCAGCAGAATCGGCGCCTGTTTCTGCGTAACCGTGCCGACAATCATCAGCAAGTCGGCCTGTCTCGGCGAGAAGCGCGGCAGGGCGGCGCCAAATCGGTCGGTGTCATACGCCGACGCGCTCACCGCCATGAACTCCATGGCGCAGCACGCCGTCACGAACGGATACGGAAACAGAGAGAACTTTCGCGCCCACCCGACCAATTCGTCTTTTTTGGTGGTGAGGTACTCGAACGTTCCTGCTGGCTGGTGCGGCACCGTGACTACAGGCAGGGGCTTCCCGTACATCGCTACTCCGTGACTGCTTCCAGAAGCCGGGCTTTATATACGTACAGCAGGCTCAGGACCAGTAAAAAGACAAAGAGAAAGAACGTAAACAACAGGAATCCCGTCAGCGGCTTCGCCCCCAGCGCCCAAATGAACAGAAACATGGTCTCGAGGTCGAACAGAATGAACAGGATCGCAACCCCATAATACTTGATCGGTACCGCCTTCACATTGATGGTGTCCACCGGCATCACCCCGCACTCGAACGGCTCCATCTTGATGGCGCTGTTGTGCGGTTTGGGTCCGAGCAGCCGGTTGAGCCCCAACACCAGAGCCACAAACGCGACGATCGCCACCATGTACAGCAGGAAAATGATGTAGGGATTCATCGCGGCCAGCGCAAAACGTCGTGGAGTTCAGGGTTCGGTGCGGCGTCGGGCAAGGGCACGATCATGTTTGTGAACGTGTGTGTGAACGTGCTGCAGGGTAAATGCGGCGTCAAGTCAACACAGGGCAGCAACTTGCACACTCCGTCGCTGTGAAAGTCATTGACAAAAGCATGTATGTGCTTGAGATTGGCACTTACATCCCGACGAAGTCCCATGATGACCCAGTACCGGCCTCCCGAACCGCCTGTCGCTCAGATACGGCAGTTCAATCGATTCTATACCCGGAAGATCGGCGTGCTCCAGCGCGGACACCTCGACTCCGAGTTTTCGCTGGGCGAGATCCGGGTGTTGTACGAACTCGCTCATCGCGACGCCACAACCGCTGCGGAGCTGGCCGCACACCTGAACCTCGACCCCGGCTATCTGAGCCGCATGTTGCGCGCGTTCGGTCGCAAGCGGCTTGTCGGCCGCAAGCGACATCCCGACGACGGGCGACAGCGCCTGCTCACCCTGACGGCCGCCGGTAAGGCAGCCTTCGCGACCCTCGATCGCCGCGCCGGTAACGAGATCGGTCAGCTCATTGCGCACCTGCGACCCGCCCAACACGATGCGCTCGTGGCAGCGATGGGAACGATCGAACGATTGCTGGAACCGGCGCCGGCGACCACATCAACGCTGGCCAGCACGGTCCCCTTCACCATGCGCCCACCGGAGCCCGGTGATCTGGGGTGGATTCTGCATCGCCAGGGCGCGCTGTACGCGCGTGAGTACGGTTGGGATTGGCGATTTGAGGGACTGGTTGCCGGCGTGCTCGCGGAATTCATTGCCAACTTCGTGCCGTCTCGCGAACGCTGCTGGATTGCCGCACGCGATGGGGCCATCATCGGCTCGGTGTTCGTGATGCAGCAGTCGGCTGCGGTGGCCCGCTTGCGCCTGCTGTACGTCGAGCCCACGGCACGCGGTCTGGGACTGGGACGTGCACTCGTACGCGAATGCATTCACTTCGCGCGGCGTGTGGGCTATCAGCGACTGTCGCTCTGGACCAACAGCGTGCTCACCGCCGCGCGGCGCCTCTATGAGTCCGAAGGATTCGTGCTGACAGAAACGGGGCTGCACGATCACTTCGGCGTCGAACTCACCGGCGAAACCTGGGAACTGGTGCTGTGAACAGCCCACGTTCAGTCAGCGAATCTGCAGCAGTTCCTTCGACGTCCACGGTTTGGTGCGCGCTGCCGTTGCCACCCGTATCCGCGTGACCGTCGCCGTCACGATTGGCGGGGCCTTATTCCCCCACGACCGACGCACATAGCTCGCGACCGCAGCCAACTCTTCATCCTTGAATGTCGGACCCCAGGTGGGCATGGCGCCGGTAAACATTTCGCCCTCCACTTCGATTTCGCCGACAAGACCATGCAAAATAATGCGGATCAGCCGTTCCTCGCTGCCGGTTACCCATTCACTGCCCACCAACGGGGGAAACTGATTCGGCAGCCCCAGCCCCGACGCCTGATGACACGCGGTACAGGTCGCGGCGTAGATCTTCGCACCATCCGGTGCCTGCGCATGCAACGCCACCATCGGC
>JANMRE010000047.1:0-8679 GCA_031370885.1 Gemmatimonadaceae bacterium
CAGCAGTGCGCGCGCCGATTCCGGACAGCGTATTGAACGCGTGCTGGTTTCGGCCATTCGCGCGGGTGAATCGGCACCCATTGCGCAGACGACGATACGTCAAGACGTCATCACACAGCGCCACTTCGGACAGGATGTGCCGTTGTTGCTGCAAGGCGTGTCGCCGTCGCTGACGGCGCACACGGAAACGGGCACCCCGTGGGGCTACAGCTACCTGCGGTTGCGTGGTCTCGACCAAACACGCATCAACATCACCATTGACGGAATTCCGCTCAACGACATGGAGGACCAGGTTCTCTATTTCGCGAACTTCGCCGATCTCATGGCGAATGTGCAATCGGTACAGGTGCAGCGAGGCGTGGGTACGAGTACGGCCGGAACCGCGTCGTTCGCGGGTTCGGTGAACTTCGAAACCATGCCGGTTGCAATCAAGGACGCCGGCAGTGACGCCAGTGTGCAACTCGGTTCATTCGGCGCCCGGCGGGCCAGCGCGTCGTTCCACTCGGGACTCACCGACAGTCGTTTTGCCGTGTACGCGCGGGCGAGCGCGCTGCGTACCAACGGCTATCGCGATCACAGTGGTGTGATGGGGCGCTCGGCGTTTGTGGGGGCCGGTTGGTTTGGCGCCCGCACGATCGTGAAGGCGTCGGTACTGGCCGGGCTGCTGGCTGATACGCTCTCGTACACCGGTGCAACGGTGGCCGAGTTGCGACAGAACCGGCGCTATAATCCGCTGGCGCCCGACGAACTGGACAAGTTCGGTCAGCAATTGCTGGCGCTGTCGGTATCGCGCGTGCTGTCCAACGACGCCACCGTAAACACCACGGTGTATCGCAACTCGGCCAGTGGCAACTACGACTACTTTGACGGGGCCGACCGCTATCGCTTTGGTCTGGCGCACACATGGTACGGTGCGACGACCGCGGTGAATGTCGATCGCGGCAACGTCCAATGGCATCTCGGCGTGAATGCCAATGCGTACGCGCGCGCGCATCGGGCGTTCCTGCGACCCGATCTCTCGGCAGCGCTGTATGACAACACCGGTCACAAACAGGACGCCAGTGCGTTTGCCAAGGCGTCACTCGACCGCGGCCGCGTGCGCTGGTTTGCCGATGTGCAAACGCGCTGGACGCGCTTTCGGTATGCGCCCGACGCGGGCGCCGGGATCGATGCGCGCAGCATTGACTGGACGTTTTTCAATCCCAAGGCCGGAGCGACCGTGCAGTTGGGCGGCGCGTGGGGCGCGTTCGCATCGTACGGGATCACCACGCGCGAACCAACGCGCAGCGACCTGTTCGCGGGCGACGACGATCTCAACGCCGGCAATGTGGCCGACTACGGCGACTTCACCCGGGTAAAGCCCGAGTCGGTACGCGACGCGGAGGTTGGTGTGCACTGGTCGGACGCGGGGCGCTCGCTGCATGCGAATATCTACAGCATGGAGTTTCGCAACGACATTGCGCGCATCGGCGCGCCCACCGCATCGGGATCGGTGCTGCGACGCAACGTGGGCGAGAGCTACCGTCGCGGTGTCGAAGTGGACGGACGTTGGACGGTCGCACCGCGGCTGCTGTTGGCTGGGAACGCGGCGTGGAGCACGAATCGCATTCGCACGTTCACCGATTCGTCACGCGGAGCAGCGGTGGTGCGGCGCCACGTCGAGCCGCTGCTCACGCCGCGATTCCTGAGCGCCCATCGGGTCGAACTGTCGGCAACGCGCGTGCTGACGCTGACCGTGGAAGGCCGCTATCAATCACGTGCCTTCCTGGACAACACCAGCAGTCTGGATCGAGTGCTCCCCGACTACTATGTCGTAGATGCCGCCGCACGCGCGGCGTGGTCACGGTATGCGCTCACGGTGCGCGGGGCGAACCTGGGAGACACGCAGAAGTTTGGCAGTGGGTCGGTAAGCGGATCGGGGAGAGTGCGGTACTTCGTGCTGCCCGTACGGGCCGTGTTTGCCACGGTGGACGTGACGTTTTGATTCCTGCATCCAGGGTGCTGGCTTCGACGAACGGTATCATGCAGCTTGTCTCTTGCGCCAGGTGGAGCGTGCATGATCCGGACCTCTCGAATACGTATGGACGAACGCAAACGCATCAATGTTGATTCGGGCCGGGCACACCTCGCACTGGTGACAGCCAACGACGCGGGCGCGCAGGCGCAGCCGTTGCTGCCGCGTATTGCGGCGGGCGACGAGGGAGCCGTACGCGAGTGTGTTGCGCGGTATGGTCCGCTGGTGTGGTCGTTGGTTCGTCGCTGGTCGTCGGACGCACAAGACGCCGAGGACGCGGTGCAGGACGTATTCATCGACTTGTGGCGCAGCGCAGCCAGATTCGATGTCATGCGCGCGACGGAGTCGGGGTGGGTGGCCATGGTCACTCGGCGGCGGTTGATCGACCGAATGCGCCGTCGTCAGCGATTGCCGGAGCTGGAGCCGCTGTCCGACGAGCACGATGTGGCCGATGACAGCGCCGCCGATATCGCGCAGGCGATGGATCGCACGACACGCGCCGACCGTGCGCGGGCTGTGCTGCGCGAATTGCCCGCCGCGCAGCGTCGAATGCTTGAACTGTCGCTGTTGGAGGGGAAAACACACGATGAGATCGCTCGCGAGACGGAGACGCCGCTCGGGACCGTGAAATCGCATATACGTCGAGGGCTCAAGCGTGCCCGTGACCTGCTGAACAATACCGGCGCCGGTGCCCAGGATGAGGGGGACGACTCGTGACTGATCGCGAAGAACAGGCGCTCGCGGATGCACAGCAATGGGAGGCGGCCGCTGCCGAACTCACGGCGGCGATGGCATTCGATGCACGAACACCCACGGATGCGTTGCCGCCGGCACTCTCCGAGCGCATTACCAAGGCGGGCGAGGCCTTCGTGCGTACGACGCACCTGCCGGGTGTGGTCGCAGTTCCCATGGTGCCGATCACGGCCGCCGCGCCGCGCCGCCGTGGCTTGGTGACCTGGGGGGGCTGGCTGGCAGCGGCGGCGGTGCTCGCAGTATGGGTTGGCGGGCGGTTCACGTCGTCAGGTACGTCCGCTCCAGAGGCTCGTGTCGCGCCGAGTGGGGCGGCGCTGCGCGATTCGTTGCTCGTAGCGGATAGTGCGCTCACTCGCCTGGCCTGGAGCGCGTCCAGCGACAGCAGTGCGATCGGTGCCACCGGCGATGTGGTGTGGAGCACACGCGCCCAACGCGGCGTGATGCGCATTACGGGTCTCCAACCCAACGACCGAACGCGTTGGCAATATCAGCTGTGGATCTTCGACAAGCGGCGCGATCAGCGCTATCCGGTGGATGGCGGTGTGTTCGACATCCCCGCCGGAGCGCGCGAGGTGTTCGTCCCCATCAATGCGCGAGTGCCGGTTGGCGAAGCTGTGTTGTTTGCGATCACTATCGAGCCGCCTGGCGGCGTGGTCGTGTCAAAACGGGAACGCATTGCGCTGTTGGCCAAGCCCGCCAGTTAAGGTGGCCGGGAAAGCCGTGGTCGCTATAGACGGAGGAGCACGCCGACAATTGCCGCCACGCCGAGTGTTGTCAGCATGCCGACTTGCCAGCGAAAAATCGCCAGCATCGCCGCGGCGGCGATTGCGCACGCACCCCAGTCTACTGTTCTCAGCGCCGGGACGACGAGGTGGAACGGACCGTACTCCAACGGCCGTACGTCGCCGAAGAGTGTGTGCAACGCAAACCAGATCGCGAGGTTCAACACGACGCCCACCACACACGCCGTAATGCCGCGGAGCGCAGCCGTCAGTGTCCGGTTTCGTCGCAAGTATTCGACAAAGGGCGCACCAACAAAGATGAACAGGAAGCTCGGAACGAAGGTGACCCACGTTGTGACGATCGATCCGAGGATGCCTGCTGTAACAGGCGTGAGGCGGCCTGGGTTCGCATATGCGCCCATGAATCCTACGAACTGCACAACCTGAATCAGCGGCCCGGGAGTTGTTTCGGCCATCCCAAGGCCGTCCAGCATTTGCTGCGGCGTGAGCCAGTGGTATGTCTCGACCGCCTGCTGGGCGACGTACGACAGAACCGAGTACGCGCCACCGAATGTCACCACCGCGGCCTTGCTGAAGAACACCCCCTCGCGGACGAGGATGTTTTGCGGACCCATGATCGCGGCGAGCGCCGCGAGCGGAGCAATCCAGATTGTCAGCCACAGGCACGTGGTGCTCAGGGCGGTCACGAATGACGGACGGACATTCAGGGCCAACTCGGCTTCCGCGGGATCCGATATGCCAGACTCACGACGTCTCCAGGCCGCCACGCCCGCGACGGCCGCGAGCAGGACGATCAGCGGAAACGGCAAACGAAATACGAAAATAGCGATGAAGGCGGCGAGCGCGATCACCACGGCGGCGCGTTCGGTGAGTGCGCGACGGCGCAGCCGTACGACTGCCTCGAGCACCACGGCAATGACGGCCGGCTTGAGACCGTAGAACACACCGGCCACCGCACCGACATCGTGGTAGCCTGCGTACAGCAGGCTAAGCGCCAGAATCGTCAGGAACCCGGGTGCAATGAACAGGCAGCCGGCAACGAGGCCACCCCGAACACCGCCGAGCAGCCACCCCACATACGTCGCCAGTTGCTGTGCTTCGGGACCGGGCAGGAGCATGCAATAGCTCAACGCGTGGAGGAAGCGCTGCTCGCTCAGCCACCGTTTCTCCTCCACGATCAGACGATGCAGAACGGCAATCTGTCCCGCCGGCCCGCCAAAACTCTGCAGCGCCACCCGCAGCCAGACGTTGAAGGCGTCGCCGCGTGACACGACAGGGATGCGGACGAGGTTCGGGGTCACGTTGGGTCCCATGGAGAGTCGCGTCGACCGACTAATGGTGATACAATAGTATCAATGATGAGCGAATCTGCGATCACCAGCGTCTTCAACGACGGCCTCATTGCCGAGCAGTTTGAGCGGTATCGTCTCGATCCGGCGGGTGTGGACGAGACATGGCGACAGTACTTTCGGGTCGCCGAATCGTTGTTCGCGTCGGGAGTCGCCATGGGCGACGAGCGGGGCACAGTGGTCGCCGTGCGCGCCCACGACCCGGCGATGCTCAAGAAGGTTGCGGGAGCGGCGTCACTGCTGCAGGCCATTCGCGACTACGGCCACTATGCGGTTCAGCTTGATCCGCTCGGCTCGCCGCCGGCTGGTGCCGACGAACTCAGCGAGGCCTTTCACGGGCTGACCGAAGCCGATCTCGCCGCGATTCCCGGCGCCGCGATTGGCGACGATCGTTTTCCGACCGCGCTCGATAACATCCGGCGCAAGCGCGAGGTGTACTCAGAGCATATCGGCTACGAAGTATGGCATCTCGAAGCGAATGACGAACGCGAATGGTTTCGACTGGCCTTTCGCGATGGTGTGCTCACGCGCGACCTCACGGTTGACGAGAAGGGCGCGATGCTGCGACGGCTCAACGAGGTGGATGGGCTGGAGCGTTTTCTCGGACGGGCGTACGTGGGCTACAAGCGCTTTTCTGTCGAGGGCACCGACGCGCTCATTCCGATGCTCGATGCCGTCATCGACGAATCGGGGCGTGCGGGCGCCCGCGAGGTTGTTATCGGCATGGCGCATCGTGGTCGGCTGAATGTGCTCACAAATGTCATGGGCAAACCGTTCGAAGCGCTGTTCGCCGAGTTTGAGGGTCGGCATGATCACGACGACGAGACCACGGGCGATGTGAAGTACCACATGGGGTATGTCGGTGCGCGCGTGGTTGATGGACGCGACGTTCGGTTGCGCCTGGTGCCCAATCCCTCGCATCTGGAAATTGTCAATCCGGTGGTGGAAGGTGTGGTGCGCGCGTTGCAGCGCATTCCCGGGCGTCCGGGCGAGCGGGACGAGTTGTCGGTGGTGCCGGTCGCGATTCACGGTGATGCCGCGTTTCCCGGCGAAGGCATCGTGGCGGAGACGCTCAACATTTCGCGCCTGAATGCCTACCGCACCGGCGGCACGATCCACATCATCGTGAACAATCAGGTGGGATTCACCACCGATCCTGCCGATGCCCGGTCGACGTACTACGCGTCCGATCTGGCCAAGGGATTCGAGATTCCGATCTTCCATGTGAACGGCGATGATGCCCAGGCGTGCGTCACGGCGGTGCGACTGGCCTGCGCGTATCGGGCCAGATTCCGGAAGGATGTGTTGATCGATCTGGTGGGGTATCGCCGACACGGCCACAATGAGGGCGACGAGCCGTCGTTCACGCAGCCCACGCGGTACGCGTTGATCAGACAGCATCCCACGGTCGCGCAGGCGTGGGCCAATCGGCTGGTCGCGGAAGGCGTGATGACGGCAGACGATACCATTGCTGTCGAGAAGTCGGTGTCCGATCGCTACGCCGCGATCCACGCGACGTTCAAGGCATCGCTGCTGCGCAGTGAGCATCACGCGCCATGGCCGGCCGAGCCGTCACCGCCGCCGAAACCGGTATCCACCGCCGTAACGGCGGAACGGCTGCAGTTGATCAACGAATCACTGCTCAGCTATCCGGCCGAATTCACGCCGAATCCGCGACTCGCCAAAACACTGGAGCGTCGTCGGGATGCGATGGGCGCCGCAGGCGGTATCGACTGGGGTCATGCGGAGGCGCTGGCATTCGGGTCGCTGCTGCTCGATGGTGTGTCGATTCGCATGAGTGGCCAGGATGTCGAGCGAGGGACGTTCTCGCATCGGCATGCGGTGTTGAACGACAGCGAGAGTGGGCGCAAGTACGCGCCATTGGCGCATCTCCCCGGAAGATCGGGGGTGTTCGAGATCTATAACTCGGCGCTGTCCGAGACCGCCGTGCTGGGTTTTGAATACGGATTCAGCACCGTGGCCATCAATGTGCTGACCCTGTGGGAGGCGCAGTTCGGCGACTTTGTGAACGTGGCGCAACCGATCATCGATCAGTTCATGGTGGCCGATCGCGTCAAGTGGGGTCAGGACAGTGGCCTCGTGCTGCTGTTGCCGCACGGCTACGAAGGGCAAGGCCCGGAGCACTCGAGCGCCCGACTGGAGCGCTTCCTGCAACTGTGCGCCGAAGACAACATGACCGTCGCCTATTGCAGCACACCGGCACAGTACTTCCACCTGTTGCGTCGTCAGGCCCTGCAAACAAACCGTCGCCCGCTGGTGTGCATGCAACCCAAGTCGCTGCTGCGCCTGCCGCAGGCCAGTTCATCGCTCGATGCCTTGACGCACGGTACGTTTCAATCGGTGATCGACGATCCGCTGGCGTCGCAGTACCGCGACGACGTGCGTCGCGTGGTGTTTTGCTCGGGCAAGCTGTACTACGATCTGGCGTTGGCGACCTCGCGCAATTCGCATGTCGCGCTGGTGCGCATCGAGGAGCTGTATCCATGGCCGCACGCAGCGATCGCGCGCGTGATGGACCTCTATCCGTCGGTCGAGCAAGTGGTGTGGGCACAGGAAGAACCGCGCAATCAGGGCGCATGGACCTACGTGCAACCGCGGCTCCGCGCGTCAGCTGGCGCGGCCGTGGGCGTGCGCTATGCGGGTCGCCCGGAGCGGGCCAGCCCGGCGGAGGGCGCCGCTGATGCGCATCAGGAGGAACAGCTCCGCATCGTGACCTTGGTGATGAATACGGGCGACGCGGTGCAAACGCCGGGCGGCAGCCCGGTGCATCGGTGACCGCACGGATGTTGATGAGGGCCGCGTGTGCCTTGGCACTGCTCGGCCCCGCGTTGCTGCTGGCGCAGTCGGGCGTGACCACCGAACGTGGCGCTGCCGCCCTCGGTTCCGTGCTCGATGGTGTCGGCACCACCGGGCGTGTACTGACCGTGGCGGCCCATCCTGACGATGAAGACACGCAGTTCATTGCGTGGCTTACCCGTGGGCGACACGTGGAGACGGCCTATCTCTCGCTCACGCGTGGGGATGGAGGACAGAATCTCATCGGCAATGAATTGGGCGAAGCACTGGGCGCGATTCGGACCCAGGAATTGTTGTCGGCTCGACGCATAGACGGCGGGCGCCAGTTCTTTACACGCGCCTACGACTTTGGCTTCAGCAAAAACGCCGAGGAAACGTATACGCACTGGCCCAAAGATTCGATTCTCGGTGACGTGATTCGCGTGGTGCGCGCGTTCCGGCCGCAGGTCATGGTGGCCTTCTTCAGCGGCACGCCGCGCGACGGTCATGGACATCACCAGGTCTCGGGGCTGCTGGCCCGCGAAGCGTATGATCTGGCCGCCGATACGGTTCGATTTCCAGTGGCCGGATATGGTCTGCCGTGGACGCCGCTCAAATTCTACCGGAGCGCGCGACAGAATCCGGCGGACGCGACGTTGCGCATGAACGTTGGCGAGTACGACGCGCTGCTGGGTCGCAGCTACTACGAAATCGCCGCAGAGAGTCGATCACAGCACAAGTCGCAGGGTTTTGGCGTGCTGCAGCGGAAGGGGGTGATCATGGATGCGATCACCCGTGAGGCGGCACGGACGGGTCCGGCGAACGCCCGTGATGAAGCGAGTCTGTTCGATGGCATCGACACCACGTGGAGTCGACTGCGGGCAAAACTCCCCGCCAGGGCCCAGAGCAAAGTCGATTCGGCGCTGGTGTTGGTGGCCGACGCACGGATGCGTTATCGCGCCGATGACCCGACGCCGATTGTGCCGTCGTTGGCTTCGGCGGTGCGATTGTTGCGCGAGGTGCG
>JANMRE010000069.1:0-2072 GCA_031370885.1 Gemmatimonadaceae bacterium
TTGGCCGCAGCCGCCGCAACAACATTCGGGTTTGGTGCCAAGGCACTGGCGCAGACCGATGGCGCCGGTCGAGGCGCACAGCCTGCGGTGCCGCCCGTGCCACTCGACAACATGGAACCGGTTTCGTGGACGTTTCAACCGTACCCCGGCGGTATCGGCACGCTGCTCGAGAAAACCTACCGCGAAAAAGGTGTCGCGGCGTTTGCCCGTCAGCCTTTCGCCTGGAATGCCACAACGGCGGGTGCGTTTCATCTTGCGCCCTGGGGAGCCGCTGCACTGCCGTCCACCGACGAAGAGATCGCCTTCCTGCCTGCGCATCGTCTGTCGGCCGCGATCAAGGCCGGCAAGCTCACGTCGTTGCGTCTTACGAAAATCTATCTCGATCGATTGAAAGCGCTCAACCCCGTACTGCTCTGCGCCGTGACCGTGATGGAGGAGAGCGGTCTCGCTGAGGCCGCACGGATGGACGCCGAACTGAAGGCCGGAAAATATCGCGGACCGCTGCACGGCATTCCGTGGGGCGTGAAAGACCTGTTTGCCGTGAAAGGCACGCCCACCACCTGGGGTGCGGCCGATTTCGAGAATCGGATTATCGACCAAGACGCCGAAGTGGTCGTGCGACTTCGTGACGCGGGCGCGGTGCTGATTGCCAAGTTGTCTACCGGCCAGTTCGCGCAGGGCGGCAACTGGTTCCGCGGCGGCACGAAAAACCCGTGGAACATCGCCCAAAGCTCCAGCGGATCGTCGGCTGGCCCCGCGTCGGCCACGGCGGCGGGATGCGTGGCGTTCGGCATTGGCACCGAAACATCCGGTTCCATCGTCAGTCCGGCCACCGCCTGTGGCGTCAGCGCGCTTCGGCCAACATTCGGACGCGTGAGTCGTTCGGGTGGCATGGTGTTAGCCTGGTCAATGGATCGCGTGGGACCGCTCACCCGCACGGTCGAAGATGCGGCAATGGTGTTCAACGTCATGCACGGTGCCGACGCGAAGGACCCCGGATCGATCACCATGCCGTTTCACTTCAATGCGAACATTGATCTGGGTGCGCTCCGCATTGGTATCCGACGTCAGAGCGCCACCACACCAGACCCCGTGTTCCTTGCATTCGCGGACACGCTCAAATCACTCGGCGCAAAACCCACCGAACTGGCTGATCCGCCAACCGTCGCGGGCAGTCAAGGTGGCATCAATGTGGAGTCGGCGGCGGCGTTTGATTCGTATGTGCAGACGAAAGCGAAAGAGCTGGGGTTGGATATGGCCACCGTGCTCACAACGTATGGTCGACCGGCCGGCGGCGGCGGAGGCGGCGGCGGGGGCGGGGGTGCAGGCGGAGGGGGTGCAGGCGGAGGCGGAGCGGGCGCGCCTGCTGCAGTCGGAGCGAACGGTGGTGTGACCGCTGCTGCACCCGCAAACACCGGGCAACTCAATCGGTGGGTACCCGGTCGCACTCCCACGGCGATGGACTTTATCCAGTCCCAGCGTCGTCGTCAGATCCTGATCACCGCGTGGCAGGACTACTTGAAAAACATCGATCTGTACATCGGTGCGTCCGACACCGGCGTGCACGCGCAAACGGGGCACCCGGTTGTGGTGGTACAGATGGGATTTGGCGTGCGTGCACCAGGCGGCGGTGGTGGCCGCGGTGGCGGCGCAGGCCGCGGCGGCGACTCAACGCGTGCGACAACGCCGCCACCGCCGCTCAACCCGCAACCAATCTGTACGCAGATCGCGGGGAATCTGTACCTCGACGACACTATTCTCTCGGTTGCGCACAAGTATCAGCGTAACACCTCGTGGCATCTGGAGCGACCAAAACCCGGCTGAATGCGCCTGACGTTGCAGGCACGCCCTTCAGCCCTGCGGCGGGGTGTTCGTCGCGTCCATCCCGGTGGAAAGGTGGCGCACAATCTTCACGAGGTCCGGAGCGGCGAACACAACCTGTGTAAAACTCCGCTCATCCACTGGGATGAAACACGCCCGCGGTGGCTCACCGGCCACAACGCTCTGCTCAAATTCTCTGAGCCCATCGCAGTAGAAGCGGTTACAGGTGTCACCGCGCATGTCACGCGGCA
>JANMRE010000079.1:0-2718 GCA_031370885.1 Gemmatimonadaceae bacterium
CCCGATACGCTGTTCATGGTGCTGCCGGCGGCGGTGCTGTTCGCGACGGTATTCTCCATCGGCACGTTCACGCGTTATGCCGAGATCACCGCCGCCAAAGCCTCGGGTATCAGTTTCTATCGCTTCATCGCACCGATCATCCTCATGGCAACGCTGGCCACGGGTATCGGACTGGTGTTCAGTGAGGTTGCGCCCCCGGCCAACGCGAAGCGGCTCAAGCTGCTGGCCGGACAGAGCGAATTCCGCGAGACCGCGCGGTACAACTTTGCCTTTGCCAACGACGCCGGTCGGGTCTATCGCATTTATGCGCTGGATACCGAGAAACGACGGATTGAACGCGTGGAAATCGAGGAGCGAGGCTCGAAGCGCCGCGCGGGATTGCTGATCGCTGCTGACAGCGGTCACTGGCGCGACGGGCGCGGCTGGCTCCTGCGCAAGGGACAGATGCACGTGCTCCCCAACGACTCGATCGATCTGGCGTTCGGCTTCGATTCGATTCTCGACCGGCGCCTCAAGGAATCACCCGATGAACTGCGGGCCACCGAACGCGAGCCCACCGAAATGAATTACGCGCAGCTCAGCCGTTTCATCCGGGCGCTCGAACGTTCTGGCGCCGAGGTGAACTTGCTCAAGGTCGAACGAATCCTGAAGATCGCCATTCCGGTCACCTGCATCATCATTGCGCTCTTTGGCGCACCACTCGCCACCAGTTCACAGCGCGGGGGCGCCGCGTTTGGCGTGGCGATCAGCTTGGCCACCACCGTACTATTCCTCGTGCTCATTCAGCTCACCAAAGCCGTTGGGGGGAAGGGACTCATGCAGCCCGAGCTTGCGGCGTGGATGCCCAACGTGCTGGTAGGCGTGATGGCGCTCATCCTGATGGCCCGCGTGCGAACCTGATGGCGGTCGGTATTGTGGTGCGAGCGGTATTTCGACGTACCGCGGGCGTGCTGCGTTCAATTGGCAAACGCGTCTATTTTGCCCGGGACATTGCTCGCGGACTGCGCGAACCTGGGACATGGGCTCCCGAAACGATTCGTCAGATGCAACGAATCGGCGTGGAGTCGCTTCCGTTGGCGGCCATTGTGGCGGCGTTTTTGGGGGGCGTGACCGCCTTTC
This sequence comes from Gemmatimonadaceae bacterium, assembly GCA_031370885.1. Lineage (GTDB taxonomy): Bacteria > Gemmatimonadota > Gemmatimonadetes > Gemmatimonadales > Gemmatimonadaceae > Gemmatimonas. Next base: position 1,120 of record JANMRE010000079.1, read on the forward strand.
AAACCCGCTACCAACTGTTCCCCGGTGTGCAGCTTTCGGTGGTCGGGCTGATTGTGCGGCAGAGCATCGTACTCGAACTCGGCCCGTTACTTACCGCGCTCGTGTTGACCGGTCGCGTCGGAGCTCGCATGACCGCCGAAATCGGCACTATGCGCGTGACCGAGCAAATTGATGCCTTGGAAACGCTGTCATTCGATCCCATCGCGTATTTGGCACTCCCGCGTCTGTTGGCGGCGCTGGTCATGATTCCGGCGCTGACGATCATCGCCAACGCCACGGCAATTCTGAGTGCCTGGGCCACGCTCGTCATGGCCACCGACGTTCGCACATCGGATTTCCTCGACGGCCTGCGGCTCGCATTCACCGAGTTTCAGGTAGTGTATTCGCTGATCAAGGCGGTCTGTTTTGGCGGCGCCATCGCGTTTGTATGCTCGTACGAAGGCTACGTTACCGAAGCCGGCGCCGAAGGCGTTGGCCGTTCCACCGCGCTCGCGGTAGTCATTGCGTCCGTGTCCATCCTCGTACTCGACGCGATCGTCGCGGCCGTGTTCGCTCCATTCATTCAGGCGTGATCAGTCGCGCCGGGCCGCGGCCCTTCCCTGTTTTCCATTTCACCTCATGAAACGACGCGACGAAGTGCTTGTTGGTCTCCTCCTCGCTGCTGCCGTCGTTGTCGGACTGGGTGGCACGATCTGGATCGCGCGCGGAGGTCTGGCTCGCAATTACTCGATGTTCGCGCGATTCCCCTGGGGCGCCGGACTCAAGCAAGGACAGCCCGTGCTGTTGGCTGGCGTCCAGATTGGCTTTGTGGACCGTGTGGAACTCGATCCCAACGGCACGTTGGTGGTGGGTCTCAAGGTGCAGCAGCAGTACCGCGTGCCCAAGGGTTCTACCGCCACGGTTCAGGCCAACGGCATTTTTGGCGATCAGCTCATTGCGATTAAACCACTCGTTGGTGTGAAAGAGTTTCTTCCGCCAGGCGATACAATTCCCACCGGCAAAGGCTCGCCCGGAACGGCCGAACTGCTCACCAAAGGTGACTCCATTGCAGCCGACGTGCGCGCACTCACCGGCAAGGCGCGCGCCGAGTTCGTGGACGGTGGCGGCATGCAGGACGTGCGAACGACAATCACGCAGTTGACCAAGTTGGTGGCGCAGATGAGCAGCGTGATGGCCGAGCAGTCGAAGCAGCTCACGAAAACGCAGGACGCGCTACGCACCACCATCGCCTCGATCGATACCGCCAAGGTGGACTCGACGCTGACAAATGTGCGTGCCATGTCGGCCAGCCTCGAGCAGCTCTCGCGTGACCTCAAGGCCACGAACGCGCAGGTGCAGACCGTGATCACAAAGGTCAACACGGGCAACGGCACCGTGGGCAAACTGATGAACGACGACGCGATCTACCGCCGGCTGGACTCAGTGCTGCTGAAGGTCGATTCGCTGATGGCAGACATCAAGGCCAATCCGCGGAAGTACATCAAACTGAAGATCTTCTAAGAGGAGCAGAGGGGTGAGCAGGGAAAGGGGTGAGGGTGGAGCGGGGGTGGAGCGGCGAGCGGTGAGGGCGGAGATGAACTCTACCCTCACCGCACGCCG
>JANMRE010000653.1:0-3208 GCA_031370885.1 Gemmatimonadaceae bacterium
CAGATCGCTTCGGCCCGCGAGCTGATGCACGAGGGTCCACTCCGGTTCAGCAATCGACGCGGGCCGGTGCCGCTGGATACGATCCGAGTGGACACCGGCGCCGGCCAGGTGCGCCGCCGCCGACCGCCATGGCCGGCGCGCCACCGCGTCACCGCCAGGCAGCGGTACGTAGCCCAGATGGCCTGCCCGCACGAAGCCCGCGCCATTCACGACCAGAAACTCGCCGCCCCAGGTGGCCCCGTCCGATCCGAGTCCTGCCCCGTCGAATGCGACACCGATCACTGGTTCGCGCATTCCATACTCGGCCACACACGCTGCGACATGCGCGTGGTGGTGCTGTACGGCGATGCGACGCTTGACGCCGTGCTCTCGCGCGTACGACTCAACCATGTGTGTTGACCCATAGTCGGGATGCAGGTCGTGGGCGATAACCTCTGGCTGAACGCCCGCCAGTGCAGCGGTCTGGGTAATTGCGGCAAGAAACGCGACGCGCGTTGCCGCGCTGTCCATGTCCCCGACGTGTGCCGACAGGTACGCGCTCGCGCCACGCGTAATGCACACCGTGTTCTTCTGATGACCGCCAACCGCGAGTATGGGCACACGCGCCTGTCTCGGCATGGTGATCGCGTGCGGAACATAGCCGCGCGAACGCCGCACCTGTCGCACGGCGTCGCTCAGCACCCGAACAACGCTGTCATCACAGCGGGTCGCGATCGCGCGATCATGCGTGAGCAACAGATCTGCCACATCACCAAGTGCGTCGTGCGCGCTCGCATCATCGATCGCCACGGGCTCGCCGCGGCGATTGCCACTGGTCATGATCAGTGGACAGTCGACAGCGGCCAGCAAAAGATGGTGCAACGGTGTTGACGGGAGCATCACACCAAGACTGGCGTTCCCGGGCGCTACGTTGTCGGCAAGGAGCGTCGCGGCGTGCCGAATGAGCAGCACTACCGGCCGCGCCGATGACGTGAGCGCCGCGAGCTCGACGGTCGACACGTCACACAGCACTTGTGCCGCACGCACATCGCGCACCATCACGGCGAACGGTTTGACCGGACGACGCTTGCGACGACGCAAGCGCTCCACCACGCGAGCGTCGGTGGCATCGCACGCCAGGTGGAACCCGCCAAGCGCCTTGAGCGCGACGATGCCGCCAGCGCGCAGCACCGCGATGGCCCTGGCAAGCGCGGCGGCGCCTTGGTCGCACACGTCGGCTCGCGCATCGATATCGCCTGAAATCGCGCGCGCAACCAGTGTCGGACCACAGTCTGGACAGGCAATGGCTTCGGCGTGAAAACGACGGTCACGCGTATCGTGATACTCGCGCTCGCAACGTGCACAGCGCGGAAAGACTCCCATGGTGGTGCGCTCGCGATCATAAGGCGCCTCGCGCAGGATCGTGAATCGCGGGCCACAGTCGGTACAGGTAATAAACGGATGACCATATCGACGATTGTCCGCGTCCCACAACTCGGCCAGGCACGCGTCGCAGGTGGCCAAGTCGGGCGGGATCACGGATACCGACTCCCGCGTCAGATCACGGCCGCCGGTATCGCGTGAGACATCGGCGCGGGTGATGCTGGGCGCAATTCGGAATGTGTCGCATGACGTGGGTGGCGCCGACGTGACACGCACCGACGATATGGCCGACAGCGCCGGTGGAGCGGCAGTGAGGGCCACGCAGAAGGCGTCCACGCCGGAGGGCTCGCCCTCCACATCGATAATCACGCGGCTGGCCTCGTTGCGCACGAATCCGCGAAGATCTCCGGCCGCCGCCAAGCGATGGACGTAAGGTCGAAACCCCACACCCTGCACGGTGCCTTCCACTTCGATGACCCTGCGCTCGAGCATGCGTGAGATCCGGAAGCCCTGTCGGGGGACGGGAGTCGGGACGTATGGCTGGACGCCCTGTATCCGTCTCGGACACTACCGCCGCGCGCGACACGGGGCAAACTCGCTTCGATTAACCGAAGCGTGGCCGCTCAGTCAATCTCATTCAGGAGTTGCCGAAGCCGATGGAGCAACTTCACTCCTGATGGCGTCAGCGAGTACATCATGTAGGGCCGCTCTGCGTCCTGCTGTCGCCGATCCAGCAGGTGGGCCGCTTCGAGGGCGCGCAGGGTCTCCGACAGCGTGGAGCTGCTGATCCCGGTCAGGACGTCAGCAATATCATGGTAGCGCACCTGGCCGCGACCATGAATGGCGTTCATCACCACCAGCGAATAGCGGCGACGGATGATCCGCATGAGATCGTCCACACCGCAGTAGCACGTGGACGCGTTCGCATCACCCGGTTCGGCGCACCCGCACGGTGGGAGGTCTCGCGCCTGCACGGTGTGTGATCGTTCCGCCACATTACGCTCCGGTTCCTTCAATAGATCGAAGATCGAGAACAGGTGCTCCCGCACAAACGCGGCCTGAGACAACGTCGCGCCACGCCGTGGTGGTCGCAAGTCCTGTGCGCCCTTCCCCGCGACTGACCAGCGCGTCAGTTTGGGATGATGTTGCAGCGTTCCGAACTTCGCATCCTCCTGCCACGTCGGATCGCCTGCGGCGCGTTTCGAGTCATCGGCATGCTGGCCACCGCGCTGATCGCCGCCTGTGCGGGTGAGCGATCGGCGCGTGATGGGCACACGCTTGTTGCCGCACTCGAGAGCGATCCGGGGCATCTCAATCCCGCCATCACCACGAATGGCGGCATCCATACCGCGTCTGGGCTGCTGTACGACGGTCTGATTGCGCTTGACAGTACCCTCGCGCCGGTTCCCGCGCTGGCCGAACGATGGGAAGTCTTTGACGGGGGTGCCCGCTATCGGTTTCATCTTCGCCGAGGCGTTCGCTGGCACGATGGGCAGCCGTTCACGGCAGCGGATGTGAAGTTCACGTTCGACAGCCTGCTCCTGCGCTTTCATGCGCGCACCCGAGCATCGATGTCGCCGGCACTGTTGCGCGTAGACGCCCCGGACGACTCGACGGTCGAGTTCCGCTTTCGGCGCCCATATGCACCGCTGCTGCAACAGCTCGACGTGGTCGAGGCGCCAATTCTTCCACGGCATATTTACGTCGGCAGCGATCCGCTGCGAAACGGCGCGAACATCGCACCGGTTGGCACGGGCCCGTATCGCTTCGTCACGTACGACGTCAACAACGAGATTCGCTATACCGCCAACTCCGCCTACTTCGGTGGTGCGCCGGCCATCCGCGA
>JANMRE010000146.1:0-30311 GCA_031370885.1 Gemmatimonadaceae bacterium
GGCCTCTGGTCTCACGCAACAACAGCTTGCCGACGCGGCGGGCACGTCGCAGTCGGCCGTGGCCGCGTACGAAGGTGATCGAAAGAGCCCCACCTGGCGCACCATCGAGCGCCTGGCATACGCGGCGGGTTGTGAAGTCACGGTGCAAGTCAGCCCACCGCTCACGCGGGAAGATCGCCGGTCGCTGGCGTTGCACGCGATGGTGGCGGAGCGACTGAGCGAACAGCCCAAGGTGGTGCTGGCGCGCGCGCGCGAGTCACTGGTGCGCATGCGCGCCGTGCATCCCGGCGCGCGGCAACTGCTCGATGAGTGGAGGGTGCTCTTGCGACGTCCGCTTAACGCGCTGCTTCCGGTGTTGCGCGATCCAACGCCGTGGGCGCGCGAGCTGCGACAGGTGACGCCGTTTACGGGCGTACTCTCGGCGCGCGAGCGCGCGCACGTGTACCGGTGTTTCGCCGAGGCAGAGCGCACGCTGGTGCCGCGCACCACGATCACCATGGAGCATGCGTCGTGACGCGCGAGCAATTTGAACACGCCATCCGAGCGGCGGGCGCGGTGCTTGGCGTATCGGAGCTGCTGGTGATCGGCAGTCAGGCCGTGCACGGCAGCATGCATGGAGACTTGCCCGTGGAAGCGGCGCGCTCGGTGGAAGTGGACGTGGCGGTTCGTGGTGATACCGACGGCAAACTCGCCGATTTGATTGATGGGTCCATTGGCGAGGCGTCCATGTTTCACGACACGTTTGGTTACTACGCGCAGGGCGTGGTGGAATCCACGGCGCGATTACCCGACGGTTGGCAGGATCGTCTGGTGCGATTCGAAACGTCGGCCACAAGCGGCGTCACGGCGTGGTGTCTCGAGTTGCACGATCTCTGGATTTCGAAGGCCGTCGCGGGGCGCGACAAGGACCTCGAGTTCTGTCGCGCGCTGCTGCAGCGTGGCGCGGTGGAGTCGAGTGTGCTGCGGTTGAGAGTGGCATTGGTACCCGCGCTTGACGAGCGGATCCGTCGGGCGATTTTGCATCGGATTCCGTCGTGAGCGCGGACCTGACGATCGAGCACCTCGGCGCCGCGCTCGCTGACCGCTATCGCATTGAGCGTGAACTCGGCGCGGGAGGCATGGCGACGGTGTATCTCGCGCACGACCTCAAGCACCAGCGCGATGTTGCGATCAAGGTGCTGCATCCCGAGTTGGGTGCGGCGCTTGGCGGGGAACGGTTTTTGAGCGAGATCCGCACTACAGCGCGACTGCAGCACCCGCATATACTGCCGCTGCTGGACTCGGGAGATACGGGGGCGGAAAGACGGGAGACGGAAGACGGGAGACGGGAGACGTCGGGGCTGTTGTACTACGTGATGCCGTTGGTGACGGGAGAGACGTTGCGGGCGCGACTGGGGCGGGAGCGACAACTGCCGATTGCCGATGCCGTGCGCATTGCGCGCGAAGTGGCGAGTGCGCTCGACTATGCGCACCGGCAGCATGTGATTCACCGCGACATCAAGCCGGAGAACATTCTCCTGCATGACGGCCAAGCGATCGTCGCCGACTTTGGTATCGCCCTCGCGGTGCAAAGCGCTGGTGGCGCGCGTATGACGCAAACGGGGCTTTCGCTCGGCACCCCGCAGTACATGTCCCCCGAACAAGCGATGGGTGAACGCGCGATCGATGCGCGCAGCGACATCTACTCGCTGGCCGCCGTGACGTATGAGATGCTCACGGGTGATCCGCCGTTCACCGGTTCGAGTGTGCAGGCGGTTGTTGCGAAGGTGATGAACGCCAGTGTCGAGCGTCCGTCGCTCACGCGAAAGGCGGTGACGCCCTCGCTTGAGGCGGCGGTGTTGCGTGCGCTCGAGAAGTTGCCGGCGGATCGCTTTGGCACGGCGGCGGAGTTTGCGTCGGCACTTGGTCAGGAGTCCACCGGCGCCGTAACAACGGCGCGTCCGGTGGTCGCGGCGCGCGGATCGCGCTCGCTGTTGCTGACAGTCGGCGCGCTCACGCTGCTCGCCGGCGCGGCAGCCGGGTGGTTCGCGCACGCACGCGCCAACACGTTCACGTCAGTCGTTGCCGCGCGCCCGGTGCGACTCACACATGCCGGGCAAGTCGGCTGCGCTGCCATTGCGCCGGGCGGTCAACAGTTCGCGCTGATTGTCGGCAGTTTTTCGGACGAAACGAAATGCAGCGGCACGGTTGTGGTGCGTCCGGTGCCAACCGGTCCCGATCAGGCGATTGCGCGGGTGCAGGACGTGCAGGGCATGCGCTGGAGCCCCGCGGGCGACGCGCTGGTGATTGCCGGTCGGCCGGACGGCAAACCTCTCGGTGTTTGGCTCTTCCCCACCAAGAGTGGGGGCGCTCGACAGCTCATGGCGGGCCCGGTGGGAGACGTCGGATTTGTCGACGCTGGACATGTCTATATCGTGTCAACGGCCGACCGTTCAACAGACGCACCGAATCCGCTTCCACAGGTTCGCGTGCTCGATGCGCAGTCGGGCGAGATCACCGACTCGACGCCGCTTCCGGCACAAGTCCTTGCAAGCGCGTCCTTCTCGGTGTCTGGCCGCTGGCTGGCGTTCGCGTCCAGCAGCACCCCGCAGTGCTACATTGCGTCGCGAGCGGGCAAGATCGTCGATAGCATGCCTGGTGGCAACGAACCGTTCAAATGGGTTGGTGATTCCGCCGTCATCTACCACCGGCAGCCCGACTGGCGACCAGGCGATCTCATGATGCGACGCGTCGATGCCGCGAGCGGACGGTTTGTCGGGGTAGCCACGGTGATTCTGGCGAGCTTGCCAGAGGTCCGCTCCATTTCCGTGGATCTCTCCACGGGCATGGTCATGTGGGTCACGCGCGCCGTCACTGACGAACTGCATCTCATGTCATTGCCCGTCGCACCCAACTCGCGTGTGTTGACTCGTTCACTGAACGCGTTTCTGGGCAACCCTGCCTTTTCGCCGGATGGGCGCCGCGTCGCATACACGCGGCAGGACGCGCTCGGCTCAAACGCCTACGCCTTGGATTTACCTGATGGCGCGGAGGTCGCGCTTTCCAGTGACACGATCTCCGCGCCCAATGTGTTCTGGCCGAGCGCGCAGCATGTGATACGAAGCACCCTGAGTGGGGCGATCATTTCGTTTGACGTGGCAACCGGCCGCACGCGAAGCTACACCGCGCCGCCGGGAGAACGCTTCGCTGGCGCAGCGGCGAACACCTGGCTGTTCGTTCAGCGAGACGCCGCGCTACCCATTCGGCGCGATTCGTCGCTGCAAAACCCGCACCCCATTGCCGACCCACCGGGACTCCGTCAGCTTGCCGACGGTGCCTTGTCTCCGGACGGACAGCTCCTGCTGCAAGTTGGCGTGGCCGCAGACCGTCGCCGCGGTTTTGCGGTGTACAACACGACGACGTCGTCGTGGTCGTCGATCACGCCACTCGATACTCTGGCGCGCCGCGCAACGAACATCGCGACCGACGGATCGGTGTACCTCACGCGCTTCAACGGGCGCACGGAAATCTGGCGCACGCGTGTTGGCGGTCCGCTCACGTTGTACGCTACGCTGCCCGTGCAGTGTTATGAAGGGAGCGTGACGGTGAGCGACGATGGCACGCGCGTGGTCTGTAACGTAACCACGAGTCTGCCCGACGTGTGGATGATGGAATTGCCGAAGCGGCGTCGCTGAGGTCGTACGCGCGAGGAACACGCCATGCGTGACGACCTGCGCGCGCACTTGCAGGCCGCAATTCGGCACCGCCTACGCAATCGAGCGCGAGCTTGGCGGTGGCGGCATGTCGCGCGTGTTCGTGGCGCGCGATGAAGCGCTCGGCCGCGAGGTCGTGATCAAGGTCATCAAGGCCGAACTCGCCGAAGGCGTGAGCGCCGAGCGGTTTACGCGTGAGGTGCAGTTGGCGGCACGCTTGCAGCAGGCCTCCTCACGAACTACCCGCCCAGCAACTCCTGCAACGCCAGCCGCGTCTTGAGCGGCACGCGTGCCGGGTCGAAGTAGCGCCCTATCACTTCCAGTGCGTCATCGGAGGTCTGCAGGTCGAGCAGCCGCAGCAGGAAGCGCACGTCGGCCTCGTCCTGAAACTCGGCGCCGAGCCGCATGGCCATGCACTTGAGGGCGAGCAAGTACTCGGGCACCGCCACGAACACCGCAAGGTGTGGGCGTTCGAGAAACGGGACGTAATCGCCACGGGCGCTGAGAAATCTCTTCACCGCGTCGTTCAGCCAGTCCTGCGGCACCGCTGCGCGTTCGGCAACACGCGCGGCAGCCTGCCGAACGGCCGTCACGGGTTGAAACCAGGCGTCGACGTCGCGCGTGGCATCGCGGGCATCCAGCGCCAGACACATCACGGCGCCACCCACGAGATAGAGTTCCGCCCGTGTGTCCGTTCCGGCGAGCTCCTCGTCGAGCAGCGTGAACAGCCGGAGCAGATCCGGCTTCGTGAGCCGGTCAGTCATGTGCGCTGATGCGGAACGCGGTTCGTCATACCCGCGCCCCGATGGTGCTGTCGATGAACAGATTGCGCCGCCGGAACGCCACCGGCGAGGCGCGCAGCAGCAGCGGGCGCAACGACCGCAACGTGCTGGCGAACCACGGCTGCGGGAGCGGCTCGACGTTGCGCGTCCAAGCCGGACAGGGCAGATCGAGCTGAGCGCACCGGGTCTCCACCATGGCGGCCAGATAGTTGGCGAGCCACCCGTCAGCCATTGCGTGGACGGGAGGCTGCGCCACCACCATCGGCAGCATGCTGCGCGGTGTGTCAGCGAGCAGATCATGAATGGCGGCGAGCGCGTAGGCCGGCGCGTGCGCGCCGACGGCCACGTCGACCAAGCGCGCAAATGCCGTGTGCGGATCTGGAAGGGCACGTTGCAGCACCAGCGTCGACACGTCGACACCGGCCGCGGCCGCCTCGCGTCGGAGGCGGGCCTTGGCTGCGGGGGTGACCCGGATCTGCAGCTGGGCGGTCTTACGGGGCATGCTGAAAGGACGACTCGGGCGGCCTTTATGTCAATACGCGTGTAGTGACATCATACCGAGTGATCCGCGCAATCCTTCTCTCACGTACGAGATGCTCGTGGGGGAGCCGCCCTTCACCGGATCCAGCACGCAGGCGATCGTGGCGCGTGGTGCAGCGGGCTACGCTCTTCGCCGATCCCTACCGGCGGGGCGTGCTCGACGTCCTGTACGACGTCTTTCCCGACGGGCAAACGCGGCTCAGGGAGAAGCCTGGCGGTACGGGCGGGCAGGTGCTACACGCTCGAGCGCGAGCTCGGGGGTGGCGGCAGGTCGCGCGTGTTCGTGGCTCATGAAGTCGCGATCGGTCGACAGGTGGTGATCAAGGTCATTGCCGCGGAGCTGCTGAAAGGGGTGCCCATTTCCGCTATATTCCACTGATGACGCCGCCTACGGTTACTCAACAGCGCGCATGGATGGCGCAGTGGCGCTCGGCCGCCGTGGAGCTCGCGCGAGTGGGTCAGGCGGAGCTGCGTGTCGTTGACTTGTGGCGCGCGGCGGCCGATCTCGAGGACGCCTGCGTGGAATCGGCGCGCGCCGACCAGATCACACCGCGATTGTCCGGTCTGATCGATCAGCAGCACTGGCTGCATCGACAGGCACGCGCGTGAACACGCTATTCCAGGCGGGCGCACGCCTGCAGCAGGTATTCGAGCGCCACGAATGGAAGTTCTGCTTCATTGGCGGCGTCGCCAATTTTCGATGGGGAACCCCGCGACTGACGAACGATCTCGACCTCACGCTGCTTACGGGATTTGGCGGTGAGGCCGCGTACACCGCCGCGCTGCTCGCCGAGTTCGACAGTCGCATCAGCGATGCGGCGGAGTTTGCGCTTCGCAATCGTGTGCTGCTGCTGCGAACCCCGGATGGATTTGGCATCGACATCGCGCTTGGCGCGATGCCGTTCGAAGCCAGTGCCATCGAGCGTTCGTCGAACGCGGAGCTCGTGCGCGGCGCGATCCTGCGAACGTGTTCGGCAGAAGATCTGATCGTCCACAAGGCGTTTGCGGCGCGACCGCAGGACTGGGTCGATATTGAGGGTGTGATTCTGAAACAGCGTGGCGTGTTGCAGTGGGACCAGATCTGGGCGGACCTTGGCGTGCTCGCTGAGCTCAAGGAAGCGCCGGAATTGTTGACGGAGCTCGATCGCATCGCCACGCGCGTGGAGACGGTCGTCGGTCCCTTTTCCCACGCGGGACCATAGCCGGCGTGCGCCGTCCGTCATTCATGGTCTGGAGTTCGCGATGAATGATCTTCGCGCACAGCTCCAATCCACCCTCGGCGACGGCTACACCCTCGAGCGTGAACTCGGTGGCGGCGGCATGTCGCGCCTGTTCGTGGCGCGTGACAACGCGCTCGGGCGTGACGTGGTGGTGAACGTGTTGTCGCCGCCGGCGTTGCAGGAACCGCACATCGTGCGCCCGCGCGCACGGTGGATATGTGCGCGGCCAATTCTTCAGCGGCTTGCCGAAGGGTCGCGCGCGCGTACATCGCCGCGGCACTCGGTGACCAGGCCCGGTGAGGATTCTCGCGACCAAGCCTGCGTGCCATGACTGACATCGTGTCGCGCCTGACTGGCGCCCTGTCCGACCGCTATCGCCTCGACCGCGAGCTCGGCGCGGGCGGCATGGCCACGGTGTATCTCGCGCACGATCTCAAGCACCATCGCGATGTCGCCATCAAGGTGCTGCATCCGGATCTCGGCGCGGCGCTCGGCGGCGAACGGTTTCTCTCGGAAATCCGCACCACGGCGCGCCTGCAGCATCCGCACATCCTGCCGCTGCTCGATAGCGGCGACGGCGACGGCTTGCTGTACTACGTCATGCCGCTCGTCACCGGCGAGACGCTGCGCGCGCGATTGGACCGCGAACGCCAACTCCCCATCGCCGATGCGGTCCTGATCGCCCGCGAAGTCGCCGACGCGCTGCAGTATGCGCACGGGCTCGGCGTCATTCATCGCGACATCAAGCCCGAGAACATCCTGCTGCAAAACGGGCACGCGCTCGTGGCCGACTTCGGCATCGCGCTCGCCGTGCAAAGCGCCGCCGGCCAGCGTATGACGCAAACGGGGCTCTCGCTCGGCACGCCGCAGTACATGAGCCCCGAGCAAGCGATGGGCGAACGCACCATCGACGCGCGCAGCGACATCTATGCGTTGGGAGCGATCACGTACGAAATGCTCGTCGGCGAAGCGCCGTTCACAGGCCCGAGCGTGCAGGCGATTGTTGCGCGCGTGCTGACCGAGGAACCGCGTGCCATCAGCGTCCAGCGCAAAGCCGTTCCGGACGGAGTCGAGTATGCGGTGATGCGCGCGCTGGAGAAACTGCCAGCCGATCGGTTCGATGGGGCGAAAGCGTTCGCGGATGCGCTGGTGAACACATCGACGATCGCCCAGTCCACGACGCGCGCTCGCGCCACAACGCCCGCATCGCCGCGTCGCTGGAATGCGATGACGACAACGCTCGCCGTCGTGGCAATCGGGGCGGTTGGCATCGCGACATGGGCACTCACGCGCACCAACACGGCACCGCGCGACATTGGACTGCCCCCTGCGTCGCCACTCCGCATGGAGGACACCTACCGCAACTTCGCCGTGGCACACGATGGATCGTTCCTCGTGTACGAGGCCAAGATCGGCGAGTCGTCGCAGCTCTGGTATCGCAGTCTCGTCGGCACCGACGCGCACGTCATCACCGGTACCGACGGCGCGCTGGGCACGCCGCGCATTTCGCCCGACGACAAGAGCGTCGCGTTCGTCAGCGGCGGCAACATGAAGACTGCGAGCGTGGTCGGCGGACAGGTGGTCACGCTGGCGCCTGCGACCGACCCACACGGCGGAAGCTGGCTGGCCAGCGGGCAGGTGTTCTTCTCCGACGATGACGGACGCACGCTGCGCTTTCTGGATCCCGGCACGGGCCCGGGTAAATCGGTCGCGATGTCGTACTGCGTCATGCCGGAGATGCTCGGCGAAAACGATGTACTCTGCGGCGGTGGCGCCAACAAATTCGCCACCGTCGTCGGCCTGTCGCCGCCAAATCGCAAGCGTTACATCCGACGTTCGAGCGCGGCTGCAGGCACACCGCTGCTGCTGGGCGCCGACTTCCGCGTGATCGACGATCAGTATCTTGTGTACATGGGCCTCGACGGCACCATCTCAGCCACCAAGTTCACCAATCGCGATTCGCTCATCGTCGGACGCACGGTTTCACTCGTCTCGGCGGCGCGTCGCACCGCCTACACCGGCGGCGGACAGTTCGATCTGACACGCGATGGCGCGCTCGTGTATCTGCCTGGCGTCAACGCCGAGGTCGGACGACTCGTGCGCCGGCCGAGCGGCGGCGCGGCGGTGTCGCTGTCGATGGACCCCGCCGCATTCCTGCGCTTCACGCCGAGTCCGGACGGACAGCGTCTTGCCGCCGTGGTGCAAGGCGTACAATGGCAAGAGCTCTGGCTCTACGACGTGCGCACCGGCACACATGAAACGCTCGACCAGGCGCTGTATGTCAGCAGCGCCTCGTGGAGCCCCGACGGCCGTCGCCTCGTCTATCGCAAATACGATTTCGACAATCCCGACGCGGAATCGCTGGTGCTCCGTCGCGTGGATTCGCCTGATGCGCCGCGTGTGCTGCTGACGAGCACGATCCCGATCGGCATGGTGCCATCGTCGTATTTCGCCGACAACTTCCTGCTCGTCGGTGTCGGTATGACCGGTGGCTCGGACATGATCATCGATCCGACCACCGACCCGGCGCGTGTCGATACGTTGTCACTCCGCGCCAACTTCGTCTCCATCTCACCCGATCGGAAATGGATCGCGTACACGAAACAGGGAGCCACCGGCCTCAGCGTGCAGCCGTGGCCCGCCATGGATCGCAAGTACACGGTGGATATCAATGGCCGCGAACCGCTGTGGCACGGGGCGAATGAGCTGGTCTACTTCTCGTATGTCGGTGACAAAGGCGCACCGAGCCAGACGTTCAATCGCGTACGCATGGATGGTCCCGCGAACGCGCCCGTGGGCACGCGCGAGGTGCTGTTCACCGATCCGCGCTTTGTGGATACGCCAGGCTGGTCGCACTCCGTGATGCCGGGCGGCGATGCCGTGTACTTGCAAGCGAGCGCGGAGAATCTCGGCTACTACGTGCGCGTGATTCCCAACTGGGTACGAGAGATGAAACGTGCGGTGGACGCGGCAAATCGATGACGCGCCTCACGAGGTAACAGGGACTCATCGAACTGCGGAGCGGGCGAAGCCGAGACGCGGCTGCTCCGGAGCGAAGACCCAACAGATAGAGCACCAGCGCCACAACGATAGCCGCAGCGCCCACATAGACCGCAGTTCGGCCCGCACCGCGCGCCCGCGACGGCGCTCAACCGAGAACGACAGAAGGACAATGAATTCCGCGGAAGAATCTTTTAGAAGGAGTCCTTGCGCGTGATCGTGCCGTTGACGAACTCGGAAGTAGGAAGTCGGACGATGAGGAGCAGCAGAATTAGCGAGGGACGCTCGACTCAATAGCGGCCGCCGTCATGGCAAATGACTCCTCGATCGCGCGGGTGAGTTGCTCCGAATGCGCCCAGTCTTCCTGCGCCATGGTCGCCTCGAGTTCCGCGCAGAGCGCGGCCATCGCGTCGGCGCCGATGTTGCCGGCAGCACCTCGTATGGTATGTCCAATGCGAGCGACAATTTCCGGCTGTTGAGCAGTGACCGCCGCTGCGCACTGACGCAACAGCGGCTCGGTCGACGTCAGGAACAGATCGGTGCAACTGCGTATCGCTACGTGGTTGTCTCCGAAGATTTGCGCCAACTGGTTGGCGTTGTAGAGCATGGGTTGGCGTTTCCCACCGGTCTTCCTCCGGTCCTGGAGCACGGGCGGGGTTTTGTCGCTATCGTCGAGGTCAGCCGAATCGCGGCCGCCGAGCCAGCGGCCAAGAGCCGCCTCGAGCTTGTCCCGGTTAATCGGCTTGCTGACGTAGTCGTCCATTCCTGCCGTCAGGAATCGCTCCCGGTCGCCATCAAGCGCATTCGCCGTCATGGCGATGATCGGCAGGTGTCGCCGATCCTTTCTGTGCAATCGGCGAATGGCGGCAGTGGCCTCAATGCCGTCCATTTCCGGCATCTGGACATCCATGAGCACCAGATCGTATGGTCGGAGCCGCACGGCATCCACCGCCTCCAGTCCATTCCCCACAACGTCCACTTGATGTCCCAGCCGGTTGAGGAAACCGAGGGCGACCTGCTGGTTGATCTGGTTGTCTTCCGCCACCAGGATCCGTGCACGCGTCATCGCGGGCGTTGACGGCGTGGTGTGTGCTGGGGTGGCGGCCGACGTAGTCGTTGCCGACGACATTCCGCGACTGGGCTCCATGACCGCTGTCAGGCAATCGAAGAGCGCCGACGCGCGGATTGGCTTGGTGAGATAGCCAGCGAATCCCATCTCCCGTGCTTCGTGTCCCTGGCCCAACAGTGGAGTCGAGGTGAGAAGCACGAGGGGCGTGAAGGCGAGTTGCGGAATCGTCGCAATCGCTCTCGCCAGTGAGGCGCCATCCATTTCCGGCATATGCATGTCAATGATCACCACGTCAAACGGATCGGCGGCGGCGTTGGCACGAACCAGGAGGTCCAGCGCTGTGGCACCGTTCGCCGCCGTCGCCACGCCCATCCTCCAACTGTTCAGCAGTTGGGCGAGTAGTTCGCGAGTTGTCTCGTGATCATCGATCGCAAGCACCTTGAGGTTCGGCATGTTCACCGGCGTTGGCGATGGCGACGATGTCGGACGCCCAACGCGCGCCGTTACCCAGAAGGTGCTCCCGGAGCCGGTCCGGCTTTCGACTCCGATATCACCACCCATGAGCTTCGCAAGCTGTCGGCAGATGGCCAGGCCCAGCCCCGTACCACCAAATCGCCGCGTCGTGGACGCATCTGCCTGTGAAAATGCCGTGAACAACTGCTGCTGCGCCTCCACCGGAATACCGATTCCTGTGTCGATCACTTCGAAACGGAGCGTCAACGCATCATGGTCGGCTTCCGCCAATCGTGCGCGAAGGATCACTTCGCCCTGCGTCGTGAACTTGATGGCATTGCCAACCAGATTCAGCAGGATCTGGCGCAAGCGTCCGGGATCGCCGTGCACGACTGCCGGCACGGTGCTGTCAATCACGCAGGTGAGGGCGATGCCTTTCCGGGACGCCTGGTCGGAGACGACGTCAATGACATCCTCCAAGTCCGTCCGCAGTTCGAAATCGACCATCTCGAGTTCGAGGCGACCCGCTTCGATCTTGGAGAAGTCCAGGATGTCGTTGATGACTCGGAGCAGCGATTCTGCCGACTTGTAGGCGGCGGTTGCCCGGTCTCGCTGCGTCGCGTCCAGGGCAGTATCGAGCAGGAGACCCAACATGCCCAGTACGCCGTTCATTGGTGTGCGGATCTCATGGCTCATGGTGGCGAGGAACTCGGCCTTCGCGCGCTCCGATGCCTGCGCGTCATCGCGGGCGGCGGCCAGGTCATGCACCATGGTGTTCACTTGTTCGGTAGTGCGGCGCAAATTCCCGACCATCACGCTGAAACCGGCGGCGAGCGCCCCGACCTCGTCGTTGCTGGTCTGAGGGATGTCAATGACGTAGTTGCCCCGGGCGACCGCGTCGGTGGCGGCGCGAAGCTCGAGCAACGGCTGCGCGATCCGGACCGACATGACCCACACCGTCGCACCACCAAGAAGGAATACGATCAGGCTGATCACGAGCGCCAGTTGGCGTTCCCTTTCGATATCCCGATGCATTTTGGCGAGAGACACGGCCAGCACGAGGGTGCCAAGATGATGGCCGTTGTACACGACGGGTACCGTCGTCGCCAGCCGCACACCAACGTTCTGCACGCCGACATCGCGCCGCGCCGTGACGGAGTCGACGGCGACCTTGCCCGGGTTGTAACTGGCGAATTCCCGCCCGGCAGAGTCGAGCACCACGACATATGCCAGGGATGAGTCCCGCTTCACCCAGTTCACTGCGGCGACGACGTCGGCGAAGTCGTTCAAGTGCAGGCCTCGACCCACCCCAAGCGCCACGAACTCCGCCATGTTCGTCGTCCGGCTGCGCATTGCGCTGAGCGCGATGGCTTCCTCGCGCGCAGGAAAGTAGGCATAGATGAAGGCGCAGATCGGCAGCAACACCACGATGGCGCCGCTGACCAGTTTCCACCGGATACTGAAGCGCCGGGCGTGCGATGTCATCCTAAAATCCAACGGCCACTTGCATGCTGAAGAATCTCACCGATCCGAACTCGTTCGTTGTCCGCTGTCCGATCTCCAGCTTGGTCGATACGGTTGACGCGACATCGTACCTCGCGCCAAGAAGCAACTGCCGGCTGTCATTGGGGGTGAAGTAGGGATCCGCTTTTGAAAACTGCAGCGCATCGTAACGCGCATACGGTACCAGTCTTCCCAGCCGGTACCCGCCATAGGCATAGAACGCGTCGGTGCCGTTCGTACGGGCAGTAACCCGGCCGTGATTTGCCACATGCTGATACTCCGTGAGCAGTTCGATGTGCTCACGTGTATAGGCCGCATAGCCGCCGAGCAGTGTCTGATCGACGTCCTCCAACAGCGCCTCGGGCCGCAGCCCCTTCGTACCAACCGCGAGCCGATCATGATAGGCCGAGGCGCCGATTTTGAGTGCACTCGTGATCTGCGTGCTGACTGCCACGGTGACGGACTTCGCGTTGTTGTTGTCCTCAGTCGGTGATGACCCGATGCCATTTCCCACCAGGACGTCGAAGCCGATGTGCAACCGAGAGAGGTCTCGGCCCGACAGCAGCACGCCGGTGGTGTGGATTGACAGGATGCCACCTTCATCTTCGAAGCGGAACATGTGCGGCCGGCTGATCGTCGGCTGCAGCAACACGCCGTGATGATAGGCGTTGTTCCAATACCCGATGGGCGTATGGTGCTTGCCCGCCGCCACGCGAAGGAACCGGTTTGGCGAGAACGTAATCAAGATGCGCTCGACGTCCACCACGAACTGGTCGTCGTACTCGAAGACACTCTCTCCAAGGAAAGCGATGCGTTCCGTCAGCGGTGAGGTCAGGAAGAGTACGTACTGTCCGATACCGAAAGATGTCGGCGTATGCTGCTGGGATGAGGCCGTGGCGGTGAAGTCGGCGAATCCACGCAGGCGGGTTTGCGAACCCTCCGGACGCGTGTCCTGTCCGCTCATTCGGCGGGGTACGGCGAGGACCTCGAGCAGTACCACGAGGCGCACGAGTGACCGAAACGTCATAGCCGCTCCCGCAGTCTGTAGCCTGGCTCGCTCGGGCGTAGCCCGTCGATCGACACGGTCTTTACGGACTTGTCCACGTTACTCATCTCGATGAAGGCGATAGAGCCAGGATGGGTGGCGACATACTGCAGCACCTCGGCGGAGCTTCCCAACTCCTTGGGCGGGCTGGCTCCTTCGCCGGAAAAGATTACGCCAATCCAATGTCGCTTGAATCGATCGGCATTCATGCCCAACGCGCGCGAATAGAAGCGTTCCCGCAGCCACGCAGATTCCACCAGCATAACGGGTTCCTTGTTCGGCAATGTCGCACTGCGGCCAAGATACAGGCGCTGCAGGTTCCCGAGCGACATGTCCGTCAGCGCGCTCTTCGGATGAACGATGACGACCATGGGGTCTTGCGCGACAAGCTGCCGCACCGGCGCGGCGCAGAGAAGGAGCGGGACCACGCGCCACCAGAATCGTGCTCGGGACTTCATGATCGGCGAGTTCACGTCAGAAGCTGAATTGCGTGCCAATCTGCAGCAACCGCGTGCGATGGCTCAACAGTCCCTCTGCAACCGTGGCCGCGAGTTCGTCGGCTCGCGGTCCGGCGAGACGGTTTCCTTTCACCATGTGAACCGACGCCTTCAACACAAACTCCGGCACGACCCACAGATTGAGACCAAACGCGATGTCGCGATGTTGGAGCAGCGATGGGGCGGCGGACACGTCAACGTCGGCGAGGCGTCCCGCGCCCTGGTCAATGCGCGCACTCGCCTGCCACCAACGCGTCAGGAAGTATCCTGCTTCGAGATAGGAGCCGTAGGACGTGGTCGCACCCTCGACGTGGTACGTATATTCGCTGCGCATCCACACGCGGTTCGACAGGAATTCCGCTTGGGTCCCAACCACCGTGTGGCGGACAGACCCGGCGGACGGTTCGGCGCGTTCGGCGCTCATGGCTTCGAGTCCGGTGTACAGGGACGCACCAAATTTCAGACCCTGCAACGGCGTCGAAATGACAAGCCGCGAGCCAAGAAGTTCCGTGAGTGATTCCTCGCTTGCCTCTGCCACGGGTCCGACCGGCTCGCCGGCGAGGAATTGCAACGGGTACTTCGCATCCGCGACGTGAATACCGCCGACGTACGCATCGTACGACAGACTCCAGCGTTTGCCAAGGTTGCGTTCTCCGCGCAACCCCACGCCCTCGTATCCTTCCGCCACAAAACCGAGCGGCCCGTAAATCGACTGCGGCAGCGATAGAAAGGGACGGAGCGTTCCGACGTCGAAAACTTCGGTGTATAGCCCGAACGGCTGCTTGATCTTGCCCACCCGAAACCGAAATTCGTCCGATGCTCTCCATTCGGCGAAGGCGTAGTCCAGCTCGGTCGCCGTTCCTTCATCCGTTTGCTTAAAGAACACCTGACTGATGAAGGAAAGTTTGGGCGCCGGATGCGTTGCGAGATTGATGGCGAGCGAACCCAATGCATAGTTCCCGCGTGGATCGACACCGAGGTAGGTGTTCTCGCTGGTGCGCCCGTAGGCCCACCCGCTGAACCCGCGCAGATCAACGCGCGGGGTGGCATCCTGCGCCATAGCGCCGCCAGCCGTGACGGCGAGCATAAACGGTGCGAAGAACACTCTCGTGAAGGTCATGTGTCGGGCCAGATGATGGAGGACATCGGCCAGCCGTCATCCGATGCCATGCCCTGAGTGTCGGCCCACGTCGGTCAGACTTTACGACGGGTCAGTCCGGGAGGCCGTCACGGTCCACGATCTTTGACAGTTTTGGCAACACAGATGTCACAGGTGCCGCGCTGCAACACCTCCCACGCCGCCGACTGCATTT
Source organism: Gemmatimonadaceae bacterium (assembly GCA_031370885.1). Classification (GTDB taxonomy): domain Bacteria; phylum Gemmatimonadota; class Gemmatimonadetes; order Gemmatimonadales; family Gemmatimonadaceae; genus Gemmatimonas. The sequence continues at coordinate 15,115 of JANMRE010000146.1, forward strand.
CCTTGTCCGATGTGACTGGTCAAGCCGCGCCGCCCACCGATGTCGTCGGGACGGTAAACCAGAATCGTGATCCTTCTCCGATGCGGCTCTCGACATCAATCGTGCCGCCCATGAGCGTGAGGAGCTGGCGTGAAATCACGAGCCCCAGTCCCGTTCCACCAAAGCGCCGCGTATTCGAGTCGTCGGCTTGTGTGAATGGGTTGAACAAACGCGCAAGGTCCGTCGGGGCGATGCCGACGCCCGTGTCGCGCACGGAGATTTCCAACAGGTCCGAGGCATCCGGCCTGAGTCGCACCTGGATGGCGACCTCGCCGCGTTCGGTGAATTTGGCGGCATTTCCCACGAGGTTGACCAGTACCTGACGCAGTCGTCCAGAGTCACCGTACATTGTTTTCGGCACGTGGTGCTCAATGTCGCATCGGAGCAAAACCCCTTTGTCGCGCAGTGGATTGGCAAACACCTCCGCGACACCCCGCACCATTTCGGACAGATCAAAATCCACGCAGAGCAGTTCCATCTTGCCGGCTTCGATCCTGGAGAAGTCCAGAATGTCGTTGATGATCTCCATGAGCGCGTCGCCAGACTGTTGAATGAGCGTCGCATGCCGCCGTTGGCGCTCATCCAGCGCGGTGCCCAGGAGTAACTGGGTCATCCCGAGGACGCCGTTCATGGGCGTCCGGATCTCGTGACTCATATTGGCCAGGAACCGCGACTTCGCGGCATTGGCCGACTCCGCAACCTCCTTGGCCGCGTGCAGGGCCTCGCGCGCGCGCACCTGTTCGGTGACATCACTCCCGCTGCCCCGATACCCCGCGAACGTCCCGGCCGAATCGCAGATTGGTTCGCCGCTGATGCGTATGTAGCGCCGACTTCCGTCACGGTGGATCACCGGCATCGTAAGATCGCGGAACGGGCGCCGGGCGTCGACGGCGACGAAATAGGCCTCAAACGCGCTATGTGCCCGGGCGCCGCCGACGAGCTGTCGCGGAGACCGGCCAAGCAATGAATCGGCCGTGAATCCGGTCGCGCTGGTCACTCCAGGTGACATCAGCGTGAAACGCTGCTTCTCATCCTGCTCCCAATACCAGTCGGACGACAGCTCAGTGATGCTGCGAAATCGGGATTCGCTGCGGCGCTGCTCCGCCTGCGCGGCTGTTCGGTCATTCACCAGCCGAACGATGTCCGTCGACACGATCTCGATGTCAGTGCGATCGTGAACGGAAATGGGTGAAACGTCCTCGGTCGTCGTAAATCCCTGTTCGATGGCAAGCATGTCGATGGTCTCTCGCAACGTGCGTACCGCGCGACGCTGGGCGGCCACTTCCGCCTCAAGGACTTCGTTGACCTGCGTCAATTCTGCGGAACTGATATCAAGGCTTCGCGCACGCAGATCCAGATCGCGATCCCCCTGCGCATATGCCTCTCCGACGCGTGCCAGCAGCTCACGGAGTCCCAATGCGACCGGTTGCGCGTCCGGCGGCAACATCGTCGCCACGCGCTCCAGTGTGCACAGCACAGATTCGAGGGCGCGTTCATCCGCAATCCCCAGGGTCCGTCGCAGCTGTCGCGCCAACAGCTTGTGCATGCCTATTCGTGCAGGTACGTGATCGTCATCGTCTGGTTGTGGAGAGCACAACGCATGGAACCCACGTGCGGGCTGATCTCGCCGTTCGAGTAGAACCCGGCCAGCGTGGCCGCACCTCCAAACACTTCCGCGACCGCCTCGATTTCCTCGTCGATCCGTCCACCCATTACCAGTTTTCGCCCAACACAGCTGATGAGCAATGCGAGTCCGCTGCCGTTCGTGTCGTACATTGCGCGCGCGCTGTTCGCCGCCGTCTCGGCGCCATTCACGAGAGCGTCGCTACTGGCATGCATCAGTCGAACGTAGCCTCCTTGCCGGACATCGCCGGCCAGGATCAGCGCGCGATGGGCGTCGTCGATTCCCAGAATTGTGCGGATCAACCCGACATCGGTGTGATCCTCCTCCATCACCGAAAATGGGAACAACAGCCCAGTCGCGGGAAGGCCCTCCGCATGTTCACCCAGATAGCGCCGATAGACGTCCAGTGCCGGCAGACCGTCAAGTTCGTACAGAACACTGCCGACGGCACGCGTCACCTTCCGAATCGGCCCGAACGGCTGCCATCCGCCGAAGCTGCCGTGCGCGATCTTGATCGAGTCACCATAGAAGCCGAGACCGACCACACGCCGCGGGGACGACACGTCGTTGCACAGCGTCCATGTCTCCGTGAAGTGCCCATCGTCGGCGGCAAGCCCTCCGGTCAGCAGCACGTCCGTGCCAACGGCGTGTTCCAGTCCCTCTATCAACGCGCTCCCATTGAGGTCGACGCCCGGACCCAGCACAAGGATGGCGCGCAAGCGGCTATCCGCCAGTTCGCGGCCAAGCGCCTCGCCGGCCTGAAACGACGCCGACAAATCCGCTGCCGGCGCGCTGGCCAGGCGCAATTCGGGTGTGGCAAAGCGCACAGCGGTCACCACAGCGCTGCCACTCGTAACGCCGTCATCAGAGATTTCGCCGGCTGTGCTGCACCCAATGCGCAGTGCCGCCGGACACGCGCTTGACAGGAGTGCTGTCAGTTCCGGCTGAGCGAACGCCGCGACTGGCGCGAAGATGAGCACCAGATGCGGGTCGAGCGCGGCCAACGCGCCGAGATCCGCGCCGTTCGCGCTCGCACACGGTGTCGGGATGTGAACCTGCAGGATCTTCATTGGCAGTCATCAGGGATGATGTGGATGGCACGCAGCATGAGGACGAACAATGGGTCTGTCAGTAAACCGGCAACGCGTCGCGGCGCGGAATCTGTGACGCTCAACCCCGTGACCGGTCTTGAAATCAACGCATCGAGATTCAGGAAATCGTAGTCGATGCCGATAAGTAAGGCAGGCGGCAGTCCTCGCGACGACGGCAGCACGCCGATGGCGCTCCCCAACCACACGACACAACGCCCAGGACTTCTTGACGACCATCACGTTCGACGCGACGCCACTTCGTCTCGCCATCCTGGTGCGGGTTGCCATCGAGGTCGTTCGATGAGTTTCGCCGGAACACTCCAACGGCTGCGACGCCCCGGGATCGCACTGAAGGTCTCGATGCTGGTTTTCGGTGCCGTGTTTATCACCGTGGCTGGAAACGCTGCTGTGATTCTCTCGCACGAACGGCAACAATCCAACGCCCACCTCGAATCGCGCGCGGTCGCCATGGCGCAGTTGATCGCGGCAAACAGCGAGTTCGTGATCCATACCGGAAACATGGACGGCCTCAAGCCGCTGGTCAAACGCCTCGAGCTCATGCAAGACGTTGCGTACGTGCGTGTCCTTGGTGGATCGGGCGAGGTCCTGCTGGACCGACGGCTCACCAGTGCGTTCCAGAGTGTCATGCTACCCGCGATCGCCCGCGCGACATCACGGCCCAGCGCGTTGACGCGCTCGCTGATCGTCGGTGGCGACCCGGTGCTGGATATCTCGGTGCCGGTTATCGCGGGTGACGACGAATCAATAGGCGGCGATCTGTTGCTGCGCGCGCAGGCTCCCGGGAAGTCGAAGTTGGGCTATGTGCAACTCGGCGTAACGCTGCGGCCTCAGGAGCAGCAGCAGCAGCACGCGCTGGTGCAGGTGGTGCTCGTGACACTGCTGCTGTTGTCCCTTGGGCTGCCGATTACGCATCTGCTGACTCGACGCGTGACGGCCCCCGTGCGCAAGCTGGTAGAGGCTGCGCGGGCCGTCGGCGCGGGTCGCTTCGAACTGGTAGTCGGCGAGAGCGGGAGCGATGAACTCGGAACGCTGGCCCACGCCTTCGATCTGATGGTGCACCGTCTGCACACCTCATGGAAGGAGCTCGAGGACCACCAGCGTACGCTTGAGATGAAGGTGGCGAGTCGTACCACGGCGCTCGAGGCAGCGCGCGCAGCGGCCGAGCAACATGCGGCCATTGCCGAGGACGCCAATCGTGCCAAGTCGCTTTTTCTGGCAAACATGAGCCATGAGATCCGCACCCCGATGAACGGCGTGATGGGCATGATCGAACTACTGGGCGGCACCACACTCGATCCGCGCCAGCGTCGCTTCGCCGACATGGCCTATCGGTCGGCAGAGGATCTGCTCGTCCTCATCAATGACATCCTTGATTTCTCCAAAATCGAGGCAGGTCATCTGACGTTGCATCGATCGGACTTCGATCTGGTGCAAATGGTGGAGGACGTGTGCGAGATGTTGGCGCCTCGCGCGCACCAGAAAGGTCTCGAACTTACGGTCCGTCTCGCGCCGAACCTAACGCGGGGAATACACGGCGATGCGGCGCGCATTCGTCAGGTGCTGATCAACCTGCTCGGCAACGCGATCAAGTTCACACAATGTGGTTCGGTGCAGTTGCGCGTGGTAGATTCAGACGGGGATGGACCACGGCGATGGGTCCGATTCGAGGTGCAGGATTCTGGCATCGGCATCTCGTCGGAGACCGCCGCCCGACTCTTTCGGCCGTTTGTGCAGGCCGATTCGTCAACGACGCGAGAGTTTGGCGGTACCGGACTGGGCCTCGCCATCGGTCGACAGCTGGTCGCGCTGATGGGCGGCACACTCACCATGGAGTCGACACCAGGGGTCGGCTCGACCTTCTGGTTCGCGCTGCCGCTGGAAACCCGTACCCTCGATGGCAACGACGCCAGTCCCACGCACGCGGTGCTGGCAAACCGTCGCGTGCTGGTGATCGACGACAACGCGACCAATCGCGAAATCCTGCGGGAGCAGCTTGGCGCGTGGGGGATGTCGGTTGACGAAGCCGAAAGCGGTGCCGCCGGACTGGGAATTCTTCGCGCGAAACTCCCCACGACGCCGTATCACGTGATCATTCTCGACTTCACAATGCCGCACATGAACGGTGGAGATGTGGCGCGCGAGATTCGAGCCAATCCCGACTGGAACGCGCTCCCCATTCTCCTGCTCAGCTCTGTCGGTGGTTCCTTGCAGGCGCTGGAATCGTCGGCCCCGGTCAATGCCATGCTGACGAAACCGGCACGGCAACGTGATTTGGCCAGCTGCCTCGCCTCGCTATTGCGGGATACGGGCTCATCACGCGTTACCCCCGTCGAATCGCTCCTGCGAGTATCGCCGCGTCCCGAATCCGTTGAGGCAGACGCAGCGCGCTTGCAGGGGTTGCGGATTCTGCTGGCCGAGGACAATCCGGTAAACCAGCGGGTCGCTGTGGGATTCCTCGAGTCGCTCGGCTGCGTGGTCTCCGTCGCCATGAACGGCGTTGACGCGGTGCGACAAGCCAACAGTACGGCATGTGACCTCATTCTTATGGACTGCACGATGCCGGAAATGGACGGTTACGCTGCGACCACCGCGATCCGCGATCGAGAACGACAGACAGACATCCGAAGGCCGATCATCGCGCTGACGGCATCGGCGTTGGACGGTGAACGTCAACGATGCCTCGCGTCTGGGATGGACGACTACCTCACCAAGCCCTTTCGATTCGAAGACCTCAGAAACATGCTCGTGACCTGGAGTGCGAAGCGCTTGTCTTCGCCCGCCAGACAGGACGACATTTTTGCGCCAGTGGCGCCGCAAACAGGCAAGCCCGTCGCGGGGCTCGATCCCGTTGCGCTGAACAACATCCTTTCATTCCCCGGTGGCGCGCGCATTCTTTCCGACTCGATCAACGCATACCGACGCACCGCGCCCGACCAACTGGCGGCACTGCGAAGCGCGATCACCGCCAACAATCGCGCGGATGTGCGTCGGGTGGCCCACACGCTCAAGTCGAGTTCCGCGATGCTCGGCGCGACATCCCTCGCCGCCCTGCTGCGTCAACTGGAGCTGAAGGCTGCGGAATTGGAGCCATCAGCACTCCAGAGCCTGTGTGCAGAAGCCGAGACTACGTATCTGGACAGCGAAAAGGAACTTGGCGCCTATGTTAACCGGTAGAACGTCCCGCGTGCGCTCACAGCCACTCATCCTAATCGCTGACGATGATCTCGTGATGCGATGCACCATGGGGGGCGTGCTTCGCGAGTCCGGCTACGCGATCGTCGAAGCCGAGAACGGCCTGCAGGCGTTGGAACTGGCGGAAACGCACCGCCCCGACGTGATTGTGCTCGACCTGATCATGCCAGGAATCGACGGCTTTGAGGTGTGTACGCGCATCCGCCAGAATCCTGAGCTGGCCGATACGCCGGTGCTTGTGCTCACGGGATTGGAGGAGTCGCAGGCAATTCTGCACGCGTTCGAAATCGGTGCCACAGATTTTGCCACCAAGCCGGTGAGCGCACCGTTGCTGAGCCACCGCGTGCGATTCATGCTGCGCTCGACCGTCGCGTTGCGTGACCTGCGCGACAGCGAGTCTCGGCTGGCCGATGCGCAACGACTGGCGCAATTGGGAAACTGGGAATGGGACGTCAATTCGGGAACGGTAGTCGGTTCGGTGGAGGCTTCAGGGCTTCTCGGCTTCGGGGACTCGGGGCAGCGCCACCACATCGAGGATATGTACGCTCGCGTTGACCTGTGCGATCTGCCAATGATCAGAGAGGCGATGGCGTCCGCGATACAAGGCGACTGTGCGCTGGACGTCTCCTGCCGACTGGTGCTACCGGGTCAGCAGTCTCGGAGTGTCCATCTGCTGGGGCGGGTGATCCGCGGCCAAAACGGTGACGAGGCCCTGCGGATGACCGGAACCATTCAGGACATCACGGAACGCACGCGCGCCGAGGATCGAATCCGCAGTCTGGCCTACTATGACGGACTGACCGGTCTCCCGAATCGTCTGCTGTTCACGGACAAGGTCCGGATGGCCATGTCCCTCGCGAGCCGCAGAGGAAGCAAGCTGGCGTTGTTGCTGGTCGATCTCGACAATTTCAAGGGCATCAATGACTCGCTCGGACACAACGCTGGCGACAAGGTCTTGAAAGCAGTTGGTGAACGGTTGCGGGACGTCATCCGCGACCACGACACCGTGGTACGCGATCCGTTCCGAGACGAGTTCTGCCCCGTCGCGCGGTTGGGTGGCGACGAATTCCTTATCGCCATCGCCAACCTGAAGAGCGGCGAGGACGCTGCCGTGGTTGCCGGACGGTTGCTCGCCTCGCTCCGCGCGCCGCTGATCGTGGACGAAAACGAGTTGTTCATGGCCGCCAGCATTGGCATCAGCGTGTTTCCGGATGACGGCAGCGATTTTGAGGAAATTTTCAAGAATGCGGATGTCGCGCTCTATCATGCCAAGGATGCAGGTCGAAACACCGCCGAGTTCTTCAGCGCCTCGCTGAATGAGGCGGCCATGTACCGCATGCTTATCGAAACCAGCATGCGCCGCAGCCTTGAGCGCAATGAGATGTCACTGCACTATCAGCCGCAATACGATGTTGTAGAGAACAGGCTGTTGGGTGCGGAGGCACTGCTGCGCTGGCAGCATCCCGACCTGGGCAGTGTCAGTCCCGCGCAGTTCATCCCGCTGGCAGAGCGGATCGGCATGATCGCGCCGCTGACAGAGTTCGTGATGACCAGCGCGTGTCGCCAGCTCCGCGAGTGGCAGCAGTTGGGGGCGCACGATCTGACGATCGCGGTCAATCTGTCGGCCCAGCTCTTTCGCCAGCCCGATCTGCTGTTGCAAGTCTGCGCCATCCCGGCCAGCATGGGCATCGACGCGTCATCGATCGAACTCGAGATCACGGAGACGGCGCTGCTCGACGATGCCCAGGAGGCTGAGCGAGTGCTTGCACTGCTGCGCGCGCGGGGATTCCGCATCGCGTTGGACGATTTTGGCGCGGGGTTCTCGTCACTCAGTCATCTGCGTCGGTTCACGCTCGACACGCTCAAGATCGATCGATCATTCATTCGTGATCTGGTTGGGAGCACGCGCGAGATCGAGATCGTTGGCGCGCTCATTGCTCTCGCGCGCCGTCTCGGGGTTGAACCCGTTGCCGAAGGCATCGAGGAGATCAGCCAGCAGGCGGTGCTGGTGAGCCTGGGGTGTCGCGTGATGCAGGGCTATCTGTTTGGACGCCCAATGTCAGTGGCGGACTTCACGACGCTCGTGCAGCAGGCCGGCAACCCGGCGTGTCCGGCTTTGGCTGCATGAACCGCGCGGTGACCCCGCCGTCGAACAATCTGATGCTGGCCAGCCGGCTCAAGATCGTCAATGGGCGTCTGCCGCTGGCACTGTTGATGACCGTGGTCATCTCGGCGTTGTTCGGAGTGCTCCTGATGCAGGCTTTGCCGGTGTGGATGGTCGCCAGGTGGATTGTGATGAGCTGGGTGGTCAGTGCTGTGCGAGCGTGGGGTTGGATCCGGTATCAACGAGCGGCACCTGATCCGCAGGATGTGGCGGTGTGGGCGGTGCGGTTTCGCGTCGGAGCGGGCGTTGCCGCGCTGACATGGTCCATTGGGGCCATCAATCTGATGCGGTTGCCCGGACACCACGCCACCACGATGCTGGTCATCACGATCACGGCCGTTGCGGCCGTTGCGGTGGCAACGAATGGCGCCGAGCTCATATCCGTATTGGGGTTCCTGCTATTGTCCCTTGGGCCCATTTCCGTCGAAATGCTGACACGTCCGGAGCGACTGGACCAGGTCGCCGGTCTGGCGGTCTTTGCCTCTATGGTAACGTTGTGTCTGTCTGCGTTTCGACTCAGCAGTGACACTGGCAAGATGCTGGAGACGGAGCTTCGCATGTCCGCCCTTGTGGTTGCTGAATCGCAAGCGCGTGCCGCTGCGGAGGAAGCGAATCAAGCGAAGTCAGCCTTCCTCGCCAACATGAGCCACGAAGTGCGCACGCCACTTAACGGTGTGTTGGGGATCACCGAGCTGATGCTGGACTCTGCAGTCGATGCTGAACAGCGACGCCACCTTGCTTTGCTCCGTCTCTCTGCCACCAATCTGTTGGCCATCGTGAACGATATTCTCGACCTGTCGAAGGTCGAAGCGGGCAAGCTCGAAGTAGAGCATGTGGAATTCAATGTTCGGACGTTGTTCAGCGATTTGGCGGAGCTGCTCAGTGCACGAGCGCGCGACAAGGGGATTGCCTTCGAATATGAAGTGCACGAGGACGTGCCGGAATTCGCAACGACTGACCCCGCCCGACTGCGGCAGGTGCTGCAAAACCTGGGTACCAATGCCGTGAAGTTCACGTTGACAGGTCGGGTCGCCGTTCGCGCCACGACCTCACCCGCTGCGGACGGCGTAGTCACGCTGCGCGTGGCGGTGTCGGATACGGGAATCGGGATATCGGACGCCGTCAGGGAAAAGCTCTTTCAGCCGTTCGTCCAGGCGGACAACTCGATGTCACGACGCTTTGGGGGAACGGGGCTTGGGCTCGCCATCTCGCAACAACTGATGTCCTTGCTCGGCGGTACGATCGGCGTGTCCAGCGTCATGGGCCGGGGCAGTGAGTTCTGGATCGAAATACCCCTCCGGTCGACCAGCACCAGCCACAATCATCCCAACACACCTCGGATGGGTCACCAACTGGCCATGACTCCCTTGCAGCCCAACGCCGCAGTAGTCACAGACGAATCGCACGCGGCCAAGGAGGAACCTCCACCCGCACGTCCGCTCCGGGTGCTGCTTGTCGAGGACAATGAGGTGAACCAGATCCTGGCCCTCGAAATCCTGCGCGCCGCCGGATGTCAGGTCGAAGTCGCGAACAATGGACTCGAGGCGATCGACGCGCGCTTTCGCGCCGCGTTTGACGTCGTCCTGATGGACTGTCAGATGCCGATCCTCGACGGCGTGGAAGCGACGCGACAGATCCGGAGTCGGGAGGTGAAAGAGGGACTCGCACCGGCGCGCATTGTCGTGGTCACCGCGAATGCGCTGCGCGGTGATCGCGAACGATTTCTGGCGATTGGAGCAGATGACTACCTCTCGAAGCCGTACTCGTTGGCCGCTTTGCTCGCCAAGGTGTCGGATGTACGCGAGCAGCGATGATGAAGACGGCGCGCGCCGCTGTGGACGCCACCGAAGCGGCACGAGATTCAAACCACGAACGCTCGCGACCGCGCCGCCGCGCGCTCAACAATGTGGCCGAATCGCGCATCCGCGCGTGCCGGTGCGAGCAGGGAATTGAAGGTGCTCAAGAAGCCGAGCGGATAGAAGCGTGGTTGCAATCTCAGTGCGCAACACTTTAATCGCGACAACCCTCCCATGCCGGATGTCGCGCGCACGATAAACGACAGCCATACCCCCGCGCCCCAACTCGTCTCCAAAGGCGTAGCGATGGGCCAGTCCATCTCTCAATGCGCCGAGATCAGATGACATCGGCACAATGTGGTGAAGCTGGTGCCAGTACGGATAGAGGCCGCTCAAATCCCCGCGTGGCAGTCATGCCGAGGTGGACATCATGGTTTGGCGCGGAGCGGGGTCGCTGAATACCGGATCGTTGAGGGCGGGCACGTACGATTCACAAACGGCATTCGCGCTGAGCACCATGTTACCGGCGAGTGACGTGTCAGCCTCTCGAGTGGTTCAACAGTTATGGAGCATTCGACACCTCAGGCCGTCTCGGGAGTCGCCCGCCTGCTTGCCAACGCCGCGCTCTGTGTCAACGTGCTGGCCTGCAGAGCCTCCTCAATATCCGGCGGGGACGGGCTGACGGATGCGGCGGGCGTCTCCGGACAGATCGTGTACGTCACCAACGCCTTTGCTGGCGGTCAGCGCCTGCTCGACTCACTCGAGATCGACTCAGCCAGCGGCCGCTGGAGCCAGAGTCAGTGCGGCCCGGTAAGCGCGACCGGCGCGATGTGCGACCAGGGCGACTTCCGCACCGCCCGTGGAACCGTGGAGCCATTTCTGCGATTGCCTCTGTTCGAACGGGCGAGGCGGTCCGACTTCCACGCCTTGCGTCGAGACTATCCCGGAAGCGGCACCGTGCCCCCAGATGTCGTCATGCATCTCCTGCACATCGTGCAGAACGGACGTCGGCAAACCATTTCGTGGGAGTCCGGCGCGGCGCTTCCACCGGCCGTCGACTCATTTCTGTGCAGGCTGCAGCTGGCGCGCGGCGCGCTGATAATCTGTCGCGAATAGCACTCTGTAACGGCGCGTCTTCCTTGACACGATCGGCGCTGACGGCGAAAGCGTTGGCCAAGTTGCTGTATCTCGTCTGCCGTATCGGAGCAGGTGCACGTGAGTGGTGCAGCGACGTCGACACGACTCACTCATGAGACGAACTCGAGCGACCAAAGCGGCGATCAATCCGGGTGGCAACGCAAAGCGCATCCCATAGTGCGCGCTGATTGCGGACGCCGCCGGAATGATCGCGTGTCCGGCGCCGTTCGGGTGGATGCCATCGAGTGACCGCGCGCAGTGCGCCTAAGACGTCGGCGCGATCGAGTTCGTGTTCGGGTATTGCGGTTGCCTCCCGGTATGCGCCCCGTCGCCAGACGGTGAGTGCGTGATTATGTGGGGCAGGGCCGCACTGCGTGCCGCACTCCATCGCCGCCGTGACGGCTCGCCTGCATCACCATGATGTAGTGAGCGGTCGAACGGTGCTGGACATTTCGGCATATTCGATATCGTGCGGTCATGCCGACTTGCACACGCGGGTGCGCCGAGCGTACGCTTCCCTCAACATGGTTGAATCCCGGAGCCTCCAGTGGCACACGCCGTGCAGGCGGGCGCAATGCGCATGACGCCCGACGAATTCCTGGTGCATTCAATTCCCGACGGGAAAGCGGAGCTCGTTCGCGGTGAGTTGCGCGTGACGCCGCCGGCGGGTGGGCCGCACGGTCGCGCGGCAACGAACCTGGTGTTGCTTCTGGCCTTCTACCTCAAAGGGCGCGGACTCGGCTCGCTATTTGCCGACGGCGTTGGCTACCTACTGCTCGAACTTCCGCGCACCATTCGGTGCCCTGATTTGTCGTTCGTGTGCGCGCACCGTTTGCCGATGGAGGGTATTGGGCCGGGCCTCCTCAAACTCGCGCCAGATCTTGCGGTTGAAGTGCTGTCGCCGAGTGAATCAGCATCGGAACTGGAGGAAAAACTCGACGACTACCGCGCGTGCGGCACTCCACTCATCTGGGTCGTTGACCCGGCGCGGCGCACGGTGATGATTGTCGCAAGCAACGCGCCGGCGCGATGGCTGTACGAGGCCGACACGCTCGACGGCGGTGATGTGGTCCCTGGGTTTTCGTGCGGCGTTGCGGAGCTGTTCGAGAGGATTGCCAGATAGCCGAAAGGCCGAAGGTCTCCCGAATGGATCGAGAGCCAGAACCACCGACGATCGCGCTCAATGGCCGGTTCTCGAACCTGGAGTCAATCGGTTCCGGAGGCATGGCGCGAGTATACCGAGCCACCGATTCAACAACCGCCGAGACGGTTGCCGTCAAAATTCTGCGACCCGAGGGTGCCCAAGCCCTATCGCTGGAAAGCGAAGGGCGAAGAGATTCTCCGAAACAACGGTGACATGGTGAATCCGTACGCCTACCGCGGGCCTGAGTGCCGGAACCAGCACTCGCCTCAGGAAGCGGCGCGTGGCACACCTTGACGGCAATCTCCTCGCGTAACGCAGGGTGGCCGGCCACCCGCATGGACATTCGTGTGACGCGGTCGTATATGAGAATGACAAACCACCACACTCGGAGAGTAGATGGCACTTGATATCATGACACTCGCTGAATTTCAAGCGGCAACCAGCCACTGGTATCAGATGCGTTCCAGCGGTCACACCCGCCTGCGAGCGATAGATACAGCGCTCCGGAATTACGAGGCCACACCCGGACACGATTTGATTGAGCGGATCAAGAAGCTGAACGGCATCATGAATGCCACAGAGGCGTACGTCAATGACAAGGAAACGACGGGTACCCTGAAATCGACTCGGGATCGTCGTTCTGACAAGGTCAATCAGGCGCAAGTCCTGCTGGATCAGGCGACCGCCAAGCGTGAATATCTTGCGGCGGTCCTCGGTATCGAGCGAAACTTCCCGGCCTTTTTCGGTCACGGCGGCACACGGGAAGATCAGACGGCGGAAGAACACCTGCGCGGCATTATCAGTTCGGCCGCGAAACTCAAGGACTATATCGGCAGCAGTGGAGTGGGCAAACAAATCGACATGACCTATTGGTCGGAAGCCATTGATCCGTTGCACCGGCATTGGGGCAATCCGTCAAACTCGAAGGTTTTTCAATCGTGGATGCGACGGCGGTGGGAAGGTGAAGCACCGACCACCACGCTGGGCTTTTTTCGTTGGATGGAAAGTATTGGCGATCGCCGGTTGGTGCTCGAAATACTGGACAACAATGAAATGCTGTGCACGCGCTACCAGGATTCAGTTGGCCGAGGGGAATTCCGCATCCCGATTCATGAGCATCGGCTGAAGCGAATGAATGGGCAAGATGAGCTCGTCAATTGGGGAACCGACACCTACAACACAAATTTTGGCGGAGACGGGTGGTGCATTTTTGTCATGGATCTCGCAGGCAATCTGTACGCGAACAACCACGATAACACCAAGGGTTTCTTTCACTCCGCGTTCATGGGTGGACAGCCGGTCATGGCGGCTGGCGAGTTGTGGGCGCGGAACGGGGTGCTCTATATCATGACGGACAAGAGCGGCCACTACAAGCCGGGTTTTCAGCATCTGGTCGCTGGTGCCACGCAGTTGCGAGACAACGGGCTCGATATCTCGCAGTTGCAGATATGGGCGCGCCACATCAGCGGGGGAATGGCACCAAAGGTTGGTGGCCTGTGGTACATGTCCATCGACGCGACGGGCTTCATTCAAAGCCAGAACACGGCGCAGTCAATGCTTTACGACTTCGGCTACGGCGCCGGCGGAGTACGGAATACCTTTGTCGGCGGATTGCAAGCCAATCACTTGCGCAGCATTAATGCAACGCCAGAACACTTGGGGAGCAAAGAGACGTTCCGAGGAGGCACCTGCGGCGCGCGCGCCGGGTAACAGGCCACGCCGGGACATCGGCACACACCTGTGACGGGGCGCGCAGTGACGACATACGCCGACGCCCTTACCAGGCGCCGCTCTTTCGGGTGGCGTCAGATCACCTGCAGGGGCTGGACAAACATCGTGCGTTCGGTCGCCGCACCAGATAAGCGGCGTGACCTTCAACTGCAACTGTGCGATCTCTCGCACGCCCTGACGACGGAGCAGGCGGCGCATGAAGCACCGAGATCGATGTGGCTCGGTGAACGCGGCGGCTATACCGGCTCGATCCGAACATCCTGGGCGACAGAATCAGGTATCGTCCGACGATCCAGTCGTACCAACCATTTTCGAACGCGCTGGCCGAGACGCCCAGCCCCTGTTGGGTATCTCCGTGTGCACGGATCAGCCGACCGACGCCGTCTGGGCCCCATTTCAGACGCACGTACTCCACCAACCGGTACCCCACACCATAAATCAGGCTGTTGGTTGGCTCGCTCAACTCCAAAAGCGTCGGATAGTCGCCGTTGCGCATGCGGCGTACCCAGTTGACGTCGGTGCTCTGCCCCGCCTCATAGAGCGCAATCGCCTCGCTCAACCATCGATCGTTCACGTGCGTGGCGGTCGGCCGGGTTCCGGGCGCAACGAGATGCGAGCTGTCACCATGCTGCAGCGCAAACTGCAAGGTCACCGCGTGCGCGAACTCGTGCAGCACCACCGCGCGCAGCGCGTCACCGTGACCAATCGCCCACGGTCCAAAAACGTGCACTTCGTTGACACCGTTGGACAATCCCTGCACCTGAAATCCCACGCCGCTCCGCTTGATGATCGATCCCCAGCGCGCTTCGAAGCTGCTCTCGGTGTGCATGAGGATAAGCACCATTGGCGTCGAGTCCACCTGCAGGTCGCGCATGACACGCACACGATTGCTCTCCATGTGGCGCATCAACTTCTGCACTGAGCCTGTATCAAGTCCGTAGTAGTCGAATCTGAAGTGGGCGCTTTGAGCGACGCGCGGTGTTTGATCGACCGGGGCGCGCGATGTGCACGCGGAACCAAACACCAGGAAAAGCGCAATTGCCGCTCGCAGCAGCGTACCGGACATCGGGGGGCGACGCATCCCGCCACGTACGCGATTCCCGACTCGCTGTTTCGCAAGTACGAGTCTTGTTGACGGAAGTCGCACACTGAGCTCGTATGGGGGTATTCCGGCGATCCCAACAGTGCGCGTCTTGATCCCTCGCGGCCACGGTGGGGATAAGACACGCATGAATGATTGTATTCTGCTGGCGCCGCG
>JANMRE010000158.1:0-1210 GCA_031370885.1 Gemmatimonadaceae bacterium
ATTCATGAGCGCTGTTTCTTCGCCGCAGATGTAGGCACCGGCGCCCCGATGGACGTGCACGTCCACGCGCTTGCCGGATCCCATGGCGTCCGCTCCAAGAATCCCCGCCGCGTATGCCTCTTCAACGGCCGCGGAGACGCGTGCCAAGGGTTCGGTGAACTCACCGCGGATGTAGATGTACGCGGTCTCGGCGTAGATCGCATGCGCCGCAAGCGCGACGCCCTCCACGAGACCGTGTGGTGTCCAGCGCATGATTTCGCGGTCCTTGAATGTACCGGGTTCGGACTCGTCCGCGTTGCACAAGAGATAGTGCGTTTTTCCGTCGGGCTTCATGAACGACCATTTCAATCCTGTGGGAAAACCCGCACCGCCGCGACCGCGCAAGCCGGACTCCTTCACGATCGCCTGCAACGCCTGTGGATCGGTATCGAGCGCCCGGTCGAGGGCATCGTAGCCGCCACGCTGACGCCAGCCGTCGAGCGTGCGCGCGCGCGCATCGCCGAAGTAGCGCGATACGATCGGGGTTTCCCGGGGGTGCGAACGATGCGGATATCCCATTACGTCAGCTCCGAGAGCAGTCGTGGCACCAAGTCCGGTGTCACCGACTCGACGAAATCGTTATTGATCATGATCGGTGTCGCGAACCCGCATGCGCCCAGACATTCCACCTCGACCACGGTGAATCGTCCATCGTCGCTGGTCCGCCCGAGATCGCCGCAGCCGGAGTGCCGCAGGAACGCATTGACCACGTCTTCCGCGCCGCACACGTTGCACGGCGTGGTGGTGCACACCTGAATGAAATGCCGTCCCACCGGGTGTTGGTGATACATGGTGTAGAAGGTGAGCACACCTTTGACGTAGGCTGGCGTGATGGCCAGCACCGCAGCGACCTCCTGCATCGCGGCCTCGCAGACCCAGCCACGCGCGTCCTGAATCATCCACAACGCGGGAAGCAGTGCCGCCTGTTTGGTGGGGTAGCGTGAGAGAATACGATCGAGTTCCGCGCGTCGATCGCCCGTAAACACCAACTCGTATGGCGCGTCGTGGTGGGTGCCGTGTTTCGGCGCGGCAACCAACGCGCCGCCGCTGGCCGACGGTCCGTGACTCACCGGTCGATCTCTCCCATCACGATATCGATACTCGCGTTGATCGCAATCACGTCGGACAGCAAGTGGCCCTCGACCATCCTGGAAATGGCCGACAGGTTGAC
>JANMRE010000177.1:0-8959 GCA_031370885.1 Gemmatimonadaceae bacterium
TTTCCTGGTGAGAACGCAAATCGCGCGGGAGGCATTGCTGCCCCCGCGCGACGTGATGGCGTGGTCTGGCTTAGTACCGGAGACCAAGGTTTTGCACAAGCGTGCGGAACTCCAAAACGTCCTTACGCTGCAGGTACTTGAGGAGGCGCTTGCGCTTACCAACCATCTTGAGAAGACCGCGACGCCCGTGATGGTCCTTGGCGTGGGTACGGAAGTGACCCGTCAGGTAGTTGATCCGCTCGGTGAGGAGCGCAATCTGCACGCGGGTGGAACCGGTGTCCCCTTCGTGGGCCCGGTACTTGTCAATCGTGGATGCCTTATCGAACGCCATCGTCGTAAGTTTCTCGGCGCATGCAATGCGCAGGGTGCGTAGCTGCGCCGCGTTTTTGCGCGCAATTGTATGAAGCACGGTAGTTTACTCCACCTCGCACAATCTGTAAAGGACCGTCACCTGCCAGACCGCTACCTCGGCCGTCAGATCGGAAAATACCGGGTCATCCGGTTGCTGGGTGGTGGTGCGTTCGCCTGGGTGTACGAGGCGGTCGACCGCGACCTGGAAATCCCGGTCGCGCTGAAGATCCTTCGACCGGAGTTCGCCGGCCAGTTGGACGCTGAGGCCCGTTTCCGCCGAGAAGCGGCTACGGCGGCCCGGTTGCGACATCCCAACATCGTCACCGTTCGTGACGTGGGTCAGGCCGACGGTGCCTCATTCGTTGCCATGGACTTGCTGCCGCTGTCGCTTGCCCGGCGGCTGGAGTTGTTGCCCCGCCTTCCCGAAAACGAGGTGGTACGCATCGGTCTCGATGTGGCGGCAGCGCTGTCGGTCGCGCATGCCGGGGGCATTGTGCACCGTGACGTCAAGCCCGACAACATTTTGATCGGCACCCACGGTGAAGCTATCGTAGCGGACTTTGGCCTTGCACGCGCACTGGATGGCGAGGCGGCACGCAGTGGTGGCCACCAAATCATGGGAACACCGCACTACTTCAGCCCCGAGCAAGCGCGCGGTCTTGAACTCGATGGTCGCAGCGATCTGTACTCACTCGGCGTGACACTCTTCCGCTCGGCAACCGGCCGACTGCCGTTCGAGGGCGACGACTGGTACGCCGTGGCACGCCTGCATGTCGAAGCGCCAGCGCCGTCGGCACGTGAACTGGTGCCGGAGCTGACCGAAGGCTTCGATGCCCTTGTGCACCGCCTGCTGCAGAAGGCACCCGCCGATCGATTCGACTCAGCGATAGCGGTCGCCGATGCACTGGCGGCGCTTCCCACGGCGCCCGCA
The DNA here is from genome assembly GCA_031370885.1 of Gemmatimonadaceae bacterium. Classification (GTDB taxonomy): domain Bacteria; phylum Gemmatimonadota; class Gemmatimonadetes; order Gemmatimonadales; family Gemmatimonadaceae; genus Gemmatimonas. The sequence goes on from JANMRE010000177.1 coordinate 1,283, forward strand.
ACGCGTCCCGTGTTGTCCGTCAGTTCAGGGCCGTCGGAAACCGTCACCGGATTTCCACCGGTCATTGTGGCAACGACGGCGCACCGCCGAGCAACGCCGAGTCGGATCGGTATCGCCATTGGGGTAGTCGTGCTGGCAGTTGCTGGTTGGGCAGCCATTGGGTCCACCATCGCCCGCGATTTCTTTGCCGCGCCACAACCCGCACCGCCGGACGCGGCCGCCGAATCCATCGCCGTGGCGGCGCGCACTGCCACGCAGCGGGCGAGCGTCGACAGCGATGCGACCAACACCAGTGCGGACACGGCGCGACCGTCGCCCGTCGTCGTTCCACGCGTACCCGATATCACGCGCCAGAAAGCCGTAGCGATTGTCAAGTCGCGTCTGACATTCGCGGCGCCGGATTCGGCAATGCTGTATGTCGACGACGTCTTGATCGGTCGCGGGACACAGGTGATTGAACGACCAGGTGCTGCCCGCCTCGTGCTCCGCGCGGTGATCGCGGAGGCGCCGCCCGAGTGCGCGACCGCGTCGCGCGAAGAGATCGTGCGGCTCGCTGTCGGTGAGAGTCGTACGGTAACGCTGGCCGTGCGCACGTGCCTTGGCGTGTCCTTCACGATCACGCCAAGCGATGCACGTATTCGCTTCGAGTCGCTGGATGGTGGCGAGTCGGTGGAGGTGCGGGCGGATACCACAAAGTCCGTGTTACTGCCCGAAGGTCGCTACGAGATGCGTGCCACGGCGCGTGCCTGTATCGAGTATCGGTCGGACACGCTGGTGGTACGCCGTCGCGCGAGTGCGGCATCGCTGCGTCGCAATATCTCCATGACCTGCACCTGACGCGCGCTGCGGGCGATGCGCCTACTGTGCACCGAGCACGCCGCCGATAGTTCCACCAACAACAGCGCCCACGAGCGTGCCGACCCAGAAACGGCGCGTTTTCCACCAGGGTACGACGGGCGGAGTCAGGAGCACCACATGTCGAGTGGTGATACGCGTGACTTGCGACGTGACAACGGCTACTGCCGTTTCATTCCACACGGAAATCACGCGCAGTCGCGCCACCAGGGCGTCGCGGTTTGTCGGATCAACCGCGAAGGCGGTCATCCCGGGTTTCACCCACACGGCTTCACGGGGCTTGAAGCGCGCCGTGCTGTCATCGACGACCTCAATTTCGAAGCGGGCCGCATCACGGGGAATGCGCGTGAACGGCGGTGGTGTTGCAGATACGACCGGTATCCGCGCGGCGGTGCTGTCGTCGCCCACCACGCGCACGGCCGCGCGATGACATCCCGACAGGGCGACAAAAAGCACGCCGCCGACGACGCGCAATGCCCGGGCGTTCGCCGTTCGACGGTCGCCGCACATCATTCAGGGAGCGAAGGTGGCGCGAAGATCGTTAAACGTTACCAGTAAAATGAGCGCGAAGACGGCCAGCACGCCCACGCGCGCAAACATCTCGCGCGTGCGCCCGCTGAACGCCTTCCCCTTCACTGCCTCCGCCACCACAAGCAGAATTTGCCCGCCGTCGAGCACCGGAATGGGCACCAGATTCAGGATGGCGATATTCAGGCTGAGAAATGCGATCAATGACCAGAGCGTTTCGGCGCCTCGACGAGCAGCCTGTACCGAGACCCGGGCAATCTGGATGGGGCCACCGAGGTTCTTGGCGGATACTTCACCGGAGACGAGTCCGCGAAGTACGCCAAGCACGTTGGTCGTCATTCCCCACGTCGCCGTGGCACCCAGCGTCAGCGAGCGCGCAACGCCCGGACTGACACGGGCAATCGAGTCCCGCGGCCACATGCCCACTCGCCCAACCAGATGCTTTTTCCCGGTGACCGGGTCATCGATCTCGGTGGCCTGCGGTGCAAGGGTCACCGACAAACGCTGGCCGCCACGCTCCACCTCGACGGCAACGGTGCCCGTCGTGACGGGCGCAACTCGATCGACCACTTCTTCCCAGGTGCGCACCGCCTGCCCGTTCACGGCAACGATCCGGTCACCAGTGGTCATGCCCGCCGCCGCCGCCGGCAAACCCGTTACCACTGAATCGATCACGGCCGGGCGATACGGATCGCCGTACACGTAGAAAATTCCACTCGATACGAAGAGCGTCAGCAGGATGTTCATCATCACGCCGGCGGAAAGAATAAACACCCGCGCACCCAACGATTTGTTTTCCACCCACCGATTCTCCGGCACCGCCTTCGGCCCGAATGGCGCCATCGCCTGTGGGTCCCACAATCCGGCTGGCACGTCGGCGGGCCGCTCGGCGTCTGCATCGAACGAGCCGCGGTTGGCACCGCCCTCGATGCCCGCCATCGAGTCGTCTTCCCGCGTGGCCATACGCACATAGCCACCCAGCGGAATGAGTGAAACACGATAGTCCGTTTCCCCTCGGCGCCAGCCGAACAGGCGTCGTCCCCATCCCAACGAGAACACTGGTGCGTACACGCCCGTAAGCTTGGCCGCTACAAAGTGCCCGAGTTCGTGGACGAACACCACGAGACCAAACACCAACAAGGGTGCGATGAACGGTGAAATCGTCGACAGCATAGACACGAGAGGATCGATTCCTTATCAGGGTTTGGCAGCGAGCGTCGCGCCGTAAGAGTCCACATTGCGGCGCGCCGCCTCATCGGCGCGCCAGAGCGCGTCCAATGAATCGGTTGGTTCAGCTACGTGAGCGGCGAGCGCCCATGCCACCACAACGGGAATCTCGCCGAATGTGATGCGGTCGGCCAGAAACAGCGCCACGGCAGCCTCGTTGGCCGCATTGAAGACCGCCGGTGAGGCCCCGCCAGCGCGACCAGCGGCGATGCCAAGTGCCAGCATGGGGAAGTCCTCCGACCGTACGGCCTCGAAGGTCAAATTCCCTGACGCCACCGGGTCAAATACCGGTACGCCAGAATCGGGAATCCGTTCCGGCCACGTCAGGGCAAACAGAATCGGCAGTTCCATCGACGGTACACCAAGCTGCGCCAGCACGCTGCCGTCCACGAACTCCACGAACGAGTGCACAATACTCTGCGGGTGCACGACCACATCGATGCGATCATAGGGCACGCCAAACAAATGATGCGCTTCGATCACCTCCAGCGCCTTGTTTGCCAGCGTGGCGCTATCGATCGTGATCTTGCTGCCCATTCGCCATGTTGGATGCTGGCGTGCCTCTTCACACGTTGCCATTGCGATGCGGTCCGAACTCCAGGTGCGAAACGGTCCGCCCGACGCCGTCAGTACCAGGCGACGCACGTCGTCCACCGACCGGCCGGCCAGACACTGCAAAATAGCGGAGTGCTCGCTGTCCACCGGAACCAGCGATCCGCCAAATTCTCTCGCCGTTGCGGTCACAATATCGCCCGCGATTACCAGTGACTCTTTGTTCGCCAGCGCAACACGCTTGCCCGCACGGAGCGCAGCCAACGTGGGCGGCAAACCGGCGGCGCCGACCACCGCATTAAGCACAATGTCCGCCGCCGGATGCGTCGCGGCGCGCACCAGACACTCCGCACCAGAATCCCAGAGAGTACCCGTCGGCACGGCGCCGTTCACGAGCCCTACAAACGCGGGCCGCCACCGGGCAACCTGAATCGCCAATGCGGTCGCGTTCGCATGCGCCGTGAGTGCCACGGGCGTAAACCGCTGCGACTGACGCTCAAGCACGCGCAAGGCGCTGGTACCAATTGAGCCCGTGGAGCCGAGGATCGCGACACCGATAGCCATGCGTTGATCAGCGGTCGGACGCGGATATCATCGCGGCGCCGGAATCAAAAGCGAGCCGTACAGGGCGAACGCAACTGGAAGCACAAAAAACAGGGAGTCAAGTCGATCGAGCGCGCCCCCATGTCCGGGGAAAATGGTGCCACTGTCCTTCACGCCCGCTTCGCGCTTGAACAACGACTCGGCCAGATCTCCAACCTGTGCCGTCGCGCTGATGCACACTGCGAACACAACAAGTCCCCACGGCGTGAACGCGAGTTGGGCGCGCGGACGCAGCAACCAGACGACGTATCCGGCGCACACGATCACCGTTAACACCACACCGCCAATTGCGCCCGCCACGGTTTTTCCCGGTGAGACCGACGGAATAAGTTTGCGCCCGCCGATCACACGCCCAGCCGCGTACGCACCAATGTCGCTGGCCCAGGTCAGGAGCACCGGCAAGATGACGATCAACGCGCCCGCCATATCGCCAACGGCATACCCGTAGTAGCGCAACGCGTACACGTACGACAGCGTGCCACCCGTGTACAGAATGCCCATCACGGTGGTGCCCACGGCCGCCAGCGGCTTGCCGTTGACACCCCGCGTCCAGATCGCGAGCGCGATCAGTGCGAGCAGCACCAGCGTTGCCGCCACCGGCGGCAGTTGCACAACGCCAAGGAAGTGCGCGTGCACCAGCAACGGCACGAGGGCCGCGCCGAGCACGCCGAGGCCTGTCATCGGGTCACTCCCACTGGCTCGCGCCAACCTGAAAAACTCCCCGGCCGCAAGCGCCGACAGGATGCTCGCCAGTGTTGCCAACGCGGCGTCGCCCATCCAGATGATGGCCAACGCCACCGGTGCCCCGATGAGGGCAACGAGCAGTCGCCGACCAAACTCGTTCACGTCTCGGTCCGTGGTACGCGATTACGCCGAGACGCGGCCGAATCGCCGGTCACGTTGCTGGAAGTCGAGAATTGCCTCGTACAGCGCGGTGCGTCCGAAGTCGGGCCACAGGACGCTCGAGATCGACAGTTCGGCGTAGGCAATCTGCCACAGGAGGAAATTCGACAGCCGTTGCTCACCCGATGTTCGAATGAGGAGATCCGGGTCTGGGCAGTGCGCGGTATACAGTCGGTCCCGAATCGCTGATTCATCGATGGCTTCAGGCGTTATCCTGCCCGCCTGCACCTCGATCGCCAACAACCGCGCCGCGCGCACCAGCTCTGCGCGACCGCCGTAGGAAATGAACAGGTTGAGCCCCAGCTTGTCGCCGCTCTCGGTATCACGCATCACGCGCTCCACCGCCGCAGCGGCCGGTGCGTTCAGGCGCTCGAGATCACCGAACACCCGAACACGGACTCCTTGCTGCCGCAATTCATCGGCCTCGCGCGCGATGTATTCCTCGAGCAGCGACATCAATGCGGACACTTCGGTTTCCGGTCGCTGCCAGTTTTCCTGCGAGAAGGCAAACAGCGACAACCACTCGACGCCGGCATCAAGGCACCCTTCAACGACCGCGCGCACCGCCTTCATCCCCGACCGGTGTCCGAACGGGCGCGGCATGTGTCGTTCGCGCGCCCATCGCCCGTTGCCGTCCATGATGATCGCAATGTGCTGCGGCACGGCCCCGTGCACGCGCACACGCGCGAGCAGCTCGGACTCCGCAACAGAACGAGGATCCTGCCTGGCCATTTCAGATCGGACCGTGAAGCGGAATCAGACCTCCATCACTTCGGCTTCCTTCGCCTTCAGCAGGGCGTCGAGCTTGCCGATGGTATCGTCGTGCAGTTTTTGCAAATCCTTCTCTGCGTGCTTTTTGTCGTCGTCGGAGATGCCGTCGAGTTTCTTGAGCTTGTCACGGGCATCGGTGCGCGCATGACGGATCGCAATGCGTCCGTCCTCGGCCAGCTTGTGCAAGACTTTGACCAGGTCTTTGCGGCGCTGTTCGTTCATCGACGGCAGCGGCACGCGAATAACGCCACCCTGATGCGCCGGATCGAGCCCCAACTCCGATTCGCGAATGGCCTTCTCGATTGCCTTTGCTTGCCCCTTGTCGAACGGTGTGACCAGGAGAACGCGCGGCTCCGGTGCCGAAATCGACGCCACCTGATTGAGTGGCATCATTGAACCGTAGGCATCAACCTTGATGGAGTCGAGCATGTTTGGTGACGCCTTGCCCGAGCGGATCCCCGAAAACTCGCGCCTGGAGTTTTCGAGGCCCTTCTCCATACCCGCTTTGGTGTCCTTGAGGATTTGCGGAATAATGCTCATGAAACGAATGTCCCTACGCGTTCGCCCCTGACGGCGCGTGCGATCGCGCCCGGGATGTGAATATTGAGAACGATCAGCGGTATCTGATTCTCTTTGCACAAAGTAATGGCCGTCTGGTCCATCACCTTCAGCTCTTCGAGCATCACGTCGCGATAGCTGATCGTCTCGTAGAGTGTCGCGTTGGCGTCTTTCTTGGGATCGGCCGAATACACCCCGTCCACACTGGTGGCCTTGATGATGACGTCGGCCTTCATCTGGATACCGCGCAGAACCGCCGCCGTGTCCGTGGAAAAATACGGGTTGCCGGTGCCGGCGGCAAAGATCACGGTGCGCCCTTTCTCAAAGTGCCGAATGGCTCGACGCCGGATATATGGCTCGGCCAACTCTTCCATGCGAATCGCGGTCATCACCCGGGTGTCGAGCCCTTTCTTTTCCAGCACATCCTGCAGCGCTAAAGCGTTGATGACCGTACCGAGCATGCCCATATAATCGGCGCCCACCCGGTCCATCCCCATTTGCGAGAGTTGCGAGCCGCGCACGATATTGCCGCCGCCAATCACCAGTCCCAACTGCACGCCGAGTCGCGCCACTTCCACGATCTGGTCGGCAAAAAAGCCGATCCGGTCGAAATCGAAGCCGACCCCGCGCTCGCCGGCCAGCGCTTCTCCGGAGAGCTTGAGAAGAACGCGCTGGTAGCGCAACGCGTCGGTGTCGGGTGACACCGCCGCGCCCGCGCTGGACACGTTTGGAGTGTAGCTCACTCGATTATTCCGCGCCCAGCTGCAGGCGCACGAAGCGGTTTACTGTGATGGCGCCCCCTGCCCGCTCGGCGTGATCCTTCACCAGGGCGGCAATCGTCACCGCCGGGTCGCGCACCCATGCTTGCGGCAGGAGCGTGACGTCCTTCAGAAACGCCTCGACCTTGCCGGTAGTGATCTTTTCGATCATCGCATCGGGCTTCCCCGACTGCCGCGCCTGATCTTCGGCAATCCGTTTCTCGCTTTCGATTTTCTCGGGCGCGACACCCGCGCGGTCAACGGCCAACGGGGCCGAGGCCGCGATGTGCTCGGCGATGAACTTCACGAGCTGCTGTGTGGACTCGTGCTGCGCCACGGCCGGCGAGGACGCGGTAATCTGGACCAGGGTGGCCAGTTTGTTGTTGTGGTGGCGATACATGCCCACGAGGCCATTCTCGTCTGTATCGAAGCGCGCGACGCGCCGCACGTGCACCGCTTCGCCCGTGCGCGCCGACGCAACCTTCACGAAGTCGGCCACGGTCTGACCGGGATCGCCAATGAGCGTTTCGGCGAGAAACGCGTCTATGTCGTTCGCGGTGGACTGCACCCGCTGTGCGACGAGCGTTGCCACGACCTTGCCGAAGTCTTCGTTGCGGGCCACGAAATCGGTTTCGCAGGCCACTTCCACGAGTGCGCCGGATTTGCCAAGGGCGAAAATCTCACCCCCGACGATGCCCTCGCTCGTCGAACGATCGGCGCGTTTCTCCGCCTTCGCGATTCCCTTCTTCCGCAAGTATTCGATGGCGGTATCCAGGTCGCCGCCGGTCTCCTCAAGCGCCTTCTTGCAGTCCATCATGCCCGCGCCGGTGCGCTGGCGGAGTTCAGCCACGGCCTTTGCCGTAATGGGGGGGGGGGGGGGGGTGGTCATCGTAAGGCCTGTATGTTCAGAGTGTCGAGTGCT
>JANMRE010000199.1:0-5744 GCA_031370885.1 Gemmatimonadaceae bacterium
TTCAACCGCGTTTTCATGGAGACCGTCACGCGATCAACGTAAGCAAACAGGTATCGCCGGCCGTACGTGGCGCTGGACGCTGCATTTGCCACGCTGGTCACGTACTGGCGCGCGTCGGTACTGGTGGTGTAGCTCGGTTCGAGCGTCGCCTGCCACCGCGGCGCAGGTCGCATGGTCACACTCCCGCCCAGTGTGAGTCGATGCCCACCCAACACGTCACTGTTCCAGTTCGCGTTGACCCGGTAAAAGGTGCGGCCGCCAAACGGACTGTTGATGCGCACATCCTGTCCGCCCGCGAAGGCTGTTGTCATGAGCGGGCCACCACGGGTGAGCGCATCGTCAAGTGTTGGCAGATCGAACTTGGAGTTGACGTTGAGCGACCAGAAGTTCTTGAACGTCAAAGTTGTGTTCTGATTCCACTCGTGATTGGTGCGATCCCCCCCGTAATTGTAAGCGCCCTTGGTCAAGAACCCGAGTCGCCAGTTCTGAAAATATCGTCCAGGCTGCGTTTCGCGTATCTGAATATCGGCGTTGTATTCCACGTCGTCGGCCGATTGCAGACGGCCCACATCATTCACTTCGTAGCCGGGTGACTCGGCAACCACCTGCGCGCCCCAGAGAATGTGACGACCGGCATCCTTGTCGGCGCGAATGCTCGCCGTGTAGCCGGACAGCGATCGCAGCGCGGTGTTATAGCCGAGGTATCCCGCATCGGGGCGCTGGAAGAAGTGCGCGCTGGATCGCTGCACGCGTGCGATCGCCAAGGAATCGCCGGCCACATAGCTGTATCCCGCCCAGCCGCTAATCGCGTAGCGGCCCTGTTGCATGCGGATGCGCCAGTCGAGTCCACCCGAAACTGCATCGCGTGACAGGAGGTTGGAGAGTTGGGGCAGGCCGCTCATGTTGCGACGCATCGTGGTGAATGTGCCGCCAATGGTTGAGGCTTGTGTGCCAACCTCTTGCTGCAGTCGCACCACAGCATACTCGGTTTGCGGCTCCACCGCGACGCGATTGTTTGACAGGCTGTCGAGATGAAACACGCGCGCTTGAGTGCGGCCGGTGACTGCCGCCAGCACCCCCACCGACAGACGCGACGCGGTGCGCCCCGTGAGCTTGGTGGCGCCGAGGATGGTACTGGCCCGCGGCTGGTCGATGAAGTCACCCGAAGCCGACAGATGCGGTGCCGAGCCGATGCGTCGCGAGTAGAAGTAATTCGGGCCTTCGACGCGCAGCAGTTGCGCGCCTTCCGTAAAGAAGGTCCGGCGTTCTTCGACGATTGTTTCGAAGGCCGAGAGATTCACTTCAGCCGGATCGGCCTCCACCTGCCCGAAATCCGGGTTCATGGTGGCGTCGACGGTGAGGTTTGACCCGATGCCGAACTTTGCATCAAGACCGGCGCGCGCTTTGGTGGGGTTGCGGAACGGATTGAGGGCATTTGACACCGCCGACTTGGTCGCGTCGGCGGCCATGTACGGCAGTAACTCGGTGGGTCGCGAAGCCTTCACGCCGGCAATGCCGGTGAGCGTGCCGAAGCGTGAGATGTATCCACTCTCGCGAGTGGGAATCACGATCCACTGAAGATCTTCGTTCTTGTCCGGAATCCAGCGGTCCAGTTGAAATCCCCACTCCTGAACGTCGGTGGTTGGGAATCGAAGTTGCGAGAACGGAATGCGCATTTCTGCCGTCCATCCCAGCGAATCGACTACCGCATCGGCCGACCAGATAGGATCATACTGATTTTCGCGACCGCGATTCTCATCGTCCTGCGAATGATGGAAGTCGCTGCGCACACCGGCGGCCGAGACCGCAAAGGCATACGCCGTCCGTCGGTCGCGCTGCGTATCGAACGTGACCTGAAGCCGTTCGGCGTTGCCCTGACCATCCCGTCGGGTGACCGAGCGCGCGATGTCGCGCGGCTCCTGGCGAAACATCCGCGCACCCACGTACAGCGCCTCGTTGTCGTAGCGAATGAACACCTGGGTGCGTTCGGTGGGGTTTGCGCCCTCAATCGGTCGCTGTTGCGCGAAATCTTCGATAGGCGTCTGGCCAGCCCACGCCGCGTCGTCGAGTCGGCCGTCGATTCGCGGCGCTTGCGACGCGGGCAGCCGGGCCGCCTGCGCCCGCTTGGGAGACGGTTGAGCCGTCGCGTCGAGGCCGGTAAGGCACAGGAGGGCGGCAGTCGCGTACAACTTCAGGCGCAGGTCCTTGCGCAGTGGCATGTCGGTCGAGAAGATGGGTTCTGGCGGTCAGGCGGCTCAGGGAAGAGTCGCAAGCAGATATACGCACGGCCGAACGCCACCGTTCAGCGGCCCAAGCCCGGGGGGCGAGGGGATGTCGCATTCTCCTTCACGTCGTACACAACGAGGATACGATGTCCGGTTCGTATCAGATTCAACAGAACGACAAGGGCCAGCGCGCTATCGGGTGAGCGGATTTCTCACGCGTAGGCCACTGAAGCGGCTGAAATCCCTGTCGGCCGTCTTCGACGAGCGCGCGCAACGTGGTACCGTCGCGCGACGCTCGCCCTTGACCAGGCCCTTGAGGTCCGTCACATCCCACGTCCACACCTGATTCGGCCGGGTCGCCACGAGGCGCGGCACGGCGGATGCGGGCGTTGCGCGCGACGGGCGCACACGAACATGCCGTTTACTTTACCGTAAACTGTCTCATCATTCCGTGCTCGACGTGCAGCTTGCCGTTCTTGGCGTCGGGTAGGAAGCAATACATCCCGTACTCGCCCGGTTCGAGGTTGACAGGTACATACACCGTCGCACCCTTCATCATACCGGAGATACCGCCGATCGGTTTAGCCGGTGGAGGACCCTTCATCTCACCGACCCACGTGGCGAGATCGGCAACCGTCTTGCCTGGTGCGAGTTGCGCGATGAACAGCTCATGCGCCTGCGCCGCTTCGTTCTCGATTTTGAGGACGTGCGCACCGGCGGTGATCTCTGGGGTCACGGTCCACGCGTAGTCGGTCATCTTCACCGCGATATCGGCCGTCGGCGGGGCTGCAGTCGCACTCGTTGCGGGCACAATAGTGAGCGCCTTCATCATGCCCTTCATCGCGTGCGGCACCTTGTCGGCGCTGGGGATAAAGCAGACGAGGACGTAGTTACCAGGGGCAAGATCTTGCGTAACGCTCTGTTCGCCACCGGGCACCGGTGAGTTGGGTCCCGCCACTTCGTGCACCCAGGGCGGCGGCGGCGAGTCGGGTTTCATCTGCTTCATACCGGCCTCGAGATCGGCGACGGTCTTGCCGTCATCGAGCTTGAGTATCTGCACGTGATGCAACTCCGTGCCCTGATTCACCAGCCGAAGCGTGACCATGCCTGCCGTGATCGTGTCCGGCGCCTCGTACGAGAAGTCTTTTGCGACGATCGTATACACTGCGGGCGTCGCGGCAACGGATGCCGCCGTGACCGCCGTGGTATCCGCCGGCTTCTCACTTGTGCCGCCGCACGCTGCGAGGACACCAACAGCGGCGGCTGCGAAAGAAAAGCGAAGGCGCATCACAAGTCTCCTGAATACGAGTTGAAGTGATCGAAAACGCCCACCGAGCGCGCGACGCGCGTGGCGGGATCCGATGGTGAGGTGGCATGATGTTGCGGCGTGAGCGGAGCCTCGGCAAGGTGAGCGGAAGACGCGCCGAGGACGCGCCGCGCGTATACAGTGCATGCTGGTGCGACAAGCCTTTCACGATCCAGAAATACATCTCGGCGTTGGCGCTTGCCGGTGTCGCGAAGTGAAACGTCAAGCCGGCCGCGTTGGTGTTGTCGTGTACACAGACGAAAGGCCCAAGCGGCTCGCGCGGCGTCACGCGCGTCGATCGATCGGCTTCAAGCAGATCGCAAAGAACATGAAGGCGTCCGGACGGTGCCAGGTCGGATTTGCGAAATGGGCTTATGCCAGTAAATTGAACGCCAGACGTTCCATCTACGGTATTCATGGTCACGTATGATCCATCGGCACGTATTCGACCTGGTCACCGCTCGCCTGCGAGCCACCTCGAGTGTGGTGCTACTTGGGCCGCGACAGGTGGGAAAGACAACGCTTGCGCGCGCCGTCGCTGACGCGCGCGGCAATGCGGCGGTGTATCTCGACTTGGAATCAAGTGCCGATCAGCGCCGCCTCAGTGATCCTGAGAAGTTCCTGCGTGCGCAGGCAGGCAAGTTGGTGGTGATTGACGAAATACATCGCGCACCCGGCCTCTTCCCCATTCTGCGCGGCTTGATTGATGGGCGTCGACGCGCGGGCGATCGCGTTGGACACTTCCTGCTGATTGGCTCCGCGTCGCTGGAACTGATGCGCCAGTCGAGCGAATCACTCGCCGGTCGAGCGGCGTACGTGGAGCTCGCAACGATAAACGCGGGCGAGCTGCCTAGAACGCTCGACGTCACCACACCGACCGTCGAGACGTTGTGGGTGCGAGGTGGATTTCCGGAGAGTCTGCTCGCGCGCGACGATGCGAACAGCCTCGCGTGGCGTCGTGATCTTATCCGCGCCTATCTCGAGCGTGAAGTCCCGATGTTTGCGCCGAGGCTGCCAGCAGCGACTGTTGAACGTTGCTGGCGAATGCTCGCCCACGGTCAGGGATCGCTACTGAACCAGTCCCGTCTCGCCACGAGTCTCGGTGTCTCGGCGCCCGCGGTGGGCCGCTACGTTGATTTGCTGGTCGACCTGCTCCTGGTTCGTCGTCTGGCGCCATGGAGTGGAAACGCTGGCAAGCGACTCGTGCGATCGCCCAAAGTGTACGTGCGTGATTCCGGCCTCGTGCATGCATTGCTCGATCTCGAATCGTGGAACGACGTAGTCGGCCATCCGGTCGCGGGCGCCTCGTGGGAGGGCTTGGCGGTGGAGACGTTGATCGCTGCGGCGGGCGACCGATATACCCCCACGTTCTATCGGACCGCTGACGGCGCAGAAGTGGATCTCGTACTCGAACGCGGTGGAAGCGTGGCGTTCGCAGTGGAGATCAAACGGAGCTCCTCACCCACCGTATCACGTGGCCTTCGTCTCGCGTGCGACGTGCTGCAACCGACGGAGGCCTTCCTGGTGCATGGCGGGAGCGGCGAATGGCCGGCCGCGGCTGGTGTCACCGCCGTGTCGTTGCGCCAGCTCGCGCTAAGACTGGTAGCGTAGCGTCGCTGGGTGTCAGGACGCACGTCCTGTCCTGGGCGGCGAAGAACTCTCCGTCGCGGGAGGTGACTGCTACAAGGGAATGCGCCGCTATTTCGCCTGTGACGTCGCGTGTCATCGCGGTCGGCGCGCCCTACCGACGAGCCGCGATCCCAAAGCAGAAACCGTGCCCTGTGACAGAACGAAAATTGGGATGACGATCTGATCGCCAAGATTTCTGTCGCTCGACTGGTTAAACAAATAGTGAATGCCGAGACCGATGCCTGTGCCTACAGTGGCGCCGAGCGCCGCGCCGACGAGCGACCGTCGGGCGCCTGTGCGGCGCGCCATCAAGGATGTTCCGGCGGTCGCACCGACGATGCCAAGTGCACCGCCAGCGCCGACGGTGAGAATGGTGCACCCCAGGTCTTCGACACCGCATTGGGACGTCAAACCGACGATGCCAATGCCTGCCAACGAACCGACCGTTCCGGCCAGCGCTTCCAGCACGAACGAGCCTGAGTCGTCGACCTTTGGCTGCCCGAACCTCATGGTACGGGGCGCGATAGGTAGGCGCGTTCGGAACACAATAGCGTTCTCTGACGCGGGCCGCGGCTGAGCGTTTG
>JANMRE010000218.1:0-4911 GCA_031370885.1 Gemmatimonadaceae bacterium
CGGAAACTGGAAGCCCTCAGTATCAGGGCGGAAGGTGCCATAAGTGACACCCTTCACCCAGAACTTCCGGCCGCCGACGAAAAGGAACTTGCCCCGAACTTCTGGTCGCTCGCCTATTGGTGACTCGCGTGCCGCACGTCGCGCGATCGCGGCCGCACGATGGGCGCGCGGTGCGAGTGATAGGGGAATGGGTGGCGCGGCAGTGGCCAGTATAACAGGCTGCAGGGGACGCACGAAATTCAGGCTGCTGTTGCCGACGCGAGCTCGCTGGCTCCCTGCCGAGCGTGCCAATCCCACGACGTGGACACGATGGTCCGGAGATCCGAGTACTGCGGGGTCCAGCCCAACAGCTTCTTCGCTTTTCCGCTGGCTGCCACCAACGCCGGTGGATCCCCCGCCCGTCGCGCTTCTTCCAACACCGGTACCGGTCGACCACCAACCGTTTCCACCATGCGAATGACATCGCGCACCGAATGACCCTTTCCAGTACCCAAATTCACGCAGGTGCTCTCGCCGCCGCGGCGAAGGTATTCGAGCGCGGCAACATGCGCCCGCGCAAGGTCCGCCACATGGATGTAGTCGCGGATCGCCGTACCGTCGGCCGTGTCATAATCGGTTCCAAAAATTGAGACGGCCGGTCGACGGCCCTGCGCCGCATCGATGATCAACGGGAGGAGGTGCGTTTCGGGATCGTGCGATTCACCGATTTCTCCCTCGAGATCCGCGCCGGCGGCGTTGAAGTAGCGCAGCGCCACGTGCCGCATGTTATGCGCCTGCCCAAACCAATGCAGCGCACGCTCGACGATGAGTTTCGACTCACCATAGGGATTGACTGGTCGCTGCGGATGCCGCTCATCAATCGGCGTGACGTCGGGGACACCGTACGTGGCGCAGGTCGAGGAAAACACAATGTGTTCGACACCCTCGGTCTGCATGGAGTTCAGGAGACCAACGCTGTTGCTGACGTTGTTCTGGAAATACCGGCCAGGTTGCATCATGGATTCGCCGACATACGCGAACGCGGCGAAATGCAGCACCGCGTCAATGCGATATTCACGCAGTACGCGCCGCACAAGCCGATCATCGGCTAGGTCCCCATGAACGAAAGGACCCCATCGCACGGCCCATCGGTGACCGAACGCGAGGTTGTCCAGTGTGACCGGGTTAAATCCTGCCTGCGCCAGCGACTTACAGGCATGGCTGCCAATGTAGCCCGCACCACCAGTAACAAGAACGTTTGCAGACATGTCTCAGGAATGCGGTGGAGGCGCGGAGCAGCAACGTGACGAATGTCATTATCCTATCGCAATAGATGTGCCTATACTGTCCCGGTCGGTTTAATGTTCATGGATAAATCTCGGACGATCGTAACGCGTTGTACTCTAACGTTTTACACATACATTTGTTCCGTTCTAAGCGAGACCGATTCAGGCTTTTCGCTTGTCCGGGAAATCAGCGAGCAACACAGTGTTGTATTGATGCAACGAAATCGCAGACGCCCCCCGAGTCCTCCATCTGTGATCTTGCCGGCGGAGGCGAAGGCCACGAGGGACCGGCTCCTGCCCCGCGTGGTCGCGACACTCACCGCACGTCGACTATTTCGAAGGCATCGTGATGTCCTCGCAGCGCGACGCGAAGGCAACCGCTTCGTGACGCGGTATGACGGCGCACCCTTCGTCGCGTGCTTGTTGGGTGACGGACGCTCAGCCGTAAGGGACCCGAACGGTCTGCCAGCCGTTCACGCCAGTATTGACGGGTGTGGCAACATGAGTCAAGTTGGCATCGACACTCGATTGTTCCGCACCGTTCAGGGATTGCCGAAACGGTTTCACTTCTCACGAGGAACTTGCAATGCGCATTTCCCCCCACTGGCGTCGCGCGCTCAGTGCGCTCGCGCTATCCATCACCACCGCGTCCATCGCTCACGCACAGGCGTGGTACGCGGCACTCTCCGGCCCTGCGGAATCGCCCGCGAACGCGTCACCAGGATTTGGTTACGTCAGCCTGACGCTGGTTGGCAATTTGCTCACCATGAACGCGACATTTGGCGGTCTCACCGGGACCACCACTGCTTCGCACATTCACTGTTGCACGGCTGTGGCACTCGCCGGAACCGCCGGCGTAGCCACACAAACACCTTCGTTCGTTGGGTTTCCGCTTGGCGTGACGAACGGATTGTTCGTGAGCACTCTCAACATGGACGATGCGAGTTCGTACAACGCCGCGTTCGTCACGGCGCAGGGCGGCGTGGCCAATGCCCGTGTGGCGCTCTTCGGCGGAATGAACAGCGGCAAATCATACTTCAACGTGCATACGTCGGCGTTTGGGGGCGGCGAAATCCGGGGATTCATCAACCTGGTTCCGGAGCCCAGCACGTACGTCTTGATGGCCATCGGCCTCTTGGCCCTCGGGATCGTGGCGAGGCGACGCAGCAGCGTCTGACCGGTGCCGTGTGACGCCTCCCCACGCGGCTGACATCGCATGGCGCCGCGCCAGAAGGGACTCTCGCAAGTCACAAGCCCACCGGCGTCGAAAAACTGCCGGTGGGTTTTTTCGTAGATCGACGTTACACTACTTGTGCGGACGTCTTCTTACCTGACACCGAGGTCTCCAACATGCGATCGCCTGTTCATACCGCCCTGCTGCTTGCCGCCATCGCGATCCCGACTGCCCTGTTCGGACAGGGCGTCACGGTGCAAAGCGTTTCCGATGTCCGGATGACAGGTGCGCTTGGCGCGGTGGCCAACATGGCCGCGAAGATGGGCGGCGGCAGCATGCACGATATCGTGACCACCTCGTACCTGTCCGGCCACAAAATGCGATCGGAATCTGCGATCAGTGGCGCGATCATCGACGCCGACGCGGGGCGGATCACCAGCATCGATCACAAGCAGAAGTCGTACAGCTCAATGACCTTCGCCGAGATGGCAACGGCGATGCAGCAGGCCACGACGTCGGCGAAACAGCCGGTGGCGAAGGACAAGACGAAAGACCCGAAAGCAACGGATGGCGAAATGAAGGTGACGTACAAAGTCGCCGTGGATCGCCCGGGACAGCGTGAGAAGATTTCCGGCTACGACGCTGAGCGCGTGTTCATTACGATTACGATGGAAGGTGAAGTCGCGTCCGAAGGAAAGAAAGATGAAGCCGTTGGCAGCATGGTGTTTCTGATGGACGAGTGGATTTCGAAGGACGCGCCGCAGATTGCCGCTATGCGTGAATTCCAGCGGGCGTACGCGCAGAAGGTGGGCCAGGAATTCAGTGAGCAGACCCAGGGGCTGCAGGCTGCCATGTCGGGTGATCCGCGTCTCAAGGGCGGATTCGAAGCGGCCGCGAAGGAACTGGCGAAAGTGCCCGGCATTGCACTCCGCAACGTTACGCACGTGGTGATCGTGCCGGTGGGCGTCGAATTCGACCGTCAGACAGCGTTAGGCGACGGGGCCGCCGCAGCCAAGGAGAGCGCTGCGAAGAAGGACGAGAAGCCTTCAGGCGGCGGACTCCGCGGCATGATGGGTGCTCTCAAGACGGCCACCGAGAACGCCAACAAACAGGACAAGCAGGCTGCACCACCCAAGCAGACGACGCTGATGACCGTGGTGAACGAGGTGAAGAGCATTACGCGCGGAGAGGTGTCGGCGGAGATGTTTGCGCCGCCCGTCGGCTATCGGGAGATCAAGAGGTCGCAGCCGTAACGTTCCCTGCTTGCTTCCGGTCGTTCCAGAAACCACATAACCCCGGCGAAATGCCGGATTGCGCGCAAATAACTACGGGCAACCCATCAGTTGCTTGACGTCGTTCGGGGTTCGTGTCGACAGGCAAAGCCCATCTTGAATCCGCCTCAACACGTGCGCGTCCATTGGCGCTTGAAGGGTCGCCCTGGCATTCGCGATCCACCCGTTGACCTTGGAGACAACCAGCGGCCGCGCGGTGCCGTAGTCGACCGATGTCGGATGCAGGATGAACTCATGATCGCCCGGAACGAGAACGACCGTGCTATCCGTGTGTGGTTTCTGGCTGACAAGCATGACACCGAGGAGTTGGACGCCATCGGCAAGAGCAAGGAGCATTACCCAACAATGGACTTTAGTGCGTGGATCGGGAATGCGAATCACACTCCCGATGCTCGCCCGACTCACGCCCCCAGCTCTGCCAAAACGAAAGACTCGTGCTCAAGTGAGTGCTCAATTTCACGCGCTTCGTCCTCAGAATAGCCATCGCACTCGAGGATCTCGTGCACGTGAATGGGAGTCGAGGAACCGTGCGGGTCGGACCACTCCGGCAGATCATGCGTAACATCTCGCAGGGCGAACCTGTCCATGTGCCCGAACTCCGCAAACACTTCGTCGACGATCGATAGCTCGAATGCCGAGAGTGCACCGACTCCTGGTGTCTTCAGCAGGCGGACGTCGTACCCTGAGCGCTCCGAGATGTACGAGTGCCAATAGCTCTTCCCGTTCGGATCGGGCTCGTCGTTGAGCAAGTTCAACGTGGCGCTGTTCACCGGTCCGTGAGGCATGGAGACAAACCGATCGAACGTGATCGGTCGCCCCCCCTCCACTAAGGCGCGTCGGTCGGTCAAATAGACCAACTTCACCAACTTGAGCACGTTGATCTGGCCGCCGCCGTGTTCAATTAACCGAGCCACCAATTGGGTGGTCTTTCGTTCGTCGAATCGAAGTGCCATAGCCTGAAGCTACGATTTTCGGCGCCCTGCGCCACTGTCCAAAGGGTACCATTTGCTCGCCGGCAGTAGTTCGCGCGAAACCTCGTCCTTATCTTCCGGTGTTCTTCCGGTTCGCATTTCTACCACGAAGCCCCGGCAACAAGCCGAGTCTAAGTAATTGATCTTCCATATGTTGCAGAATTGCCCCTCCAGGTTTCGAACCTGGAACCTTCTGATTCAGAGTCAGA
>JANMRE010000240.1:0-1421 GCA_031370885.1 Gemmatimonadaceae bacterium
GCGCTCCTCAAAGCCAATCCGCAGCATCCTTCACTCCGATTCAAGCCCGTAAAACGCTTCCATTCCGTGCGCATCGGCGCGCACTACCGCGCGTTGGCTGTCGACGCGCCGGATGGGCTGCTCTGGTTCTGGATCGGGACGCGCGCGGAGTACGACCACCTCGTCGCCTAACTCTGGTTGGTGTTGACGACCGCGCTCTGATGGCGGCCGCTTATTGAAGCGGTCGCAGCACAACCCAAGCGTTGAGGTTGTAGGAAATGCCTCAACGCACCTCTGGTGAAGACCTTGCGTCGCGCAGAACAGCGCGCGTTCACTCGACTTCACCCACATACCCGTTCGTGACGTGGCTCGCCCCATTGCGATACCGTGACTTCCCGGCGGGACACACGCCGGTGCGCGCATCGGCATCGTACGTGGAATCACTCGGCGAGAACACCGGCACGGCCTGCTTCGCGTCGCGCGATGTGCTTACTATGGTAGCCCGCGTCCGCCGTGTGCACCGTCGTGCTCGTGCGCCGCGTCGCAAGGGCCTCGACGACCGGCAGTAGCAGCTCCTGCTCGGAGCCCGTGCCATGCGCTTGCGCGTCGACGATGCTCTGGTGTGTGGCATCGACCGCCGCCACGCCGGTGTAGCCATGGATGACACCTTTGTCCGTGGCCATCTGCGCACTCTCGTTGTCCGTGCGATTGCTCTTGCGCAGCCCGCCGGTCGGGCCACGGCGATCCTCCGGATGCGTCGCGAGCCACGCCCCCAACTGCTGCGCATCCTTGGTAAGCCGCGCGATCCGGGCAGTCGTCTCCAACTTCTCCGCCCGCTGCGTGAACTCGGCGCCTGTCCCTTTCCGATGCTTGGACGCGTTGCTCGGCAGCTTGACGCCGTCGATCGCGAACATGTCGCGCCCGATCAGGCCTTGGCCATCGCACACCGTCAGCACCGCCGCAAAAACTTTGGCGATGTCGTCCCGCAGCGTGCACACGAAGTGGGCGATCGTCGTGAAGTGCGGCGCGGTCATGCCGCACCGTGCCATGAACGTCACGTGCTCTTGGGCACACCCGTTCGATCGCGCGGCTGCGCACGATGCCCTGCGAGTAGGCGAAGAGCACCACCTTCAGCAGCATGGCGGGCGGATACGCCGGCGCGCCGGTCGTGTCGTTGCGGAAGCGGGCGTCGAAGTGCGCCAGATCCACTTCGTGATCGAGCAAGTGATTCAGCGCGTGCTCGAACGTGCCGGGCAGCAGCTGGCGCGCGAGGTCGATGCGGAGGAACTGCGGATTCGTATCGAGGAACTTGTCGCGGGCCATGGCGGGTGCTCGCCAAGGGCGCAAATCGACGACACATTCGCGACACGACAAACCCGTCGCGTCGCATCCCGTTCCGTTTCCACATCGACCGCGCTCGGGACTTTTCCTACAGCCTCGTT
>JANMRE010000244.1:0-10300 GCA_031370885.1 Gemmatimonadaceae bacterium
GGAGCGTACAGCGTCGTTGGGAACTTGCTCTTGGGACCAGACGGCGCTGGCATCGCGCCATTTGGATTTGTCGGCTTGGGGCTGCAGTTTGCGACGTCTCAAACTCCTGACTCGTACCCTGGGGTCCTGATGGGTGTGCGCCTCGGACTGGGCCTGCGGGGTGGGATGGGGCGGTATCGTCTCTCCCTGGAGGTTGCGGCACAGGGGGCGGTGTTTTCTATCTTTGGTCCGGTAGGATCTTATAGAGTGGGCGCTTACTGGCCGATTACTCTTGGGCTGGCGTTCTGACGGCGACGCTGCATATCCCAGTGCCGACGATAGAACAGGGCGCGCCGCCTCGCACTCGGCTCATGATGCGTCGAGTGCGGCAACCGCTTCGGCAGCCTCCGGCGACGTGAGCACCGGAAAGACTTGGAAGTCCACCAGATCGCGCCACTCCGCCATCCACTGCTCCAGCACGGCGGAATGGTCGCACGCCATCACCTGATAGCAACGCGTAAGATCGGTGGTCACCCAACTCGACACGTACTCGAGTCCGTCCGGCGCCAGTCGCCCACACTCAGCGAATCGCTGGTACACGGGGCGCGGATTGCCGTCGCGAAAATGTTCGACGACCATGAAGAGCATATCCGATCCGGTTAGCGTGATCGCTGCAGCATGGCCGCCATTCGCTCATGGATCAACGTGATGGCCTTGAGTGGACGCACCATCACCTTGAAATCCACGATGCGGCCATCGGTGTCCCAACGGATCATATCCACCCCGTTCACGCTGGTGCCGTCAATGTCCACCAGAAACTCCAGTACCGCGTCGGACGCGCCGACCACCTCGCGCACGTACCGGAACGATTCGTTGAAAAACACGTGAAACGCGGCAGTGAGATACAACGTCGTCACGACTTTTCCCACCTGCGGGGTATGCACGACGGGTGAGTGAAACACGACGTGGTCGGCGAGTAGTGCGTCGAGGCCCTCGGGATTTCGTGTGGCCACCAGGCGGTGCCACTCAGCGAGTGTATCGAGAATCATCTGCATTCGTGTTGGTGGGCGGCGGTATATGTGAAGGCACGGCCATCGAGCACGCCGCTACGGTTTGTTCGGGTCCGACACAAAGAGTGTATCGAATCTACCGGATGCATGACCGCTGTCGAGTTTGGCGCTCTCTGGGGTACGCATCGTGGCGCAGACGTATTATCTGCCTCATTACCCCCTTGGCTGTGGAGCAATTGATGTACACCATACCGCACGGCGTACGCCGAGCCGTTGCCTCGCTGGTGGTCCTGTGCACCGTCGCCGCCTGCGGCAGCGGTGGCAGTGATCCGGTCGCGCCTCCACCGCCGGTAACCATTGCCATCTCGCCGACCAGCAGCACTATGAACGCTGGAGCGACACTGTTGTTCAGCGCAACCATTGCCAACAGCTCCAACACCGACGCAACATGGACGGCCAGTGGAGGCACCATCGCCGGTTCTGGCCTGAATGCCACGTACACCGCGCCGCTGGGCGGCGGACCGTTTACCATCACCGCCACCAGCTCGGCCGACGTCACCAAGAGTGCATCCGCCACGGTCACGGTAACGCCGATCGGGATCACCCTGTCGCCAGCGCTCGCAACAATCGGCGCGGGTGGCACGCAGCAATTCTCTGCAACGGTGGTGAACAGCGCCAACACGGCCGTCATCTGGACGGTGTCAAGCGGCACCATAGGCGGTACAGGCAACATCATCACCTACACCGCGCCAGCGACCGGCGGCACGTACACGGTCACCGCAGCGAGCGCGGTCGATCCGGCAAAATTGGCCGAGTCCCGCGTGACCGTCACGCCAGTTGCGATCACGGTGACGCCCACCAGTCAGACGCTGTATCGCGGTGAACCCGTCACTCTCACATCAGTGATCACCGGAACCACAATCGCCGATGTGATGTGGTCGACCACCTGTGGCGCCGTGAACGGCGCGGGTGCATCGGTGATCTACACGCCACCGGACACGCCCGGCCAGTGTACGGTGACGGTGCGCAGCGCGCTCGACGCCACCGTTTCGTCCAGTGCCACGTTCACCGTGCGACCCGTGCTTCGTGTGGCAGCATTCGATGATGTCAATGACGGCGCGTGCTCGTGGACTCACTGCTCACTGCGCGAGGCGATCACCGCCGCCAACGCGCAACCCAACGTGGATACCATCCGTTTCTTCGTGCCGGCCGCAGCGGGGCGCAACGTTGGTACAACCATTACGCTTACCGCGTCACTGCCGGTGATTGCAACGAGTACCCACATCGTCGGTCCGGGCGCGGCACTCCTCACGCTCAACGCCAACGGATCCGTCGTGAATCCGCGTCGCGCGCTTGCCTTCTCCGGTGCGCTCACCGGATCGGTGACCGGGCTGTCCGTGCGAGGTGGCGTGGTCGACGCTGGCGGCGGGATCGCCATCACCGGCACCGCCGACGTGCGTCTGACCGATCTGATCATCGTGCAGAATGAAGCCCGCAACGGCAGTGGCGGCGGACTACAGGTGCACAACACGGCAATCGCCCGCTTGCTGCGCGTGGTCATCGATTCCAACCGCGTGTTTGGTGCGACTCAGTCGGGCGGCGGTGTGAGCATCTCGGCCGGCTCGACGGTGGGCATGACCGGTGGCCGCGTGAGCTTCAACACCGTTGAGAATGGCGCGGGTGGCGGTGTGCGGGTGCTCGACGCGTCGCTCAGCATGGACAGTGTCACTGTACAAGGGAATCTCGTGGTGGCCGGCGCGTCGGGCGGCGGCGGGATGAGCATCGAAGGCACAGGTTCGGCGCAACTCACTCGGATAGCGGTGTTGGACAATCGCGCGCCGACTGGTGAGGGGGGTGGGTTGCGGCAGCTGTCGAGTGCGAATGTCACGCTCACCAATTCGATCGTTTCCGGTAACAGCGCGTTGCTGGCCGCCGGTGTAGCCGCGGGCAACATTGGATTACTGACCGTTGCGGGCACCACAATTTCCGACAATACCGCTTCAACGCGCGCCGGTGGAGTGTTCCTCTGGGGCATGTCCGATGTGACCTTCACGAATTCCATCATCAGTAACAACACGGCGCAAAGCCAGGGCGGTGGCGGCGGTCTGAACATGCAGAACACGTCGATTGCGCGACTGAACGGCGTCACGATCTCGGGAAATCGTGCGCAAGGGATCAGTCAGCACGGCGGCGGCATCTTCGCTGGCGCCGGCACGCAGATCGTGATGACCAACGGCAGTATCGCCGGCAACGAATCGGAGGCCGGATGGGGGGCGGGACTGTACGCGTTCACGAATATCGTCACCCTTACCGACGTCTCGGTCCGCAACAACACGGCGTCATCCAGCGGTGTCGGTGCCGGGCTCGCGATACTTGACAACGCAACGCTCACGGTCACGGGCGGCAGCATACGGGAGAACCGCGCGATTGGCGGGTCTGGCGGCGGCGTGTTTTTGCGTGCGAGTTCGGCGCACATTCAGGACGTGGAGTTTTCGGGGAACATGGCCGACCATCAAGGAGGTGCCATGCAGGTGCTGGGGGCCAGCACACTGAACGTGGCCAATGCGACGTTTACCGGTAACCGCACGGCTCTCATTCCTGGTGTGCTGAATTCGGGTGTGGGCGGCGCGCTGTCGCTATTCGACGCCACCGTGACAACAATTTCGAACAGTGTGTTCACCGCGAACACCGCTGCATTCGTTGGCGGTGCGATCGGAAAGGGTTCGTCGGGCCTGCTCACCGTCACCGACACGCGTTTCGCCAACAACAGTGCGGCATTCCAGGGCGGTGCGCTGCAACTGGTGGGCGGCAGCAACATACTCCGTCGTATTACGGTATCGGGGAACCGAGCGACTACCAGTGGTGCGAGTGCAGCCAGTCTTGGCGGCGGGATCACCAACGGATCCGTGATGTTGCTCGAAAACTCGGCGGTGTTCGAGAATACGTCCGGCGAGTTGGGCGGCGGGATTTACTCGAGTACCACCGCAAACAGCACGATCCGCAGCACCACGCTCTCCGGCAACACCGCTCCAACCGGAGGTGGACTCGACGCCGCAGGCCCCACGGCCTTGATCAACGTCACGCTCGTGGCCAACACCGCATCCATCAGCGGCGCCGGCGTGTCCAGCAGTTTTGCACGCGGCGTGGTCACCATCAGCAATTCCCTTCTGTCGGGCAATCTTCGCGCAGGCACCGTCGAGAACTGCGCCACGATCAGCGGTGGTACCATCACGTCGGGCGGCTA
Source organism: Gemmatimonadaceae bacterium (assembly GCA_031370885.1). GTDB lineage: Bacteria > Gemmatimonadota > Gemmatimonadetes > Gemmatimonadales > Gemmatimonadaceae > Gemmatimonas. The sequence goes on from JANMRE010000244.1 coordinate 4,234, forward strand.
CAACCTGAGTGATGACGCCAGTTGTACGTCGCTGACCGGTCCATCCAACCGGAACAACACGACGGCAGGAATTAGCGCCAGCCTTGCTGATAACGGCGGCCCGACGCGTTCACACGCCCTGCAGCCTGGCAGTGCAGCGATCAATGCCGGCAATGCGGCCACCTGTCCGATCACCGATCAGCGTGGCTTCACGCGTGTGGGTGTGTGCGATATCGGTGCGATCGAGTTCGGCGGAGTGGCGTCGGCGCCTGGTGCGGGGCTTCGCGCGGCGGCGGCCCGCTTTCTGACACCGACCGTCGCGTCACCCGTCGTCGTGCGCGGTGCATGGACCAGCACCACGCCTGGCCTGGCTGTGCCGCCGTCGGTCGATACGGCTGATCGGCGCGGCGGTGCAACACGGGCGACCCTGCTCGTGACGCGGCGCGGCGAGGTGATTGAACCGCAGGGGGCGCAGGGGACGCAGAGGATAAATTTGAAGAAACGTTTTTAGTCCCTGCGAACTCTGCGAACCCTGCGGTAGAGAAATACCAAACCAATTCAACCGCGAAGGTCGCAAAAAACGCAAAGGCACTTCTTATTCAATGGCGTCTTTCCTGGCGACCTTCGCGTCCTTGGCGGTGAAATCTTTCGAACTCGCCCTGCGCGATGGATTCCACCAAGCAATCAAGATTCTGCGGTTGATCGGAGCGTCGTGCAAGCGGCGCGGTAATGTGATTGAACCGCAGGGGGCGCAGGGGGCGCAGGGGGCGCAGAGGACAAACTGGAAGGAACGATTTCAGTCCCCTGCGAACTCTGCGAACCCTGCGGTAGAGAAATAGCGAACCCATTCAACCGGTAGAGACAGGACCAGGACTGGGCTTCCGTTGGCCGCATTGAGTTTTGGCATGCGCTGAGCATCGCCATCAGCGTCGCCCCGGCGCAGATCGCGGCAACGATGATTGAACGGAGTCCGGTCATCCGGCGAATATACGCCGAAGTCGTTGCCCGCGAGTCACTCGGGGAACTTGATCAGGACCCGGTGTACCCATGCTGCACGCTCCTCCGCATCGCGAATCGAGTCGCAACACTTCTTCTCTCATTCTTTTATGTCATCCTTTGATCGCACGATTTCGGGAGACGCGCTGGTACACCATCTCCCGGTCGACGCCCTGTCGATCGACCTGTCCCTCGTCACGCAGCATGGTCGCAGCGCGCGCACGCTCGTCAAGCAGGGCCCGCTCCGTCTGACGCTCATGGAACTCGCACCGGGCGGGAATCTCCCGGCGCACAGCAGTACCGGCCCCGTTTCCATTCATGTACTCAAAGGTCGCGTCACGATTTCGGCGTTGAACACCGACTACCCACTGAGCGCCGGAGACGTGCTGGTGCTCGCGGGCGATGTCGAGCACTCGGCACTCTCCGACGGCGGCGCGCTCTTCCTGTTGAGTTTGGTGCACCTCGAGTAGCCCGGGTCAACGTGGACCACGCGGGTCGATGCAGGCGCGCTGGTGCGCCCTGTGTTAGGTTGCATCAGGATACGGCGTAGCGTCGGAGCCTGATTGTCGCAGTCAGGGCGGTATTTGCCGCCAATGTTGGTTGACAGTATTTGAAAGGAGAATTCCCATGCTTATGACCATCGCGATCGTGCTTGTTGTCCTGTGGCTGCTGGGTATGGTCAGCGCGTACACAATGGGCGGACTGATTCACGTGTTGCTGGTGGTGGCAGTGATCGTGATACTCGTGCGAGTTATTCAGGGCCGAAAGGTCATCTGAACCCCGCGAACCCCGGTCGTTGGCGGACGGTGCGCGACTCTGCGTGACACGGATCGCGCCCGTTCCGTGTTCGAATGAAGGGGCGCAGCGACCGCGCGCGCGCGGAGGCGTCTGAGGAGTTACTGGTCGGTCCCATACGGGGTGATCTGCTGGGAGCGGATCATCTCGCCGCGCGTGCGCGCGCGGTGGCCCGCGGACAACGGGTGGTGGTGGGGCGTACGCCGCTTCGGTCGGCGCGATTGCTGGCACGACTTGCCAGCACGCGACGCGTGCTGGAGGACGCGCACGAGCGGCTGTTGTCCGCATCGGCAAATGAGGTCGATACCGGACCAGCCGCCGAGTGGCTGCTGGATAATTACCATGTGGTGCAGGAGCAATTGCAGGAGGTCCGGGCCAGCCTCCCGCGCGGATACTATCGCGAACTGCCGGAGCTCCTCAGCGGACCGCTGACCGGCTATCCGCGCGTGTACGAGATGGCCATTACGATCATCTCGCATACGGAAGCGCGCATCGATCTGGAAAACGTCGACTTGTTTGTCGACTCGTTTCAGACGGTGACGCCGCTGTCGATCGGTGAACTCTGGGCCATGCCGGCGATGCTCCGCCTCGGTCTCATCGAGAGCGTGCGGCGGATGACGTTGCGCACCGTGCAACGACTCGACGAAGGTGAGCTTGCCACGCACTGGGCGGATCGCATTCTTGACGCCAGTGCACGTGGCGGAGCCGACCTGCGCACCGCGTTACGCGAGTTCGCCGACAGCGATCACGATCTGACACCGCACTTTGTCGCGCGCTTGCTGCAAGTATTGCGACAAACGGTTGGCGCGTCGCCACCGTTGCTGTGGCTGGAACATTGGATGCGGGAGGCCGGGGCGGGTCCCGAAAACGCCGTCGCGGAATCCGCGCATCGCCGGGCGTTAACGCAGATCATGATGGCCAACAGCATCACCAGTCTTCGCAATATCGGACGACGCGACTGGCGGGTGTTCGTCGAGCATCAAAGCGTGATGGAGGCGGTCCTCCGTGAGGATCCGTCGGGCTTCTATCCGTTGATGACATTCGCCACGCGCGACCAGTATCGCCACGTGGTCGAGCGGATCGCCAAACAGACTGGACATCGGGAAACGTCAGTGGCCCAGTGGGCGGTCGATCTCGCCCAGCGACATGCGGTGGCACCGTCGGATCAAACCGGTGTTCCCGATGCCCATGTGGGATTCTATTTGCTGGACACCGGACTCACCCAGCTCGAACAGACCGCCGGCTACGCACCTACGCCCGGCGAACGAGTCGAGCGTGCGGTGCGGGCGCACCCGAACATCGTTTTTCTGGGTGGGCTGACGTTGTGCACGGTGCTGGCCGTGTGGTCGGTGCTGTCGCTGGTGGCACCGGAGGAGCGCCGCCTTCTGTGGATGGTCTTGCTGTTTGCTTTCCTGCCGGCACTCGATATCGCGGTGAACGTGTTCAATCAGGTCGTCTCAGCCTGCCTCGCCCCAAAGGTGCTCGCGCGTATGGACCTGTACGAACACGGCGTACCCGCAGCGTACCGCACGGCCGTGGTGATTCCCACGCTGTTCGGGAGCGCGGACGATGTGCGCGAGGCCCTGGACAATCTGGAAGTGCAATACCTGGCCAACCGCGAAGCGCATCTGCACTTCGCCGTGCTCAGCGACTTCACCGACGCATTGAGCGAGACGCTGCCGAGCGATGAGGCCATCGTGACGGCCGCGCTCACTGGCGTACGGGCCCTCAACGACCGGCATGCGATGGGACTGCCGGATGCGTTCCATCTGTTGCACCGGCCGCGTCGATGGAACGCCGCGCAGGGCGTCTGGATGGGCTGGGAACGCAAACGCGGCAAGCTGTCGGAGTTCAACCAACTCCTGCGCGGCGGTGCCGCCAACGCTTTTTCTGCGGTCAGTGGCGATGTTTCGGTGCTGCGTGAGGTCAAGTACGTGATCACGCTCGACGCCGATACGGTGCTGCCGCCAGACGCCGCGCCATCGCTGGTGGGCGCGATGGCGCATCCGCTCAATCGCCCGGTGTACGATCCGGTGCTGCAGCGCATCACGCGAGGGTACGGCATCCTGCAACCGCGGGTGAGCGTGTCGCTGCCCAGTGCGCATCACACGCGCTTTGCCACCATCGCGTCCGGACACCCCGGTGTCGATCCCTATGCCACCGCCGCATCAGATCTCTACCAGGACCTGTACGGCGAAGGGAGCTACACCGGCAAGGGGATCTACGATGTCGACGCGTTTGAACTGGCCACGCAGGGCCGCTTCCCCGAGAATACGCTGTTGTCGCACGACCTGCTGGAAGGGAATTATGCGCGGGCGGGTCTCGCAACGGATGTGATGGTGTACGATGACGCACCGGCAAGCTATGTCGGCAGCGCCACCCGCACCCACCGATGGATTCGCGGCGATTGGCAGTTGTTGCCATGGCTCCGTCGCATGGTGCCGGGTCGGGATGGTCCGGAGCGCAATCGGCTGTCGGTGATCTCGCGATGGAAGATCCTCGACAATCTGCGGCGCAGCATTGTTGAACTCACGCAACTGCTCTTTGTGATCGCCGGCTGGACCATCCTGCCGGGCTCCGTACTGCACTGGACGTTGCTGGGGCTTGGCGCCCTCGTGGCTCCGTGGGCGAGCGTGCTGACCAGAGCGATCGTGCAGCCGCCGCGCGACAAGTCGTGGCGCACCTACTATGCCGCGGTTGCACAAGACGCGATCGTGAGCGGCCAGCAGGCCATGGTCGCACTCATCTTTTTGCCACATCGGGCATGGCTGTCGGTCGACGCCATCATCCGCACGCTCTACCGCGTATTCGTTTCCAAACGACAACTCCTCGAGTGGCAATCGGCGTCGTTCGTGGAGCGCGCGACGACCACCCGCATGGATAGCTGGCGCTCCCTGCGTGCCTCGGCGATCGTGGTGGCTGTCGGCGTGACGACCCTGTCCCTCGTTGCGGTGCGTCGCCAGATGGCGCTGGGGTTGCCACTGGACGATCTCGGAACGTCGGCACTCGCCGTGTGGAGCATCTCGTTGCTGTGGATTGCCGCCCCCCGTTGTGCGCTGGAGTGGAGCCGACGGGTCGCGCCCGTCCAACGCCCGCTCTCGTCGGCCGAACGCGCCACCGCGATGCGTTATGCCACCACCCACTGGCAATTCTTCAACCGCTTCGTTTCCGCCGAAACGCATTGGCTGGCACCTGATAATTTCCAGTCTGACCCCGAGCCGGTGGTCGCGATGCGCACGTCGCCCACCAACATCGGCTTGCAGTTGTTGTCCACGGTCACCGCATGCGATCTCGGGCTTATCCCGGCATTCGACATGACGGCGCGACTCGAGCGCACCATGGCTACGCTGAGCACGCTGCCACGGTATCGCGGACATTTCTACAACTGGTACGATCTCAAGGACCTGACCGTGCTGCAACCGCGGTATGTCAGTACGGTGGACAGCGGCAACATGGCCGGGCATTTGATTGCGCTTCGACAGGCGTGTCTGCAACTGGCACTGGCGGAGCCCGGGCTGCGCGACCGATTGTGCGCGGTGGCCGATCAGGCGTATGCACTGGTGGTGGCAATGGACTTCACGTTTCTCTATGACGGGAAGCGGAAGCTGTTCACGATCGGGTTTCACCCCGATACGTTCACCGCCGACGATTCGTACTACGATCTGCTGGCCTCGGAAGCGCGACTGGCCAGCTTCGTGGCCATCGCCAAGAACGATGTCCCCGTCGAGCACTGGTTCCGGCTGTCGCGTTCGCTCAATCGCACCGCCGGAGTCACGGCCTTGGTGTCGTGGAGCGGCAGCATGTTCGAGTATCTCATGCCGGTCCTGGTGATGCGGTCGCTGCCGTTCACCATGCTCGATCAAACGTATCGCGGGGCGTTGGATCGGCAGCGCGCCTACGCGCGACTCCGCAATGTGCCGTGGGGAATCAGTGAAAGCGCCTACAACGTGCGCGATCGTCACCTCACGTATCAGTATCACGCGTTCGGCGTGCCCGACCTCGCGCTCAAGCGCGGACTCGCCCATGATCTGGTGATTGCACCCTATGCATCGGCGCTGGCCGCGATGGTCGATCCGGCGCATGCGCTGGCGAACCTGCACGTGCTCGAAACCAAAGGTGCGCTCGGCGAATTCGGTTTCTGCGACGCGCTCGACTACACGCGACCACCGCCGGGTGAACGATTTGCGGTAGTGCACGCATACATGGCGCATCACATCGGAATGTCGCTCGTATCGCTCGCCAACGTGCTCCTCAACAACCGCTGGCAGGAGCGCTTCCACGCCGATTCGCTGGTCCG
>JANMRE010000245.1:0-8081 GCA_031370885.1 Gemmatimonadaceae bacterium
CCTACGATGGACATGCACATCATTCGCGATGTGTTTGGCGCGTTCAGCGAAGCGGCCGCACTCCTCACGTCCGACAGTGCATTGGCATTCGAGGTACACTCGGCGCGCACGCGACTGGCCCCGAATCAAATCGGGAAGCACGGTCAATTGCAGGAGTGGTTGGAAGACTGGGATGATCTCGAGCCGCAGCACCGGCATTTGTCGCCGCTATGGGGACTCTATCCCGGCAGCGAAATCACACCGGAGCGCACACCCGCGTTGGCGGCTGCCGCGGCCGTTACACTCGACCGACGCGGCACGGGCGGATGCGGCTGGTCGTACGCCTGGAAGATGGGTCTGCGCGCTCGGTTGTACGATGGCGAGAAATCACTGGAGCAGTTGCGTGCGCTGCTCACCAAGTCGTCGTTGCCGAATCTATTTTCGCTATGCGGGCGCGCGCTGCAAGTAGATGGCAACTTGGGGGCATCGGCGGCCATCGCGGAAATGTTGGTGCAGTCGCATGAGGATGTGATACGCCTGTTGCCCGCGCTTCCGGCCGAATGGCGGGAGGGCAGTGTGCAGGGATTGCGGGCGCGTGGTGGATTTGTCGTGGACGTTGCCTGGGCGAATGGGCAAGCCACGCGGGCCACCATTCGTGCGCACGTTTCGAAGCGGTGTCGCATTCAGGCGAAGGGCAGGGTGACGGTCACGTCCAATGGACAACGCGTGCGCGTGGCGCAACGCGGCGCGGAGACTGTGGAATTTGCCGTGACAGCGGGGCGCAGCTATCAGTTGGCGTTTGACCAGGCGCGGTAGCGGCCTACCCCCGTTCCAGCGAGTGTAATATATCAAGTACTTGCTATATAACAAAGCTTCGGTATATATTCCTGAGTGATTTTCGAACGAGGCTCTTCCGGTGAATGACCTCCCAGGCCACCATAGAATCTCATCTGCGGAAGCCGAGCGCCATGCGATCGAGCGTGCCCGATCGGCGTTTTTGGCAGCGGGTTGGAGTGTCCAGAGTGCAGTGCACGACGGTCACAATCTTCGCGTGAGTCACGGCCAGTTCCGCTACGCTGTCGGGGTTAAAGCGATACCGCGAGGGAGCAGCGTGCCGCTCGAAGACTCGTGGTCGCGCGCTTGCCTGCAGGCGCAGCACGCGGCGAACGATGGCGATCAACCGCTCGCCCTGGTGGTCGCGCCGAAGATTTCCTCATCGGCAGTCGAACGGCTCGCAGCTTTTGCCGCACAGTATGCGCCGAGCGTCGCGATTGGTGTGCTCGACGAGCACGGACTTCAGGAATTCCGAGGACCCGGCCTGCAAGGGCTTTCGCGCAAACCGCGGGAGTCGGAGCGACCGCGCTCGGGCAAGGCGATGGTGCCGATGAACCTCTTCTCCGATCTCAACCAATGGCTGCTCAAGGTGCTGCTGGCACCCGAACTACCGCCGCATCTACTCAGCGGACCGCGCGCGGCGTATCGCAACGCGTACGATCTTGCAGCGGCCGCAGTCTGTTCGGTGATGAGTTCGCACCGCTTCATTGAGGAGCTGCGGCGTGAGGGCTTCCTCGACGAAGACGTTCGCCCACTTCGCCTTGTGCGCCGCGCAGAGTTATTTCGTCGCTGGAAGCAGGCGCCATCGCACAGCCTGCCCGATGTGGCTTACCGCGTGATCGTGCCGATGGACGTGCGACTGCAGCTCGAACGCATATTTCCTGCGGGGCGTGCGTGTCTCGGACTCTTTGCTGCCGCGGACGAACTCGGTGTGGGCTTGGTCAGCGGTGTCGCGCCCTACGTGCTCGTGGAGCGTGCGTCGTGCCTTCCCGGCGGTGTCGAAGCCGCAGACGGTGCGCGCAACCTGGTGATCGCCAAGCGAGGTGACCCAGTAGACCTGATCGCACGAATTCCCAAGGCCGTGCGCTCCGCATTCCGTGGCAGCGTGCGCCCGAGTCACTCGGCGTGCGCGGACATTATTCAAGTGTGGCTCGACGTGTCCGAGCATCCTTCTCGCGGCGCCGAGCAGGCGGATTTCATCTGGAATCGATATTTGGCTCCACTTGTGAGTGAATCGCGCCATACGTGATGCAATCGCCATGGCGGCCCTGATTGATGCACTGCGCCCGTGGCATACGCGAGTGGTATTCGTCGGCGGATGGGCGCATCGGTTACATCGCTTGCATCCCGGCGCATCGGTTCCGCGCTACCGGCCGGTAGTTACGCGAGACGCCGACGTGGCGTTCGACCCAGCGACGCGACTGCCGGGCAACATTGCACAAGCCCTGCAAGCCGCCGGCTTCGTCAAGAAACTCGCTGGTGAACATCGCCCGCCTATGTCCACGACACCATCGAACTGTTCGGGGCCGAGTTGGCGATGTTGAATGCCCTGTGGCGGGAGGCGATTCGACCATCGTTGGTCCGTCGAACCCGCGAGCTGGTGATGGAGCGGGGACGCGAGCTGTTCGGCGCGGTCAACGACGCGACGCGCAGTGCCGTGCGACAGACATCGGCCGATCGTCGGTTGACTCCAGCGGAACTGCGACTGCGCGCGGAGATTGGCCTGGGCGAGATCTTTGGCTCCGACATTGAGTGATCGCAGGGCGCAGTACAGACCTTCGCGCTACTCACAGGTCGCCGACGCCGCGCCCTTCACCGATTGTCGCAGCGGCGCCATCGCACGAGTCGAGAACGCCTGCCATTCCTGCGCGCCCACCGCCGCATACGTCTTTCCATCGGTTGACGCGTCAAACACCGCCCGCAGGCATCGCGTCGTCACCGGCGCAAACGCAACGCGGTTGTACGCATTGAGCACGCTCACGTACGGCGTATTCGCGCTGACGGCTTTCCACTGCGCATCGGCCCAGTACTCCATTCGCCAACTGCTGGGCGGTGCCACACCAATGCCCGAACCCGTCGGATGATCGCCCCAGAAGTACACACTCGACGCGTTGAGCGTGACGGGCTGATCCCACTGATACACGCTCCACTGCTGCGGCGGATTGTTGCGCGACCAGGTGGCCCACATGTCCGGCGGCAACGGATTCGCGCGCACCTTCCCATCATTCAGCGCGCGCAACCAATACTGCACAGGCACAGGTGCGTTGGATGCGGTGATGCGGGCATGCGACGCGATATTGGTGATGGGTGTGGCATCGAACGGCGCGCTGCCGGTTGGGATCACTTTCTTGACGCGCGCCGGCGAGACAGCATCATCCCATTCGAGCTTGTCGATGGCAACGGAACGACGAAAGTGTCCACCGTCTTTTGCGTCGGCCGTATGATACGCGATGTACCACGTGCCCTTGTACGCAACGATTCCCGGATGCGACGTGGTCGACGACACCGGGTCGAGGATCACGCCGCGATAGGTCCATGGTCCAAGCGGTGACGGTGATGTGCCGTACGCGATACAGGCGTAGTAGACGGCCTCAGTACATTCGGAGGTGGGCCCGGCGTTGTTCCCAGCATAGGCCAGATAATAGGTGCCGTTGCGCTTGAACATCCACGGGGCTTCGAAAAAACCGGTGAGGGTATTCACGTCTACCGGTGTGCCTTTCATGGTCATCATATCGGACGCAAGCTCAACACCCTTCAGATGCCCAAACGTCCCCCAATAGAGGTAGACGTGCCCGTCATCATCAACCAGCACGGTGGGGTCGATGTTCTGGATATCGTTGGCGAACGGATACGACTGTGACACCACCGGGCCCTGTGGATGCGCGTCAACCCACGGACCAAGCGGCGAAACGGACACCGCCACGCCAATCGCAAAGCGGTCCTTGTTGGGCGAAGCGGCCTGCACAACCGGTGCATAGAGATAGAACGTGCCGTTCGGTGCCCGCACAATCTGCGCCGCATACGCTCGGCCCGGTGTTGCCCACTTGAACACATCATCAGGCTTCAAAAAGTGCGGATAGTGTGTCCACTCTCCCGCCATGGGGTTGCCGTTTGCTTCAAGCAACTGCCACTCGGGCATGATGAAGTCGTTGACACCCGGCCTCGCCATATCGCGTCCGGTCAGGATGTACAGCTTCCCATCGGCCACGAGCGGCGCGGGATCACTCGTGTAGTCGGCGCCGTCGGAGAGGATCGGGTTCGACGCAGCGTGCACTGCGTGGGTTTCCAGTGCAGGATTGCTCGCGGAGGCTTTGGTGTTTGCAGGAGGCTTGGCAACTGGCGCGGACAACGTGCAAGCGGCCAGCGGGAGCAGCAGCGCGAGCAGCGCGAGCAGCGCGCAAGAGCGCCTGGAGCGCTCAGCACTCTCAAGAGGCGATCCCGTTTGCCGCGTCATGGCCCGTTCAACTCGCCGAAAAAATCGTCGACACGGACCGCACGGACCCCTTCAGTGATCGCTTCGGTGACCGCGCGCTGTCGTGCGCCACGGTAGACCAGCGCACACTGTGGTTGTGGACCCTTGAATCGGCTCGACAGCTGCGCGAGCGCGGTGGCATCACGCGGTACCGGGGTGCTGCCGGCTTTGGCTTCCACCAACCAGGTGTCTCCACCCTGACGGAAGAGAAAATCGACCTCGAACCCCTGATGATCGCGGAAGAAATACAATTCGCGTCGCTCGCCGCGATTGAGCTGTGACTTCACAATCTCCGAGGCCACGTATCCCTCGAACAGCGCCCCACGAAACGGTGAACGCTCGAGCTCCGTGGTGTTGGTGACTCCCACGAGGTGGCACGCGAGGCCGCTGTCCGCGAAGAAGACCTTTGGTGTCTTCACGAGCCGTTTTCCGAAGTTCTCGAAGTACGGCGGAACCACCAGCACGTGTCCCGTGATTTCCAGTACGCCAATCCACTGGCTGATGGTGGGAATTGTCAGGCCCAGTGGCGCAGCGAGGTCGGCCTTGTTGACCATCTGTCCGGTACGGCTGGCCACGAGTGACAAGAAACGCCGGAACGTGCTGAGGTCGCGCACATTGAGAACGGTCCGCACATCGCGTTCGAGGTACGTCTGCAGATACGACTCGAACCAGAGGGAGCGGTCGCGGGGTCGGCGAACCACCTCGGGGAAGCCGCCATTGAGGAGATCGACCTTCGGTGTCTCGGCTGTCGACAAGGGCAGCAACCCGACAACGGCGGCGCGTCCGGCGAGGGATTCGGCAACGTGTTGCATGAGCGGAGCCTCTTGGGAGCCCGTCAGCAACCAACGACCCGGGCGTCGCGGCTCCCGATCAATCCGTTCCTTGAGGTAGGCGAACAGCTCTGGTGCGTTCTGAATTTCGTCAAGAATGGTGACACCGGACCGCTCGTCGAGAAATCGCCGCGGATCGGCCCGCACCGTGAGAAATATGAAGTGTTACTTCATAGTTCTCAACACTGTGCTCTTCATCGCCTCACGCGCTGCAACCACACCAGGTCGTCCTCATCCGTTCGCGCCAGGTACACAACGCTCCGTCCAAAGCCCACCAGTCGTGTACGCTTCGGTAGCACCACTCGCTCGGTCACCTGCCCACCCGCATCAAACACGTCGAAGGTGGGGATGGAGTCATCGTGCGCGCGAGTGCGAAGCACCCACACGCGCCCAGTGGGGTCGATTTGAACAGCACCGTCCAGGAACGGTGGCTTCACGGCGGGCCATGTCATGTCCGGATTCATCATCGCCCTGATCTCGGCGCTGGAAATCCTGGCGGCACTGCTACCGCTGGCCTTGTTGCCTGTGGGCGGCGGGGCACCGCCACTCGGCCCGCGAACCAGAATTGCTCCGGGTCGAATCTGCGACCGCGTGAATGCTTCCTTTTCGGCGTCGGTGATACGGATGTTCGACGCCACCGCAACCGGTCCCAGCACTTGTTTGCCATCGGTGCCAATCCACTCCACCCGATACGGCACTGCGCGAACGATGGCGATGCGTCCGTCACCGGCGATGGCCGTCAAATCCCGCGCAGCCAGCGGCAGGTTGGTGGCCATGCGCATCATCCCAGCGCCCATCATTGTCGCGGCGGTTCGTTCACCGGAGGGTTGCATGAGCGTGCCAACGGTGTCCACGCGGAGACTGCGTCGATCAAATCGCAACACGTCGGCGACGCCAACCGAACCATCCATCGGCCCCTTCGTGCGCCGTTCCGCAAAAAACAGCATGCGACGCATGGCGTCGATGCCAATCAGGCTTGACGAAGATTCCGGTCCGTTTTCCGGCACGCCAATCGTTCGCCCCGGTTTGCCATCGGGATTGATGATGAAGTAGCGGTTGTTCGAGAAATCCGTCATGAGCGTGCTGTCGCCCGGCAACGCATACAGTCGCGACGGGTTGGCCCACTCGCCCGGTCCGGCGCCTGCACGACCAACCGGTGTCGCGGTGCCGCGCACCAGGTCGATGAGTTGCAGCGTTTTGTCGCGTGCGTCCGCCACGATCACACGGCCATCGCGCAACTCGCGCAGGCCGGAAATCGTGGTGAATGGCTCGCGGTACTCGATGTCCGGTTTGGCGAGGGGCTTTGCAGCAACCTGTGCGACGCCCAGTGATGGACTGCACCAGGCGACTACAGCAAGCGCGCGAAGCACGCAACCTTTCGCGATCGTGAACATGTCCCCTTCATTCCCCACCCACGCCTTGTGGTGTTCGCGCTGGAACACGTACCCTATTGGACGCCGCCATCAGCGCCAGCGATGCCTTATGACCCCGGCTTCTTTGGCGGGGCCGGTGCGTCACCCGGCGTCACGATCAGCTTGCGCGCCATGCCGGCCATCTTGTGCGAGTTGTCAGACATGGGGCAGAACACTTCGTAGTTGCCCGCCTTGAGCGTCACCGTGAGTGACGCTTCCTGCCCGGCTGGAATATCCGACGTACCCTTGTCGACCTTATCGCCTATCACGTAGAAACCGTGGGAAATCGCGCCCGAGTTTTTCACGCGGAAGGTGACGGGGCCAGCCTTTACGGTGTCGCGGGAGAGGCCAACCTTGAATTCGGTGAGCGTGACGGAGACGGGCTGGGCGCTGGCGGCTGAGGCTGAGGCGAGCAGGGCGACAGCGAAGAGAATGCGGTGCATGCGTGGGTCCGGGAGAGCGGAGCGAGTGCGGGTGGGACGGGAAATGTATGGCGAGCGGGGGTGTTTCCACTAGGCGTACTGCGCGCATCGCAGTCGCGAATCGTGCGCGCGGGCGTGGTGATTGGCATTCCTTCAAGCCGGCTCACTTTTCGGCGGGCCCTCGTGGTGCACAACGTCGCGGAGCATGGCTTGGCCTGCACCATGGGGGTGCTCCGTGTGCGAAGGGGATGCTGTCTAAGGACCTCAAGGGTCAAACATGGAATACGACGTCCTCGAAGCACGCTACGTCTCCGGATTCACCATCTGGCTGCGATTTCGCGATGGTCGGTCCGGTGAAGTCGATTTAACGCACGCGATGATAGCGTGACGTTGCCAGGAAACCTCCAGATGCTTCAGACGCTGACGTTGCTCAAGTCCTATCCATGCGTCGGACCTATCGCGTCAGCAGTCCGGCATCGATCACCCACGCGGCACCTGTCACGTAACGTGCGCGCTCGGACGCGAGGTACAGCACGGCGTGTGCGACGTCCTCGGGCTCGATCCATGGCACGGGCAACAAGTTGCCAGCTGACCGCTCGGCGATCTCCTGAGGTGTCAGTCCCTCAAGTGCTGCGAGCCCGTCGTTCATGGGCGTATTGACCCCCGTCGGATGAATCGAGTTGACCCGGATATTGTGCGGTGCCAACTCAATGGCCCAGCTCTTGGTCAGCCCCGTCAGGCCCCACTTGCTGGCGGCGTAGTGCGACAGTCGTCCCATTCCGCGCAGCCCGGCAATCGACGAGTTGTTGATGATCACGCCGCGCCGCGCGGCGATCATGTGCGGAATGATGCGACGCGCCACGCGAAACGGCCCCGTGAGGTTGATGCCGATCATGGCCTCCCACGCTTCGTCCGTCAGCTCGTGCGCGAGACCGTACGCGCAGATGCCCGCGTTGTTGAAGAGCACATCGATGCGGCCGAACTGCGCGATGGTGGCGGCGACGGCCTGCGTCACCGCGTCGTCATCGCGAACGTCCCCGCGAAACACCAGGGCGTCACTCCCCACGTCACGCACCGCCTGCACCAGCGACGCGAGTTCATCGGCAGAGGCCAGCGTGTATCCCGGATAGGC
>JANMRE010000262.1:0-18078 GCA_031370885.1 Gemmatimonadaceae bacterium
CACCCAGCGCGACCGCCAGCACGGCCAGCGTAAACAACTCACGCGAGCCGCTGCGTGCGACGTGAGAGAGCAGCCACGGCACTGCGCGGCGGCCAACAACACCCATCAGCAGGACAAACGCTGCGAGCTTGACGATGGTGAGCGTAATCGCCCACGTCACGCCACCACTCGGCAGCGTATTCCGCATGCTGGCGCCACCAACAGCCTCGAGGATTGCCGGCAACAGCACCAGCGCCAGCACGACGGCCAGATCTTCGACCACCAGCCAGCCCACCGCAATACGTCCGTCAATGGAATCGAGCAGTCCCCGCGACTCGAGCACGCGCATCACCACGACCGTGCTTGCCACCGAGAGCGCCAGTCCAAACACTACCGCCGCCGAGCCGGTCCATCCCCACGAGAGGGCGAGTCCGGCACCAAGCGCGATCGCAGCCGCCATCTGCAACAGCGCACCCGGCAACGCGATGCTTCGCACTCGCATCAAGTCGCCCGGTGAGAAGTGCAATCCCACGCCGAACATCAGCAGAATGACGCCGATTTCGGCCAACTGAGACGCCAGCCCCACGTCGCCAACAAATCCCGGCGAATGCGGACCGAGCAACATACCCGCCACGAGATAGCCCACCAGCGGTGGCAGGCCAACCTTTGACGCGCCAAAGCCCAGCAGGAACGCGGCGGCGAACGCGGCAGCGATGGTGAAGATGAGCGCAGTATCGTGGGGCACGATAAACGATAATCGGTGTACGGCGACGGATACGCAGGTCTAAGACGGGAGACGGGAGAAGGGAGACGGGAGACGTCCAGCCGACGACACAACTACATGCCGGCTGGATGTCTCCCGTCTCCCTTCTTCAGTCTCCCGTCTTAGCAACCGTTTCCTCCCCGCCCGGGGTCCTCACCGGCTCGCCTGCACGCCACGCATGGTGGAGATAACGTTGGGGTGTGTGTCGGGCATCTTGCCCCGATACAGCGATGCCGCCAGTCGAAACAGGGACGCCGCCTTGGCGGAATCGCCATGCTGCAGCATCGCCCACGCCAGAAAGTGCTGACCATCGGTTACGAACTCCGTGGTGCCCGCAGGTCGACGCTCGCGAAAGGCAATGGCTTCCCGGTAAATCGAATCGGCGTTCGCGCGCTTCAGTCGCTGTGAAACGTAGGCGAGACGATTCAGCAGATCGCTGGTGGACTGATGTCCGTTCGGATACAACTGCGGAATCTCCACCAGCGATTCCCGGATCACACGCTCAGCTTCGTCGAACTGCTCGAGATCAAGCAGGATCATGCCCAGCAATTGCCGCCAGAGCCAGATCCGGGGGCGACTGAACAAACGCTGACTGCGTGCGAGGCCGGCCCTCGCCATCGACTCGGCCTCAACCAGGTCGCCGGTGCGTTGGCGCTGGATCGCCCACACCTGCAGCGCCACGTCGGTCTCCAGGTGTTCCGGCCCATACAGCGCCACCGCGATGCGGTGTGCTTCGCGGTACAGCGTATCGGCGCGAGCCAACTGGCCCATGTCGCGCAGAACGGACGCCAACGAACGGGTGGTGTTGAGCGTCATGCCGCTCATCGTTCCGAACTCGCGTCGCTGCGCGTCGAGCGCCGCCTCCAGTGTTGCGCGTGCCTCGTCAAACCGACCCAATTGATACAGCGCGTATCCCAGTCGTGATGTCGCTTCGGCCCGCAACAGCGAGGCGGCTCGCGACTCATTCGCATCGGCATCCAGCACGGCGTGCAGCTCCCGCTCGGCGGCGGGCCAGCGATCAACCGTCGCCATCAACAGCGCCAGATCAAGTTGCGCCCGAATACTCTCCGCGTGCCTGCTGCCAAAGAGCACACGATTCACGCGAAGGGCGTCTTGGAAGGCAGACTCCGCGTCTTGATAGCGACCGATGGCGAGATAGAGGAATCCCTGTCGCGAACGCGTTGCCGCGACGTCGGGTCGGTCACCCACTCCCAGCGACTGTTGCAGCCGGAGCGCACGCGACAGCAGGGTGTCCGCCATGCCATAGCGTCCGAGATCGGTGTACAGGCTTCCCAGCAGACTGAACAAACTGGCCTGCATGTCGGGTGTGGCCACCAGCTCACGTTCCGCACGACGCGTTGCCACATCCAACTGCGCATCAACCGAGACCAGTCGACGGTCGGCACCGCCGGGATTCCATCCCTGAAAAAAACGCCGAATGAACTCTTCGCTCTGACCGGCTTTGGACACGGCGAGCAACGCGCGGTCACGTTCCACCCGAATACGCCAGGTATAGGTGAGCGCGAGCCCGAGCGCGAACACACCAATCGTGCTTGCAACAGCGATACGGACGCGATTGCGTCGCACATATTTCAGGGCGCGATAGCCGGGTGTGGCAGCGCGCACGCTGATCGGGCGCCCCAGGCGATGACGTCGCACATCGTCAGCCAGCGACTCCGCCGACGGATAGCGTTCGTCCGGTTGCTTGCGCAGTGCCGTGAGGACTATGGCATCGAGATCACCGCGCAGCGACGACGATCCGACGTGCGTTGACGGCGCCACAACGTCGATTTCACAAATGATGCGTCGTGCTGCGGCGGGGTCGTGTCGTGCGACATGGTACGGAAGTGCATCAGTCAACAATTCGTGCAACAGCAATCCCAGCTGGTACACGTCGCACGCCGTGGTGATCGGGGCGCCGGTGAGCTGCTCGGGTGTTGCATACTCCGGCGTGAAGGGGCGACTCCACCCGGTGAGCGTGCCGGTCTCCTCTTCGTCCAGCAACTTGGCGATACCGAAGTCCAGCAATTTCACGTCACCGGCGTCGGTGACCAGCACATTCGACGGCTTGAGATCGCGATGCACAACCAGACCACGATGCGCATGTTGTACAGCGTGACACACCACCTCGAACAGTCTCAGGCGATCGACGATGTCCAGACGATGCTCGCGACAATACTGCGTGATGGGAACACCAACCACGTGCTCCATCGCGAAGTACGGCAGCCCATCGTCTGACACGCCGCCATCCAGCAGCCGCGCGATGTTCGGATGCTGCAATCGGGCAAGGATCTGGCGCTCTCGCAGAAAGCGCGACACCACTTCGTCGGTGTCCATGCCGCGCTTGATGAGTCTCAGCGCAACACGTTGCTCGTATTGTCCGTCGGCGCGACTGGCCAGCCACACCGTTCCCATTCCGCCGCGCGCAATCTGTTCGAGCAGTTTGTATCGGCCAATTATTCGACCGGCGATGTCGCGGCCCGAGTGACGGTCGGCATCCTGTTCTTCCGTTTCGATCAACACATGGGGCGGCGTCTCGAGAAATGCAAGGGCCGCGTCGTGCGCGGCCACCAGCGTCGACAGTTCCTCGCGAAAGATCGGATCCCCGTTTGATAACTCCTCGATCAAACGTTCACGATCGGCCGGTGGCGCGAGCAGCAATTGGTCCAACGCCGGTTCGATCTTGCGCCACAATGCGGAGTCTTCAAGCACGCTACGATTCCGCAAGCTCGCGATAGAGCCACGCCTTCGCTTTCAGCCAGTCGAGTTGCACCGTGCTGGGCGCCAACTCCATCGCCCGGGCCGTCTCTTCAATGGTGAGCCCGGCAAAGAAGCGCAGCTCGACTGTTCGGGCAAGTCGTTCACTCTGCGTACCAAGCCGCTCAAGGGCACCATCGAGTGCCACAATGTGTTCTGATTGCGAAATGGAAATCGAATGCGCGTCATCCAAACTGAGCGTGGTGGATCCGCCGCCGCGTTTGTCTGCCTGGTGGCGACGCGCCGAATCCACCAGAATGCGCCGCATGGCGCGCGCCGCGACCGCCATGAAATGCGATCGGTCACGGTATTCGACGCGCTCGATATCGATAAGTTCAAGGTAGGCCTCATGCACCAGCGCGGTGGTGGACAGCGTATGGTCTGGACGTTCGCCAAGCAGGTACGCGTGAGCCCGTCGTCGCAGCTCCGCATACACGACCGGGAACAGCGCATCCAGCGCGGCGCGGCGCCCGGACCTCGCGTTCAAGAGCAGCGTCGTCGGCTCAATCAACTGGCAAGGCCGGCAAGAGGAAGCGCTGTGTTGCAGGTACTCTGGAGTGGCAATCTGGAGGCCAAACCGACGCGTCGATTGCGTCGCGCAGCCCTGAGCGCGCGCGCAAGAGTAGGATAGTCGGCTCGATCACCTGAAGTGCCGACAGGGAGGAAGGGTATTGGACCGCATCTGATCCGAAAGGTGGAGCCGCATCGCCGAGGTCGCCAGAAGGGCTGATACGGCCATCGGTAGATCCGCGTCGATTTTGCGCCTTATTTACTGCTAATGGCTGTTTCGGCACTCGCGTCTCGCTTCCGCCCCTGAGACGTTGGCTCACTTAGGAGGATTAAACGCGATGCGTGCTGCACAAACTGCCTCCGCCCTTTGCCTGTGCGTCGTGTTTGTTGGACTCGTGCTCCCTGCGTGCGACGTGATCAGATTCACGCAACCGTGTTTTGGCAGGAAGTTCAACGAGCAGACATTAACTCTTACGGACCCGGACCGACTGGACGGCCAATGGTCGCTCAG
The DNA here is from genome assembly GCA_031370885.1 of Gemmatimonadaceae bacterium. Lineage (GTDB taxonomy): Bacteria > Gemmatimonadota > Gemmatimonadetes > Gemmatimonadales > Gemmatimonadaceae > Gemmatimonas. Next base: position 4,521 of record JANMRE010000262.1, read on the forward strand.
GACGATCGATGGTCAGTCTATTCCAGCGACCGGGTACCGCCTGCCTCCGGATCCCAAGAAACCGCTCGACCCGCCGAAATACCTGCAATTTGGTGTTGTATCCTTCAATACCGACGACGCCGGATTCGACAACGATTGCAACTTACTGCTCCGATCCGAAGGCACCGCCATCGCGAACTATGGGATCACGAACAGTGCGACTACGAGCACGAATGGCATCAATCGGAAGAGCTACTCCGGCCGATTCCATAATAACCACGAAACAAATGCTGGCTACCTCGGTGCCGGGAAGTACGAGGCACCGATGACCATCACATCGACACTCGGCGTGGCGTCAAAGATCACCATCAGGGCGTCAGTGGACATCTTTATCGCCGAAGTCACGTACACGCTGGTCTTTGAACGATGATGTCATGGAATACGATCCGCCGTGTGTCTGCTCGTCACGTCTGCAGACTCCTTCAACCCACTCAACGGACTATGGCCATGGGCATCGTGAACCATCGCGCGCGTTCCCTTTGTGCGGCCACGCTGACGCTCCTCGTCAGCTCGCGCGCCGTGCACGCGCAGGTGTGTTTCGGCACGCCATCGCACGGGGGCATCAGCTACGACCGCGGCGCCGCGTTTGCTGGCTACAGTAACGGTGCAACGGCGACCGTGGCGGGTCAGCACGTCGCCTTCAGCGTCGGGGGTCGCGTGCTCGAGAAGGTCCCGGCAAGCACCACGCAGTCGGGAGACGCGCGATTTTCGTTGCAGTTTGGCGCTTCACGAGTGACTGTATGTCCCGGGCTTGGTATCGGGTACCGGCATAGCGTCTGGGATGCACCGGCCAATCGCGGCGTCGATTTCAATGTGACGACGCATGCGGTAGCCGCGCGAGCAGGCGTTTCTGTGGGCATTGAGCAGCCGGTGTATCGCGGTGCGTCGATCATACCGTTTGTTGGCGCACGGTACGCGTTTCGGCTGTACTATCTCGACACCAAAGCGACGAGCGGTGCGGTCTCAGCGTCTGGTGACACGACGAGTTCCATGGAAATTGAGTATGGACTCACCGTGCGATACAGCCTCGTGTATCTCGGTTGGTCTGCGCTGCACGACACTGACCGGCCGGGTACTCGACCAATTGCATCGCGATTGTTCGTCGGGGTCACCTGGGGTTCCGGTAAGCGCAAGGACGCCGCAGGATCGTGACACGCCTGTCCACGTTGCTACACGCCGAATTGCCGCAGGTGATGATCCAGATGTTTCCACGCCAATTGCCCCCACTGGGCACGGGTCAGCGGGCCAAACAGCGGATGCTCAGCGGTCACTGACCGCGACTCGTCGCCACCGGCGCGTTTCATCAGTTCAATCAACTGCGACCGCTCCACCCCCCATGTCTCGGGCGTGCGACTGATCAGTTCTTTCGCCGTTGGCGCGCCCTTGGGAAATGGCAGCACATTCAGGAACAGCCATTTGAACAGCGCCATTCGCGGAATGGTCGCGTGCTTGGGCTTGACGGGCAGGTCTCCAAGCCCCATGCGCAGGGCGTCTGCGCAATGCGCCAGCATCTGTGGCGCGTTCATGCGCCCCCAGACAGCATTCGCGTCGGGTGAGAGCCGTTCAATGCGCGCGATCAACGCATCACGATCTGCCGTACGACCCAACGTGGACATAGTGCGTATTTGGAAAGTGGGTGGGACAGGATATCTCTTCGCCCCCGATCACCACATTATTCAGCCGTACGCCCGCCTCGGCCAGTCCACGCTACCAACCCGGAAAGCCCGCCCATGTCCCTTCGCCTTGCCCGTCTTGGTTCCGCCGCCCTGACGTTGGTCGCGTTGACCACCTCGAACGCGCAGTCGCCCGCCGCCAAGCTGTCACCACTCAACGCCGAGATCGAGCGTCGCGTCGCAACCGTGATGCCCAAGGTCATGGGGTGGCGTCGCGACATCCACGAACATCCGGAGCTGTCTGGCGAGGAGGTACGTACGTCAAAGCTGGTCGCTGAACAACTGAAGGCCATGGGCATCGAAGTGCGCACCGAGGTGGGCGGTCACGGAGTGGTGGGACTGCTCAAGGGCGACAAGCCCGGACCCGTCGTGGCGCTGCGCGCCGACATGGACGGATTGCCCGTGGAAGAACTCACCGACCTCCCCTTCAAGTCCAGGGCCAAAGGCACCTATCGCGGCGCGCCGGTGGGCATCATGCATGCCTGCGGACACGATTCACATGTGGCCATGCTGCTGGGCGCCGCGGAAGTGCTCGTCGGCATGAAGAGCCAACTGGCGGGCTCCGTGAAGTTCATCTTTCAGCCCGCTGAAGAAGGACTCGCCAACGGTGGTGGTGGCGCCGAGTTGATGATTCGCGACGGCGTGCTGGAGAATCCCAAGGTGGACGCGGTGTTCGGTCTGCATGTCGGGCCCGGACCGCTGGGTCAACTCACCGCGCGTCCGGGACCGGTCATGGCGGCGTCGAACAGCTTTACCATCATTGTGCGTGGACGTCAGACGCACGGCGCCGCACCGTGGGGCGGCGTCGATCCCATTGTTGTCGGCGCGCAAATCGTGACGGGATTGCAAACCATCGTGAGCCGCCAGGTCGACATCAGTCAATTGCCGGCCATCATTACCGTGGGCGCCTTTCAGGGCGGCGTACGCAGCAACATCATCCCGGACAGCGTGGTCATGCTGGGCACCATTCGCACATTCGACATGAAGGTGCGCGCCGAAATCTTCAAGCGCGTGACGGCAACGGCGCAACACATTGCGATGAGTTCCGGCGCGACAGCGCGCGTGCAAATCGACAGCGGGTATCTGGTGACACGCAATGACAGCGCGCTCACTACGCGCGCCACGCCAACGCTGCAATGGGCAGCGGGATCGGCCGGACTGATCGTACCGGGACTATGGACGGCGTCGGAAGATTTCTCGTTCTATCAGAACCGCGTACCGGGACTGTTCTTCAATCTCGGCGTGACGCCGACAAATCAGGATTGGCGCACTGTACCGGCCAATCATTCGCCGTTGTTTTTCGTGGACGAAGGCGCGTTGCCCACTGGCGTAAAAGCGATGGCGGGTTTGGCGGTGGAATATCTGAGGGGGACCAGGTAACGGCGAACACCATCCTCCCCGCCCTTCCCACCCGCCGCATCCTGCTGCTGGTTCCCGCCCTTATTTCCACCGGCTTGTTGTTCGATCAACTCGGTGGACGGTGGGGGCAGCCATTGGTCGTGGCCGCCACGTGCATTTCCTTCCTGTGGATTCTGCGCAGCGTGGATGGCGCCGGCCGCACCATGATGCTGCTCTGCCTCGCCTACGCAAGCATCGGTGAGGTACTGCTGTCGCTGGTCTGGCGTGTGTACGACTACCGACTTGGCAACCTGCCGCTGTTCGTTCCGCCTGGGCATGTGCTGTTGTTTCTGCTTGGGCTCTGCATCGCGCCGCGCCTTTCCGCCATGACCGTGCGCGTGGTCGCCGTTGCCGCTGCGCTCGTGGTGAGCGTTCTCGCGTTGAGCGGTCGTGATACGTTCAGCGCACTGTTGGTCGCGGTGTTCCTGGCCAGCGTGATGTGGGGCCGGGAGCGAAAGCTGTACACTGCGATGTTCATATTGGCGCTGGTCATGGAACTCTACGGCACCTGGCTGGGCAACTGGCACTGGAATGCGCAGGTGGGTCGTACGGGCATGGTCACGCTCAATCCGCCGGTGGCGGCGGGGGCGTTTTACTGCGCGCTCGATCTTTTGGTGATGACCACGACACGCGGCTTGCGCCGATTCATTCGTTGGATTGTGCCCGTTGCGCAGCCAGTGCAACTTTGAAGCGAATCGCGTTCGCCCTTCTCATCGTCATCAATCCCGCGTGATGCCCGCTACCCGACTTGTCACGCGCGCGCTTACGGCAACGCTCGCGTTCACCACGGCCTGCGCCTCCTCCGGTCGCACTCCGGTTACCACGGTCGCTGCCGCACTGTCCTCGCCCGCTGCGCTCCGCGTGTACGACAGCAAGGCCGCGCGTTTCATCACCTTCAACCAACTCATCGAGGCCGCGTCCAAAGCCGATGTGGTGTTTTTCGGTGAACAACATGACGACCCCGCCACCCACTCCGCCGAAGCCGCGGTGCTGGCCGGAATCGGAGCGCGACGGGGTGAGGTGATCGTGACGCTCGAGATGTTCGAGCGCGATGTGCAACCGCTGCTCGATCAGTATCTGGCCGGAAACATCTCCGAAAAGAACTTCCTCGACGGTGCTCGGCCGTGGGATCGCTACACCACCGACTATCGACCGATGGTCGAACTCGCACGCGTGCATGGCTGGCCCGTGATCGCGGCCAATGTGCCGCGTCGCATTGCCAGCGCCGTGGGCAAGAAGGGACTCGCCGTGCTCGACACAATTGCCAGAGTCGAGAGGGCCTGGGCGGCAGCCGAGAACCAGTGTCCCAAGGATGCATACTACACGAAGTTCGCGGCAACGATGACTGGACATAGCGCGGGCGGCGGACCGCCAACGGCGGGCGATGCGACCGCGATGGCCCGGATGACCGACCTGTTTTACGAAGCGCAGTGCGTGAAGGACGAAACAATGGGGGAGTCTATCGCCAACGCGATGACGAGATGGCCCGGCCGCCTCGTGTACCAGGTGGACGGCGCCTTTCACAGCGACGGGGGACTGGGCACGGCGGCGCGAGTGACTCGGCGCGTGCCATCGGCGAAGACCGTGGTGCTAACCGGCGTACCGATTGCGGATCTGTCCAAAGCCGACGGAAAATCGAACGCCGCGATCGCGGACTACGTGCTGTTCACGCGGGCACCAAAGTGAGAACAGGAAACTACCGAGGGGTACTCACCCTTCCGACGTTTCACTCTCGGTGGCATAGCCCCGCTCAATCAGGAATGTCTGAACAGCGGCCGGATCATGGACAACCTCCAGCGAATACGGCTTGAGTCCAGTGCGAATGAGCATGCCCACGCCCGCCGCCGTCGCAATCACCACCGCATCAGTGGTGATGCACACGATATCGGCCGTGTCGGACAACTGTCCCGGATGACCGCTGAAGCTCATCACGCCAGTCTGTGACACAATCGGGTCACGTGTCTTCGCGTTTTGCTCGCTCCACGTGGCGCCGGTGAACAGCACAATATCGTTTCCCGGCTCGGCGAATGCGCTCATGGCGTCGCCGTACACCATGGGTGACGGATCGATCGTGGCGGTCAGTCGAAACGCCTCGAACGCATCTTCGATGTCTGCCGCTTCCACTTGAATACACACGCCCGTGCCGTCAGCAAGAACCACGGTCACCGCAGTCTCGGCGATGTGAATACGCGACCAGGCGCTGCGCAACCGACGCAGGGCACTCACGGCTTCGTCGCTGGCCTGATACTGGTATTGGTGCATGGTAGAAAATAGACGGGAGACGTAAGAAGGGAGACGGGAGACTTCCAGCCTGGATGTCTTCCGTCTCCCTTCTCCCGTCTCCCTTCTTCAACTACAATGTCGGTCCAAATGGTGAGCCGGTCGACGCTGCGCCCATGTTTTCAATGCGCAGCTTCTGCTTCACCACGGTGCCACCCATCTGCAGGATGACCATGTAGTCGCCGGTAGTCGCGTTGCGCCCGCCGCCACCGCCGAAGCCGCCCCCGCCACCGCCGCCGCCCCCACGACCGCCGGCGCCCGGCGCCGATACGCCAATAAGCTGGAAGATCTTGAGCACTTCGGGAGACGGCGCACCACCGCCGCGCCCACCACCACCACCACCACCACCGCCACCGCCGCCACCGCCGCCGCCGCCGCGTCCTGCCGTCGCCTCACCTGGACGTGCACAGAATGGCTCCCATTGCGTGAGCGGACGTTCGCACGACACCGCACCACCGCGTCCGCCACCACCACCACCACCCCCGCCAAATCCGGCAGCTCCTGCGCCTCCGACCGGTGGATTGAGCAGTCCTTTCGCTTGCGCAATCGCAGCCGAGTCGTACTTGGCCTTCGCCAGGGAATCGAGCACCACTGGTCCGCGCACCGCGCGCAGAATCGAGTCCCGTTTTTCGCTGGGCGACAGCGGCGCACGAGGTGTTGGCTTGGGTGTCACGGCGTAGCCCCACGTTACGGTGTGCAGCCCTGGAGTGCCGGGTCCGGTGAGCGATTGCAACGTGTCCCCTTGCGCATCAACGATGCTGATGCGCGCGGACTGACCGCCGGTGCCTGTCACGCGATAGGAAATGGAGGCACCGTAGGTTGGATTGGGCGTCGCAAAGAAACCTTGCGCGTTGCCATTGCCCGACGCGCCAAGCGTTGGGGATTCACCCCACTGGAACGCCGGCTTCGGCTCGAACAGATGCACAGACTTGGCCACGGTGGTCGTGGTCAGCTGTTCCAGCGGTGCGATGTCCACGATCCAGAACGAACGACCATGCGTTGCCGCAATCAACTCGTGATCGCGGGGATGGATCTGCAGATCATACACTGGCACACTGGGCAGGTTCGCCGTGAACGTTGCCCACGACTTGCCACGATCGATCGACGCATACACGCCCAGTGACGACCCCACGAACAGCAAATCGCGGTTGTACGGGTCTTCGCGAATCACGTGCAGAAAGTCACCGGGCGCACCGGTTGGCAAATTGTTGACCAGCGACTTGAACGATTTGCCACCATCGGTGGTGACGAACAGGTACGGCTTGAAGTCGCCCCAACGATGGTTGTCGAATGATACATAGAACGTTTCGGTATCGAACTTCGATGCCTCGATCCGGGAAACGGTCACCTCGCCGTTGTTCGGCAACATCGGCGCCAGCTTGGGCGAAAGATCTTCCCAGACGCCACCGTCATTCGCCGACTTCCACACGTTCCCGTCATCGGTACCGGCAAACAGCAGTCCCGGACGCGCCGGGCTCTCTTCCAACGCCACCACGGTTCCGTACGTCTCGGCGCCAGTCGCATCGATCGTGATGCCGCCGGTGAGTCGCACCGATGTATCGATTTTGGCCGCCAGTTTTTTTGACAAATCGGGTGAAATGAGTTGCAGATCGTCGCCGCGCTTTACCGACTTGAGCACTCGGCTGCCGGCGAAGTAGATCACAGCCGGGTTGTGCGGCGAGATGAAGAACGGCGCGTTCCAGTTGAAGCGCAGATTGAGATCCACCGAATCCTGCTTCTGCCTGGTACGCAGTGCGGCGATAGCGACGGTTTGCCCCTTCGTGATCGGTGCGAGTGGATCGCCGCGCAGGATCGCGATGGAATCCTCCCACTCACGATACTTGGGTTGCCAGTTGGGCTTCACAAACGCCTGCCGTTCGCCCGATTTGAGATTGAGGCGCGAAGCGTTGCCGCCCTGTGATTCGCCGTACACGATGTTCGGATCGGTGGGATCCATCGCGGCATAAAATCCGTCGCCGCCGGCAATGGTAAACCAGTATCCCAGCGTGGTTGCACCACTGCGGCGCCTGCTCGGTCCACACCACGTGCCGTTGTCCTGCGCCCCACCGCAGATGTTGTACGGCACCGCCATGTCGTAGGCCACTTCGTAAAATTGCCCGACGGCCAGATTCTGCATCTGTGTGAAGTTGCCGCCCTTGTCAAAGGTGACCGCAACGCCGCCGTCGTTGGCGATAACCCACCGTTCGGTGTCATTCGGATCGATCCACAAGCCGTGCGTATCGATGTGCACGCCCTGCGCCGCACCGCGTGACGTCTTGCCCCCGTCATCAGACACCTGCAACTCAGTACTGGAGAAATACACACGATCGGGATTCTTCGGATCGGAGCGCACCTGCGAATAGTAGAACGGACGCACGTTGATGCTGTTCATCTTGGTCCACGTCGCGCCGCCGTCGGTAGAACGCCACAGTCCGTTATCACGCGGGGTGCGCGACGGTTCGTAGCTGCCCTTCGCATCGAGTCCGGTGCCTTCGACCATCGCGTAGATCACGTTGGGATTGGTGCGATTGATGTCAAGGTTGATGCGACCCTTGAGACCATCGGGCCAACCGCCGCCTTTCACTTCCGTCCACGTCGTACCACCATCGGTGCTTTTCCACAGCGCCGAACCCGCGCCGCCGCTCTTCAGCGAGTATGGCGTGCGCAGCCGCTCCCAGCTTGACGCGAACAGGATATTCGGGTCTTTCTGGTTCATGGCCACGTCAATGAAGCCGGCCTTGTCGCTCACGAACTTCACCATCTGCCACGTGGTACCGCCGTCGGTGGTGCGATACAGGCCGCGCTCGGGGTTACTGCGCCACGTCGCGCCCAGCGCCGCCACAAACACCGTGTTCGGATTGGTGGGATGCACCACCACGCGACCGATGGCTTCGGTCTTCTCAAGACCCTTGAGCGTCCATGTGATACCACCGTCGGTGGACTTGTAGATGCCGCCACCCGGTTCGATGGAGTTGCGCGAGTTGGGCTCGCCAGTACCGGCCCACACTTGCTGCGTATCCGTGGGTGCGATGGCCAGCATACCCATCGAGATCACCCGCTTGTCATCGAATACAGGACGCCAGGTAATGCCGTTGTTGGTGGACTTCCAGATACCGCCCGCTGCCGCAGCAACAAACAGCGTTTTGGAGGGGCCAGGGATGCCGACCACGTCGGACATGCGTCCCATGAAGTTGGCCGGACCAACCGCGCGCCAGCGCATGCCGGCGGCGGAAATGGAATCGAGCGTCTGCGCGCTGGCCACGGAGGACACTGTCGCCAACGCCAGCGCGAGCGTGAGACCGCGAGCAAGCGAGGTGAATCGGGAGGGGGGCATGAATCGGGGCGTAGAAGGAACTGAGGAGGCCTGACTGTCAAACGGCTGTCCCCCTCGCGACGTTTAACTCCATGTCCATCTCCGCACTCGGCTACGCCGCCTTCAGCGCCTCTACCCCGCTGGCACTCTGGAAATTTGATCGGCGCGACCCCGGTGGGCGTGACGTGCAGATCGAGATCCTGTACTGCGGGATCTGCCATTCCGACCTCCACACGGTTCGCGGCGAATGGAGTCCGGTCACGTACCCACTCGTTCCCGGTCACGAGATCGTAGGTCGCGTGGTCGCCATCGGTGCCGAGGTCACCCAATACAAAACGGGCGATCTGGTAGGAGTGGGTTGCATGGTGGACAGCTGCCAACAGTGTTCCAGCTGTGCTCGGGGTCTCGAGCAGTACTGCGAAGTCGGCATGACGAATACCTACGACGGAATCGAAAAGCAAACCGGCAAACCAACGCAAGGAGGTTACTCGACCGCGATCGTAGTAGACGAACGCTTTGTCTTGGCGATCCCCAACGGACTTGATCCGGCCGCCGCAGCGCCGCTGCTGTGCGCCGGGATTACCACGTATTCGCCACTCAAGCACTGGAACGCGGGTCCTGGCAAACGGGTCGCCGTTGTCGGTATCGGCGGTCTGGGGCACATGGCGGTGAAGATTGCGCGTGCCTTGGGTGCTCACGTAGTGGTGCTCACCACGTCACCCGGCAAGGCCGCCGACGCGTCGCGGCTGGGCGCGCACGACGTCGCGCTGTCCACCGATCGAGTGGCCATGAAAGCGTTGCGCAACACACTCGATCTGATCATCGACACGGTGGGCACCGCGCACGATCTCGAGAGCGAACTGCGCTTGCTGCGGCTGGACGGCGCCCTCGTGCTGGTGGGACTCTCGCCCCAGCCGCACCCGGCGCTGCGCCCATCACCGCTGATCATGAAGCGGCGCTCACTGGCCGGTTCGCTGATTGGTGGAATCGCCGAGACACAGGAGATGCTGGACTTCTGTGCGCAGCATGGCATTGTCTCGGACATCGAGCTGATTCGCGCCGACCAGGTGAACGACGCCTACGAACGGATGCTCAGGAGCGACGTGCGCTATCGGTTCGTGATAGACATGGCGACGTTGGGCGAGAGACGGGAGACGGGAAGCGTGAAACGGGAAGCGTGAAACGCGAAACGGGAGGAGACCATGGTCGGACCGTTGCAGTACCTGAGCATGTATCACTCGCTGTTCATGAGCGACCTGCCGCTCCGAATCCTTGGGTACGCCGATATCCGGCGATACATCTCGGGTGAACCCGCCGATGGTGTTACGGAGCGCGGCCACCTGCTCAGCGCTATCGCAAAAGCGCGCAAGGACAGCTCCGGTAGCGCAGTGCCGAGTCTATTCACGTTGCCCGCCGGCTACGGGATTCCCGCGTCCGAGGAGTTCTGCCGACACAGCATTCGTCGCAGCTACGCCGGTCGTGGGAGCCCGCACGAAGCGTGGAGGCGTCGCGGAATTGCGTTCCCCTCAAGCCCATTGCATCCATCGGCGAAATAACCCAGGCACGGTGGTGGTCACCTATGGGCCGCCGCGCGAGGGAAGCAACAAGAGGTACAAACACATCGCCCTGGTGGAGAGTCTCGCCCCGGCCACGGGCGGCAAGCATCGGCTTGAATTGGCGGAGTGGGGCGCCCCAGGCGGATTCGAAACGCACCACAACACGCACTTCGTCAAGATCGAATCGGACTGGCGCAATCCCGAGCGCAAGGCAACGAAACTGCTTTCCTTCGAAGCCTCTCTTGTTTTTTTTGCTCTTCAGGATTTCGTGTGGGTGAATTGTACGTCCGACGGCTTTGAAGGCCGCAGAACAGGCGCCGATCACGCGGTACGATGGCGGCAAGTGGATCGGGTGCGCCGTTGACGTGTTCGTACCGTGGCCCGAGCGCGCCTGAACGCCTGGACGCTCTGGTCGACCTGAACCGCCATCCACGGAAACGCGCCGAAACAGGGGACACAACAAGGAAACCAATACCATGAAGTTCGTTTCCGTTGTTTCCGTTGGTTCCGCGCGTTTCCGTGGATGGCAGTACTCCGTGCGCTCTGTGTGCTCCGTGGTTCAGGTGGTTCACTTCACCGCTCAAAACTGGCAAGAACACCCTTCAAAATGCGCGGTTTCTACCCACACGAAATCCCGAAGAGCCTATTTTTTCAGCGCCCCAGTGCCCGATGTGCTCCCGGCGGCTCCAAGCCCGGCACGGCGTGCACCTCGACGTTTCCCAACACCGCGCGACCCGTGAGTCGCACCACGGGCGCGGTGCCAACCATCGGCATGGCGCCGGGTGCGACGTGACACTCGAACGATCCGAGAAATCCGTTTCCGTCGTTCTCCACGCGCACACCAACCGGCAGTGTGATCTCCACGTTGCCAAGCACCGAACGAATTGAGATCTCGGTGAAGGGGCCGAACGACGCCTCGCGCAAGTCAAGCTCGATGTTGCCCAGTATAGCGCGTACTTCCAAACGCGGCGGCAGTTCCATGGCCCCGCTGCGCACCGCATTACCCAGCACGGTGCGGATGCTCCGCGTGATCACACCGTGTGAGCCACGAACGGCGGGCGACGCGATCGCCACCGGAGCCGGCAGATCGGCCGTGAGCGCCGCCAACTCGGCCGGCGAGCGCGCCTGATATACGAGATCCAGTCGCCGTTCGAGTTCATCAAGACTCAGACGGTCCGCCGCAAACTGCTCCGACAAGCGTTGCACCACCACGTCGCGCTGTTCGTTCACCGTGGGTTGCGGCAATCGCGGAGAATGCGACGTTCCACGTCCTTCGGATCCGCAATCGTGGCGTAGAACGCGTCGAAGTACTCCAGCGTTTCCTTCACCGTCCGGGGCGCCATGAGCGCGCCGAGTTGGTCGCTGTACAACGCGTAGATCGCCGCCTTCTTGTCGCGAAATTGCTGAAGCACTTTCGGCACCAATGGGTTCTGCTGACAAAACCCGCGATACTGCCGGTCGCGCACGCGGGTGATGCGCAGCGACGTATCGGGCGTGGCGTACGACGCGTCGATGGCGCCGGCGAAATCGAAGTCGTACGCGATCGGCATGTTGGTGCCGGTGGGGAGGGCCACCAGTTCCGCGTTGTGCAATCCACCAAACGAGAAGTCCGTATTGCCAATCAGGTACTGAAACAGATAGGCGAGAGTGGCCTGCTCGCCGTCCAGATCGTCGGACGTGGCGCCCAGCACTTTCATGATCTTGCCATTCACCGCGGCGGCCACGTGCGCGGGGTCTTCCACAATGAATGCATACTTCGTGGCTTCAACCTTGGCCGTTGCGCTGTCGACATAGGTCATGCGCAGCAGACGGACCTGATGGCTGACCGGCGTCAGGAGTCGATAGATCCGATAGAGCTGGAATTCCTGCAGGATGTACTGCTCGTAGTTGGACATTCCCTTGCAGTACCCCACCAGTTTCGGCTCGTCGAGATCGTGGAACACGCTGCCTTTGGCGTCCTTGTTCACGAAGTTGAGCCGGATCGGCGGGAAGTCGCAGTTCTTGAGCCGCCAGATGCCGCGCGTGCGTGCGCGGACTGGCACCACGCGCTTTCCCGATTGCGAATTGGTATCAGCATAGCTGAGCGTGGCGGCATGCCACGGTGCCTTGTCACCCTTGTCTTTCCTGATCGCCTTGATGTTCGTCGTAAACGTGACTTCCATGAGCGACTGACTTCGGAACAACGGCGAGTTGGGCAACTTGGCCACTTTCGGCGTGGTGTCGCTTGGCGCTTTGGCGCTTTTCTTCGCCGAGTCGGACTTGGCGGATTTGGGGGCCTTGCCCTTTGGCGGCGCGCCCTGCGCCGCGATCGCGTGCGGGGGGAGAAGCGCCACCGCCAGGGCGGACAGCAATGCAACGTGAACGAGAACGAGAACTCCGGAACGGCGGCGCATCAGGACAACTCCGCGTTGGTGACAAAGGTCGAACCGGCGGTGCGCACGAGGGTCAGCAGCTCCTCCGGCGTGGTTTTCTTTCGCAACTGCACATGATACTCCACGACGGTGATGCCATCCGTCTGCTCAATGACGCCCACGCGCCATTGCTTGGTGTACTCTTGCAGCCGCACCTCCACCGCGCGACGCATGTTACCCTGATCGCCGGTCGTAATGCGCAGACGCAACTCTTCCGACACCGTCGTTGGTTCTTCGCCCGTGGCATTGGCGCGCCTCCACGCCCGCTCGGCCACCCCCTCCAGCTGCTCACGCGACATGTTCCGGAACACTTCGTCGTCGATGCGCGCGACGAACGTGCCGGTGCGCGCCAATTGCTTCGCGCGCTTGAGTCGCTTTTCGGCGATCCGACCGTCGAGTTCCACCGGTGCACTGCCGAAATCGGTGAACCAGAGCGCCAACGAGACCGCATTGAAGCCGATCGACATGACCGTCGCCACCGGCAAGTTCACGGCCGACGCCAGGCCGATGGCGGTCGCGAGAAATACGTACACCGCATCCTTGCTGTCTTCGAGCGTGTTGCGGAATCGCACCGCGGCCACGATACCCGCCAAACTGAATGCCAGGGCAACGCTGTACTTCACCAGCAGCACGATTCCCGCCACGACCGCGGGCAGCACCACCAGCAACTGCACGATCGACTGCTGGTAGCCGCGCTTGGCGCGCGTGAGCTGATACACCCATGCTACCGGGAGCGACAACAGCACGGCGGCCAGAATGGCAACGGCCACACTGATCGCCAAACTGCCTTCGTCGAGCTGAATGACCGGATTGCCCCGTGAGGTCACCGCCTCTGTACCACCCATCAGCGCCTCGAGCGAGACCGGGATCGCGGCGTTGCTGTGCGGG
>JANMRE010000284.1:0-8641 GCA_031370885.1 Gemmatimonadaceae bacterium
ATCAAAGTTGTCCGCTTCGATGGGTCGCAGTCCGCGCGACACGCGCATCGCCTCCTGCGCCCGCGCCATGGCCGGCGCGACGTCGGCCGCCTCACGCATCTTTACCGAGATGGTGGTGGTTTGCCGACGCCCGTAAATCGCTTCGAAGGCGGAGATGGGCAGCAATGCGAACCCGTCAAACGATTGGCCCAGCACGCGACCCTTCCGGCCGACCACGCCGATCACCGTGAAACGCTGACCCATCAGTCGCACGTCCTGATCAATGGCGTTGCCCTCGTTGAACAACTTTCCGGCAACGTCGGCACCAATCACCGCCACCCGGCGGCGTTCACTCACGTCGGTGTCACTGAGCGGACGACCCGCTGTAAAGGTGTAGTCCTGCACCGTCTGGTAGGCCGCTGTGACGCCAAACACCTGCACACTCCCCAGCGTGCGGTTTCGCCAGGTGATATCGGCCTGCGGCGTTGGCCACCCCGACTGCAGGCTGATCGCATCCGCATCGGGCAGCGCCGCGCGCACGGCATCCGCATCACGCTCGTCGACCCGGGGACGTCTCCGTAACAACCGAAACTCATCGTCGTTGAACAGACCCAGACTGATCGGCAGGCGGCGCACCTGAAACGTATTCATGCCAATCATCGCGTCGGCGATGTTCTCCTTCACATACGCGTTCATTCCCTGGATGATCGCCACCACTGCCACCAGAAACCCCACCGACACCACGATTCCCAGCAACGTGAACGCTGTCCGTAACGGATTCACGCGCAACTGCTGCAACGACAACCGGATGACGTCGGAGAAGCGCATCAGCCAGCCGCTATTCGTGGCGAAGGGCTTCGATGGGATCGAGTTGCGAGGCACGAATGGCGGGCAGCATGCCGAACGCAACGCCGGTCACGGCGCTGGCAACCAGAGCCGTCGCGACAATGCTCACCGGCAACGTTGCCGGAATGCTGCTGTAGCTGCGAATCACCCACGCCAGCAGCGCGCCAATACCGAGTCCGATCAGCGCACCTATACTGGTGAGCGTGGCGGCCTCCACCAGAAACTGCCAGCGAATGGTACCGGCGGTGGCGCCCAGCGCCTTGCGCACACCGATCTCGCGGGTTCGCTCGGTCACCGAGATCATCATGATGGCCACCACACCCACCCCGCCCACCAGCAGCGCCACGGCCGAGAGGGCAAGACCAACGGCGAAGATCGCGCCGAACAGTTGGTCGAACGTCTCCTTGATGCGATCCTGTTCGACCAGATAGAACGTGGCGCGCATGCCGGGCTTGAGTCCCCGCTGTGCCCGCATCGCGGCCATCACGTCGTCCATGACCTGACTCTGCGAGGCAGTGGCGAAGGGGCGGACCAGCAGTGTCAGTCCACCCTTCCACACGTCCAGTGTGCGCACGGCCGCCTGCAGCGGTACGATCGCGCGCGGCGTATCCGGTCCCTTGCCTTCCAGCGATTTGAGAAAACCGGCTTTCGGCTGATAGATGCCAATCACGGTAAACTGGCGACCGTTGATCATGACTTGCTTGCCGATTGGTTCGGAGTCACCGAACAACTGTGTTTTGAGCGTGTCATTCAGCAAAACCACCGGTTGTCCGGCGTCGTACTCGCTGCGCGTGAAATTGCGTCCGGGGTTGATATCCGACGCATCCACCTGCGGCCAATCGGGGCTGTACGCGTCATAGCCCACGTTGTCGAGACGCACGTTCTTGTATGCGAAATTTCCGCCGCCCCCCAGCACGCCAATCACGTTGGAGATGCCGGGCAGCCGACCGATCACATCCCACTCCGCGAACGAAATGGGCGGGTTTCGGCGGTCGGGGCATTTCTCGTCAGTGCCATCACACGCGTTGATGCCGCTGCTGCGCCGCTGCACAATGAACGTGGTGGCGCCAATCTCATCGAGATCTTTCTGGAACGACGATCGAATGCCGTTCACAACGGCCCCCATCGCCACCACGACAAAAACGCCGATGGCGACGCCGGCAATCGTGAGTGCGGCGCGCACCTTGTTGGAGCGAATCGCCTCCAGCGCCATGCCAACGCCTTCGAATACCAGGAGCAACCGATTCATTGGGATACTACTCCTGACGCAGGGCGGCGATGGGATCCAGCTGCGATGCGCGGCTTGCCGGATAGAGACCGGCCGCGATGCCTACGCCGGCGCCGGTGACGATGGCCGCCGCGATCGACCACGGTGCCACTGCAGCGGGGAGCGGTGTCACAGCGGCAATCAGCTCGGCGAGGCCAAGGCCCAGGGCAATCCCGATCAGCGCGCCAAGCGTGCTCAGTGTTGCCGCTTCCACCAGAAACTGCGCCATGATGTCACTGCGCTTCGCGCCCAACGCCTTGCGCACGCCGATCTCACGGGTTCGTTCGGCGACGGCCACCAGCATGATGTTCATGATCACCATGGCACCTACAATCAGACTGATGGCCGGCAGCGCGGTGCCAAACAGAATGAGCCGACCCTTCAGCTCATTGATGAATGCGAACGCCGCATCCTGCGTAACCAACCCGAAGTTGTCCGGCTCGCTCGCCCGCAGTCCGCGAAGCGCCCGCAACGCACTGCGCGCCGCTTCAACGCCATCGGCAAGGTCTTCCTGGCGCGCCGCCTGCACAATGAGTGACGAGATGTCACGTTGCGGACGAATGATTCGTCCCATCGGCGACGTGTACGGAGCAATCGCCAATCGGTCGAGCGAGAATCCGAACACCGAGCCTTGCTTCTCGATCACCCCGATCACGGTGAATGGCACCCCGGCCACGCGAAGCTGCCGACCTTCCGGATTCAGTCCCGGGAAAAAATGCTCGGCCACCTCCACGCCGATCACGATGACGGTTGCTCCGGCGCGCACTTCCTGATCGGTGAACGCGCGGCCTTTCTCCACCGCGAACGTTTTGATGAGGAAGTAGTTCGCATCGGTAGCGACCGCCTGCACCTGGCGAGGCCGCGCCCCCACCGACGTGGCGTACTTGAATGTTTCGTTCGCAATGCTCGAGTTCATGCCCGCGGGAATCGCCGCGCGCACCGCCTCAACGTCGGTCATCCTCAGCAGCGGGCGCCGTTGCGCGCTCCGGGCGTCAAATCCCCGATTGCCGCCGGGACCCATGTTGCTGAAACGCCGCAAGGTGAACGTGTTCTTGCCGATGAGACGTCCGGCAAAATCTTCCTCGACGTAGCGCCCCATACCCTCCACGATCGACACGACGGCGATGAGAAACATCACGCCAATCGTTACACCGAGCAGGGTAAACGCACTCTTCAGCTTTTGAACACGAAGCTGGGACAGGGCGAGACCTATGGCGTCACGGGATTTCACTCCGCAAAATAACCTGCTGCGCCCTGCTCATGACACAACACCTCCAACCCAGGCGCACGCCTCACGGAACGGCATGCGAACGGCATGCTATTCGTACCGGAGCGCATCGACCGGATCGAGACGCGAGGCGCGCGATGCAGGAAGCAGGCCGAAGAGGATTCCGGTGAACGCGCTCGACGCCAGTGCCGCGACGACCGCCAGCGGCGGAATGGACGCCTCGATCGGCGAAAAGTTGCGAATGGCAACTGCGGCCAACCATCCCACGAACAGTCCGATCGCGCCGCCAATGCCGGTGAGCGTGGCCGCCTCCACCAGAAACTGCCAGAGAATCGTTCCCCGAGTCGCGCCGAGCGCCTTGCGCACACCAATCTCCCGCGTGCGCTCCGTGACCGAGATCATCATGATGGCCACGACACCCACACCGCCCACGATCAGTCCCACGCCAGACAGTGCGATCATAACGAGAAAGAACAATCCGAAAATCTGATTGTACGTGTCGAGCAACTTGTCCTGCGTGATGATCGCGAACGACGATTCCTGTGAGGGTCGCAGGCCGCGTTGGCCACGCATGGCGGCAGTAACGTCGTCGACCACCTGGTCGCGTGTGACATCAGCGCGGGGCAAGACAGCCAGCCCGACACCACTCGGGCGCGCACCGAGATAGCGAATGAGCGCGCGCACCGGGACCACGGCTTTCGGGCGCTCGCCGCCCGACAGAAAACTGGAGTTGTCCTTGAACACGCCAATCACTTCAAACGGCACCCCGTTCAGCAAGATGCTCTTGCCAATCGGATCCAGATCACCCAACAACCGCTCAACCATCAGCGTGGACAACACGGCAACCCGAGCGCCGGTGCGCGCTTCCGCTGCCGTGAACGCGCGGCCGGGAAAGATGTCCGGCGCCCCGATGGTCGTCCACTCGGCGGAGTACCCTTCGACGCTGGTCTGCGACAACGCGCGATCGCGATAGCGCGCCGCCGCCGACCAGTCCAGTCGTTCGCCGACGGCCTCGATCGTGCTCAGCCGACGCAGCGCGTCGATTTCACTGGTGCGAATGGGCGGATTGCGCAACCACGCGCAGGTATCGTCCGAGCCATCGCACCCTTCGAACGAAATGGGATAGCGCACGACAAAAAACGTGGTGGGTCCCGTGCTGGCGAAGTCACGCGCGACCGACTGATTGATGCCATGAATCGCCGCCGAGATGGCCACCACGACAAACACGCCCACCGCAATGCCGAGGATGGTGAGTCCTGCGCGCACTTTGTTGGCGCGGCAGGCGTCGATGGCAATGCGCACGCCTTCGGCAACAGCGAACAACCGAAATGATCCGAGGGCCATGCCTATTCCTGGCGGAGGGCGTCGATCGGATCCAACCGCGACGCGCGACTGGCCGGATACACGCCGGAGATAATGCCCACACCGGCGCCAAGCGCCACGCCCACGATAATGGACCACGGCGCAACGCTGGCCGGCAGGGGTGTCACGGCCGCCAGCAATTCGGCCAGTCCGATACCGAGTCCCACGCCAATGGCCGAACCCACCGTGCCCAATGTCGACGCTTCGATGAGAAACTGTGACAGAATGTCGCGGCGACGCGCGCCCAGCGCCTTGCGAATGCCAATTTCGCGGGTGCGTTCGGATACCGCGACCAGCATGATGTTCATGATCACGATGGCACCGACCACCAGGCCAATGGCCGGAAGCGCAATGCCGGCCAGCACGAGATAGCGCTTGATCTTGTTCCAGAATTCGAGTGCCGAGTCGGCCGTTTGCAGCGAAAAATCATCCTTCTGACCGGGGCGCAGTTGATGAACGCCGCGCATGGTGGCGCGCACGATCTCCATCGTTTCCCGCATCGCAATCTCGCTGGGCGCTTGAACCGCCACGGCGTCCACGATGTTCGGGCGGCTGTTCAGCAATCGTCGTACGGGCGACCGCCACGACGCCACGAGGAAGTTGTCGAACGACATGCCGAACACTTTCCCCTGCGATTCGGCGATGCCCACGACTTTGTACGTCACGCCACCCATCTTGAGTTCGCGCCCAATCGGATCGAGTCCCGGAAACAACCGTTCGGCGGCATCAGGACCCAGCACCACCGACTTCTCGCCGCGGGCGAGTTCCTGTTCGGAGAGTGCCCGCCCCACCGTTACGCCAAGCTTCTTGACCTCGAAGTACTGTCCATCGACGGCAAATACGCGTACCTGACGCGGTTTGCTGCTGATGGACGACGAGGCGGACACCTGATCTTCACTGGATAAATACCATTTCACATCGGCGGGGAGGTCGCGCACCACGGGCGCCACGTCCGTAATCTCCAAGCGACGCCGACGGCGATACTCCTCCCACTGTGCGTCGTCCACATCGCCAATGTTGATGTTGGGGCGATGCCGCAACTCGAACGTATTCACGCCAATCAGCTTGCCGATCAGATCTTCTTCCATGTAGCGCCCCATCCCTTCCACGATGGACACCACGGAGATGAGGAACATGACGCCGATGCACACGCCCAGCAGCGTAAACGCGCTCTTGAGCTTCTGGACGCGGATGGTCGACAGGGCCAACCGGACTGCTTCGAAAAAGTGCATTCTGCGCGCCTCGCGCCGCTGGAGGGTGTGCGGGGAGATACGGCGCGGCCGTGCGCAGAGTTTCCGGAGCGGTATGGCGTTGCGCGCGGCGCAGTCGCCCTTACCGTCGCATGCGCATCAGTGAATGCGCTCGCTGCCCAGTTTCAGCGCGTACTGGGCGCTGGTCTCGTCGCTGGAAATGACGCCGTCACGCAACACGATGACGCGCTTCGCGTGCACCGCAATATCCGGTTCGTGCGTCACCATGACCACCGTTTGTCCGTTGTTGGCGAGCTCCTCGAACACGCGCATGATCTCTTCCGACGTTTGCGAGTCGAGGTTACCGGTTGGTTCGTCGGCCAGCAGAATTGACGGGCGATTTACCAGCGCGCGGGCGATGGCAACGCGCTGACGTTGACCACCGGATAATTCGTTGGGCCGGTGACTGATGCGGCCGCCCAGCTGTACCCGTTCCAGCGCCTCGGTCGCGCGCTTCTTCCGCTCGGCCGACGACACGCCGGCATACACGAGCGGCAGCTCGACGTTTTGCAGAGCGGTGGCGCGGGGCAGCAGGTTGAACGTCTGGAACACGAATCCGATTTCCTTGTTGCGCACGCGGGCGAGCGCATCATCGGACATCGTGGAGGCGAGCATGCCGTTCAACCAATACTCCCCTTCGTTGGGTGTATCGAGGCAGCCAATGAGATTCATGAGCGTGGACTTGCCGGAACCCGACGGGCCCATGATCGCGACATATTCGTTGCGACGGATTGCGAGGTCGACGCCACGCAACGCGCGCACGATTTCGCCGCCCATGTCGTACTCGCGCTTGAGTCCGCGCGTGACAATCACCCAGTCCCGGTCGGGGGTTGCGCCGGCGGTTGACACGACCGCACGACGTTCCGCCGTCGTGCTGAGTCCGGTGTCATCGAGTGTCCTGCTCACGATTTCTTTCCAGTGGCCGGGGTCTTCTTGTCTTCAGGCTTGACGGTGCGAATCAGGGCGCCATCCTTGAGCTCCCGGATTGCCTGATACGTTCCCGCCACGATGGTTTCGCCGGCCTTGAGCCCTTCGAGGACCTCGAAGTGGCGCTCGCCGGCAATCCCCACCTTTACGGTTCGGAAGCTCACTTTGTTGTCGGCGCCCACCACGAACACCCCTTCCACGTCCCGCTTGCCCACTTCCTTGGCCGGCTGCGCGCGACCGACGGTGACCGCCGTATCGGCGTTCGGCAGCTTTTCATTCTCACGGACCGTGAGCGCGATGATCGGAATGGACAGGACCTTGGTACGACTCGCGGTGACAATCTTGGCCGTAGCGGAGAAGTCGGGCCGGGTATCGATGGGTGGATTGAGGAGCTGAACACGCACTTCGTAGTCGATGGCCTGATCGCCGGTGTTGGCACCGGCGGCCTTGGTCACCGAGCTGTTGGAGATTTCGACCACGCGGCCGATGAACGTGGTATCGGGGAACGCGTCAATCTGAATCAAGGCTGAATCTCCCACACTGATGCGCGCCACATCGGTTTCGTCAACCTTGACCTTGGTTTCGAGCACCCGCATGTCGCTGATGGTGAGCAGCGTCGCGGCGTCCTTGTTCAGTGTACCCATGATGGCCGTTTCGCCCTCTTCCACGTTCAATCGGGTAACCTTGCCGCTCATGGGGGCGATGATCGTAGTCCGGCTGAGCGCCTGCTTGGCGTCTCGCACCGACGCCACCGCCTGCTCCACCCCGAAGGTGGCCGCTTCAAGCTGTGCTTTGTTCACCTCAGCCGCCGTGCGCAACTGTTCGAGCTGATCATCGCTGACCAGTTCCGGCGACTGCTTCCTGATGTTATCGGAGCGCTCGAAGTTTCTTTGCGACTGAATCAGGTTGGCCCGTGCCTGTGACGCCTGGGCACGCGACGAGGCGAGTCCCGCTTCCGCGCGCTGCAGCGCGGCGGTTACCTGTTCGGGATCGATCTGGAGGAGAAACTGACCCTTGTGGACAATGTCGCCCTCCTTGACGGACAGACGCACGATTTTTCCGGTAACGTCGGCGCTGACGTCAACCTTCGTTTTGGGCTGGATCTGACCGCTGGCGGTCACCGAGGCTACGAGGTCACGCGCTTCGACGGCTTCCGTGCGGACTTCGACGGCCTTGGTTTGACCCTTTTTCCAACTCAAGAAACCCAAGGCGCCGACGGCGAGGATAACAACGCCACCTACGGCGAATTTGACGGTCCTGGTCATGACTGTTCCGGTTAGCGAAGAGGACGGCCAACGGCCGCTTCGAGCGTGGTGAACGCCCGTTGTACATCGTAGACAGCAGTGATGCGATCGGTTTCGGCCCGCTCGTAGTTCCCGCGCGCCAGTTGCAGATCGACGATGCTCGTCAGTCCGACCCGATAGCGCTCCGAGGCCAGCGCCAGCGCCAGCCTCGAGGTGCGCACATTCTGTTCTTGCAGCGTTACCGTTTGCTGCGCCGCCGTCAGCGACATGAACGCGGCCGTGACATCGGCCACCACGCGCAGTTCCTGCCCCCGCAGGTCGTTCTGTGCATTGCGGCGCGATACATTGGCCTGCTCGATCTGCTGTTCGCGCCGGAAGCCGTTGAAAATCGGCAGCGAAAGCGACGCCGACAGGCTGTAGGGGTTTCGCGTGAAATCTATCGGATACTTGGACTGGCCGTCGCGAATGGCCCGCTCAGCGGCGGGAGTGAACGTGATGCCATTGCAGGCCGTCAGGTTGTTCGACAGGCCAACTGCTG
>JANMRE010000329.1:0-6705 GCA_031370885.1 Gemmatimonadaceae bacterium
CGGCGTCAGGAGAAAATCCGGTCGGCCGGCGGGATCGTCACCGTTCAACCACGCCGCAACCGACGACACGGCGAAATCGCGTTGGATGCGCGCCTGCCACGCCTTCGCGCTGTCGGGCGCCAGCAGACCCGCGGCGTAGAGCGCCTGTGGCGCCAACGGTGTGCCCGGCACGTCTCGGACAAGGCGGAGAAACAACCCACGCGCCACGTCACGCGCACGAAGCGAGTCGCGCGCCACTTCGGCGGCCAGGAACCACGCCGCTCCGGTCGGTTCGGTCTGCTGCGCCAGCAGCTTCACCAACAGCAACTGTTCGTTGATCCGACGCGCAAACGGGGTGCGACGCACAGCGCTATCCTGGCGCGCGACGATGGTGTCTATCTCGCGCACGGTCGACGCCCGCATCACCGACAGATAGGCTATCCGCGCAGTGGACTCGCGCTCGAGGAGCGTATCACGGCCGGCCAGTGTGCGCGCGACAAACAGGTGCTGTCGCGCGATAGAGTCACGCCCGGCCCGCATGTTGAGGTCACCCACCGCGAAATGCATGGACGCCCGACTGGCATCGCGAATGCGCGACGCATCATAGCCGCGCACCACGGACTCCACGGCGTCCCAGCGACCGGCCGCGAATAATTCGCGCAAGGCGCGCGCCGCATCGTCGCGATAGTCGGCGCGCGCCGCGCGCTGGACGAGAAGCGATTCCACACGCACGTATTCGTGGGCGGCCAACGACGACAGCAGCAATTCCCACGGCATCGCGCCGTCCTCGGCACCGCCGAGGTAGTGCGCGACGGCGTCGCGGTCGCCGGCAGCCAGGGCGGCGCGTGCTGCCCAGAGTCGCGCCTGTCGCGCGGTTTCCGGATCGCGCACGTTGACCAACGAATCGAGACGCCGTCGGGCCACCGGTATGTTGGCCGTGCGCATTTCACATGACGCCAGCGCGACCCGCGCCCGGTCGCGATCGTCGGGCGTACCCGCCGGCTGCAACAGAAACTCCGTGAGCCGCCGCAGGGCCACGTCGCACTGACCGCCCAGTGCTGCACCCCGACCCGCCAGATACAGGGTCCGCATTCGCCAGGGGGACGTGGGATGCCGCACCAACACCGACTCCGCCTTTTCTGCGGACAGCTGAAAGAACTGCACGGCGTCCGTCTCGGCATCACGACGCAAACGCGCATCGCCATGGCGCGCCGCTTCCTTCGCGTTGTAGACGCCATTGTAGTACACGCATCCCGACAGCAGCAGCAACGCGAGCGTCACCAACGGCCGTGGCCCGCGCATCAGGTGCCACCGCCGACTTTTCGTTCGTATTGGGCAAGAAACGCCTCAACCGCGGTGGCCAGTGATTCCGCGAGTTCATGCTGACTGTCGGCATTTGTCATATACGCCGATTCGCTGCGGTTGCTGCCAAATCCGACTTCGACCAACACCGCCGGCATGAAGGCCTTCACAAGAACCACGAAGCCCGCCTGCTTCACGCCGCGATTCGGACCGGGATGTACCTTGCGCAAGCCCGACTGCACGAGATCGGCCAGCCGCGACGACTCCCGCAAATGCTCATTCTGCGCCATGTCGCGGATAATGAATCCCAGTGGATCGTCGCGCGTGGTCTCGGCGTTTGTCTCGAACTTGATGACCTCGTTTTCCATGGCTTCGACGCGTCGGGCATCTTCGGTCCGGGCTTCGGCCAGGAAATACGTTTCGAATCCGCGGGCACCGCCCGGTTGTGCCCATCGGGGATTGGCGGCGTTGACGTGCACCGACAGGAACAGATCACCCTTGGCCTGATTCGCAATCCGGCCACGATCGCCCAGTGCGATCAACGTGTCGGTCTGTCGCGTCATCACCACGGCGATTCCGCGACGTTCGAGTGCCGTCTTGAGTGCGCGGGCGATCGCCAGCGTGATGTTTTTCTCAAACACTTTATGGGGATCGCCAATCGGGCCAGACATCCCCTTGTCGATGCCGCCATGACCGGCGTCTACCACCACCACATGCTGTCGCGCTCCTGCACTGCCTCCTCGCGCCGTTTCGGCACGGACGACGGGCGCGCGACTGGGTACCCGCGCCGGTGCCGTAGAGACCGCGGGCGCCGCCGAACGACGCGCCGTGACCGCGCCAAACCGACGCAATTCCACCCGGTCGACGTCGAACAGGACGCCGCTCACCGCGCGTGGCAACAGCTCGCTCGCAAACGCGTAGGGGACGAACACAATTCCCGCCTTGCGATAAATCGGCGCGGACACGGGCAACGTGTCCAACGCCAGTCGCACAAACGCGCTGCCGATCTCCACATCGATGCGCGTGCTGGCCACTTGCAGGTGGTAGCGACCGGCACCGTCGGCGACGAACTGGCCGCCAATCGCTTCGGTGAGAAGATCGGCCCGCATGGCCAGTCCGCCGTCGGGGTGCGCCACGATGGGAACGAGACGTCGCCGATCGCCCACCAGCACCGGCAGTGAGCGCGGTGCGGCCGCCGACAGCTGAAGAGCACAGCAAAGCGCGGACAGCAGCATGACGTTCGCCCGTCTACCGCGAGCGCAAGGCGCGCGCGATTTCCATTTGCGCGTCACGCTTCTTGAGGTCCTCACGCTTGTCATGCAGTTGCTTGCCGCGCACCAGCGCGAGACGGGCCTTCACGCGGCCACGCAGAAAATAGAGATCAAGCGGCACGAGGGTGAGCCCCTGTCGTTCCACGGCACCAATGAGCCGGCGTATTTCGCGGCGATGCAGCAACAATTTGCGAGTACGCGTGGCCTCATGGTTGAAGATGTTGCCCTGCCCATACGAGCCGATATGCAGGTTGAGCAGATAGACCTCCCCGTCCTTGACTACCCCGAAGGCATCGGTGAGGTTGGCGCGGCCGTCACGCAGCGCCTTGACCTCGGTGCCCGTGAGCACAATGCCCGTTTCCCAGGTGTCGAGGATTTCGTAGTCGTGTCGCGCGCGTTTATTTCGCGCGATCATCTCCAGCGGAGCGTCTGTCTCGGTGGTGGCCATGAACATGGCAAGCTAGTCAGTTGACTTCCGAATGGTGCACCGTCTATTCTTCCCCTCCCTGTACATTTGGCTTCTTGGCAAGCCAGCCGCCGGAGTGGTGGAATTGGTAGACGCGCTGCGTTCAGGGCGCAGTGCCCGCAAGGGCGTGCCGGTTCGAGTCCGGCCTTCGGCACTACTGCAACGAACACGCTCAGCCGGTCGTGAGCAGGTGGGTGTGTGGTGCCTCGGCGCCCGGCCTCCCTGAACATGATCGGCTCAGTGCGTTGCGGCCACTCCCTGTGGGGTGTTCGTGACGATCACGGCCGGATCGCTGACGGTCGGACATCCTCGGGCAGTGACGCCTCGCCGAACACGGCGCGCAGGGTTTCGTTCGCCTGGGCGCGTGTCGACTGAACGAAGTGTGCGGCGCCCGCCAGGGCGTCGTCCGAGGGGTGCGCCACGCCGGCGCCCTCCAACAAGACCCTGCCGAATCGAACGGTCGGACCCTCCGGCTGACCTCGCACTGCCATCGCCCCGGTATACGCTTTCCGTCGGGCGGTCCACACGCTCGCGTCAAACACCGCGCTTCGCGTCTCTCGGTCGATCTCATCGGACAGCGCGCGTGCAACATCCGACGCGGTGCGATCGTCCAGCGCATCGCGCTCGGCCACGATCAGTCCAAGCGCGCGCCGGGCAAACGTCAGCTCCCGTTCAGCCACAGCGCGGTTTCCGGTGAGGGTGGTCAGCCACGCGACATCGGTCGCCTCAGGTGGCGTCAGCAGCGCCCGCAGATAGTTCGCCGCGCGGCGTTTGCGTTCGCGCGCAGCGCGCCACTCTCCAATAACACCCATCGGAAACTCAGTTCTGCAGCACGGGTAACGACCCCGCGCGGACGGCTGGAAATGCCGGCAGCCCAACGCGCGTACGCACCACGGCTTCGTCGGCCAACAGATCGCTCAACTTGACGCCCTCGAGCACTTCGTCGATACGCTGTTGCAACAACATCCACACGGGACGAATGCTGCAACTTCCGGAATCCGCGCACCGCGTCGCATCCACCGGATGCGAGACACAGTGCAAATCGAAGGTGGTCAGTTCCGTTGCCTGAATCACCTCGCGCACGGAAATGAGTTCGGGACTGCGGGAGAGCGCGTACCCACCGCGCGCACCTCGGGTACTGGCGACGATGTCGGCGCGTCGCAGGCGCAACAGGATCTGTTCGACATAGTCGGCTGGGAGCTGCTCACGAGCAGCCATATCGCGACCTGTAACCGGTTCCGTCGCTGCGCGGCGCGCCAGATGCAGCGCGCAGATCAGACCATATTCGGCCCACGTGGTTATCCGCATGTGTTGGAGACTAGGGGCGCTGGTCGCACTGGACAAGCGCCAATCGGTATTCCGGCCGTTCCGCCGCGTGCGGCAGGCGGAATCACCCGCCGGCAACAGACGCGTGGGTGCCGGACGGCACTCCAATTTCTGTCATCTTGCGGAGATCGAGCACGGCGTCGATCTCGTGGTCCGGCAGTATGCGCTCGCGCTTGACGAGTTCCCGAATGAGCACCCCCTCGCTGACCGACCGCTTCGAGATCTCCGCTGCGGCGGCGTAACCGATCTGTGGCATCAGGGCCGTCGCCAAGGCGGCAGACCGCTCCACCCAATACGCACACATCTCCGCGTTCGCCGAGATGCCTTTCACGCACCGCTCAGTCAGGGTGTTGATCGCGTTGGTGAGGATGTGCATTGACAGGAGAATGTTGTGTGCAATCACCGGCATCATCACGTTCAGTTCGAGCTGCCCATGTTCAGCCGAAATGGCCACCGTTGTATCGCAGCCGATCACCTGGAAGCACACTTGATTGACCATCTCGGGCACGGAGGGATTGATCTTTCCGGGCATCATCGATGATCCAGGCTGCACGGCAGGCAGCGTGATCTCGTCCAGTCCGGTTCGCGGCCCCGAGACCATGAGGCGCAAGTCGCTGACGATTTTCGACAAGTCAAGTGCAAGCCCGCGCATGGACGCCGAAAACGCCGCGGCATCACCCATGCTCTGCATGAGTTGAATGCGATCCTCGCCAACCCGGAGCGTCTCGATACCCGTGATCGCCTTGAGATGACGGACCATGAGCGCCGGGTACTGCGGCTCGACCGTCACACCCGTGCCGACTGCCGATCCACCGATCCCCAGATCGTTGAGGTAGTCCGCGGCCTCAACAATGCGTTTTCGACACCGTTCGAGCGTTCCGGCATACGCGGTGAATTCCTGCCCCAGGCGAATCGGCATCGCGTCCTGCAGATGGGTGCGACCGGCCTTCACGATGTCGTCGAACTCGCGTCCCTTCCCGGCCATCGCGTCGCACAGCGATCTGATGGCCTGCAGCAATGCGGGGAGTTGGCCGAGCGTCGCCAGACGAATGTTTGTGGGAATGGTGTCATTGGTACTTTGGGCCATATTCACATGGTCATTCGGATGCACCGGTGCGTAGGTTCCGCGCGGCTGGCCCAGCAGTTCGTTGGCGCGATTCGCCAGCACCTCATTCGCGTTCATGTTGTGCGAGGTGCCGGCGCCCGCCTGATAGGGGTCGACGATGAATTGATCGCGATGCTGGCCCGTGAGGATCTCGTCCGCTGCGGCGATGATCGCGTTGGCGCGCGTGGCATCGAGGCGCCCCGTTTCCTTGTGCGTCCGCGCAGCGGCCTGCTTGATCCAGACCTGGGCAATGACAAACGCCTCCATCGGCCGCAGACCGCTGATGGGAAAGTTCTGAACCGCGCGCATCGTTTGGACACCATAGAGCGCGTGAACAGGAACCGGGAGTTCGCCCAGCGGATCCTTCTCGATACGGCTGGCCATCGTCGTCACGGGGGGCACGTAGTGCGCCTGGTGCTATTGCGGTGGAAACGTCAGGGACGTGTCGACGGACGTCGCGATGTGCAGGATGGTCCGCGCATCGATGAACGCTTCCCGTGTCCGCCAGCGCGTCATCTGCAACGAACGTCGGTTGTTGGGTGATGCGAGGAACGCCGCGAGCGCCGTGGTGGGCAGCTGATGCGCGCCGTCGTCGCGGAGCGAGCAGTAGATCTGCTCATTGGCGTACGACGATGTGGAGGGATTCGCGTAGCGCAGCGACAGAATGATCGCCGCCGTGCTGTCGTTGCTGGCGTTCCACGTGAACGCCATCGGTGACGTGCCGGTTGGCACGCTCACCGCCCCTGGCATGATCGGTTCGGCGAGCCGTACGCTGATGCTTGACGACGGGTAGACGGCGGCGTCTCCTGGAATGGTGACCTGCACAACATCGCCCGCGCCGTACGTGAACGGCGTATTCTCCGGATTGGCGTAGCGGAAATACAGATCGTCATACGGCAGACTGATGTTGGCAGCACCAATATTGAGCGACACCGTCGCGCCAGCCCGTTTCACCCCTTTGATCAGCGGCGTGACCGTATCGACCGCCGCGTACACACACTGATCGGTTTGCTGCAGCGCACTGTTTGGCACGGCCGCGGTAAACGCCTCAAAAAAAATGGTAGTGGCGTTGGCGGTTGCGCGGCTGTTGGCCGCATTTCGCGCCCGGATGCTAACGGAGCCATAGCGATTTGGCGTCGGGTTTGCCTCGGTCAGGCTTGTGCACGCGCTCAGAACCGCAAGACATGTAACCACAGTGGCCAGCTTCCCGGCAGCGCCACGACCAACCAACGGAGTGCGAGAATGCATGGGAACCC
>JANMRE010000447.1:0-10921 GCA_031370885.1 Gemmatimonadaceae bacterium
GTCGACGCGGGAGACGGTTTCACCAAATGGTGCGTGATGTCCAACCGTGAACACGGCGTAAAGCGTTGAGAGTACCGCCGGGAGCCGATCGGGGAGTTCGTGGGCGTTCGGGACGCGATAAGGAATATGTGCGCCGGCAATCTTCGCCTTGGCTCGCGAAATCCGTTGACCAATCGTCGACTCGTTGACCAGGAATACCCGGGCAATCTCTGGGACCGTAAGCCCACATAGGGTTCGCAGGGTGAGGGCCCGTTGGGCAACGGGCGAGAGCGCCGGATGACAGCACGTGAAGATCAGACGCAATCGGTCGTCCTCGACTTCATCGTCATCGGGCTGCGGCGCGTCGCCTTGCGGTGGATGCAACTGCTCCGCGACCAGCGTTGTCGCCGATTCAAACCGTGATTGTCGCCGCGCCGCGTCGATGAACTTGAAGCGGGCCACCGAGATCAGCCACGACGACGGATTGGCGGGCACACCCTCACTCGGCCAACGATCAAGCGCGGTCGCAAAGGCGTCGTGCATCGCCTCCTCAGCGCGATCGAAGTCACCGAAGAGGCGAATCAAGGTGGCGAGCACCCGGCGGGAGTCGTGGCGATACACCGCGTCGACCCGAACGCGAATATCATCCGCCGCATGCTCGCTCCCATTCACGTCCGACACGCTACATCGACGAAAACACCATGATCGGCCGGACTTCGATGCTGCCAGTCCGCGCCGATGGGATGCGTGACCCGATCTGGATCGCTTCGTTCAGGTCCTTGGCCTCGATGAGGTAGAATCCACCCAGCTGTTCCTTTGTTTCGGCAAAGGGACCATCGGTGGTGGTGACCTTTCCGTTGCGAATGCGAACCGTGGTGGCGGTGTGTACCGGCTCCAACGCTTCTCCGGCGACAAACTGACCACCGCTGGTGATACCCTGCGTGAACGTGAAGTACTCGCCCATGAACGCATCCGATTCGCTCTTGGGCCTGGCGGCCATCTTGCTCTCTTCGTCATAGATCAGGCACAGATACTTCATGACATCCTCAGCGTGGAGTGTGGAACGGTGTGGTGAACAGCGAGTAGTCGATTGGCTGGTGGTGAAATCGACAGCAGGCGTTCGTCAACGCTGGCCGCTCTTGCCGGTGAACCTGTCAGCGCTGCGCGACCGCGCGTCACAGCAAGCCCGATTCTGCAGTCGGGCCGATCAGCCCGCCAGACCGGGTCGAACGGGACAGACAACCCACGGGACGTCCGGAACAGCCTCCCAGAGTGCTCGACACGCTCGAGTGCTTGCCAGTACGTGGGGGCAACGGCATCTTGACGTGACGGTGGAAATTCAGCGGCCCTACTGAGGAGGAGAACTCGATGCGCTTCGCCCGTTCCATACGCGCCGTTTCCAGCGGCTGGACAGCGGCCATAGGTGTTCTGATGGTGGCCCCGCTGCAGCCGTCTCGCGCTCAGGGTGATACGGAGGTGTTGACCAACGCGACCGTAGTCCAGATGGTTGCCGGCAAGCTTTCGAAAGACCTTATTGTGGGCAAGATCAATTCGGCCCGCCCCGGATTTGATCTGTCGTCGGACGGTATCATCTCGCTGGTCTCGTTCAAGGTCGATCAGAATATCCTCAAGTTGATGCTCCAGGTGTCGGACAACGCGCGACGCAGTGGGTCGGCACTCCCCACACTGGTTGGCCTCGACGAAGTGCTGTCCAACGAGATTGTGGTCCGCATGCTGAGTGGTAAGGTGCCGAAGCAGATCGTGCTCGCAAAAATCCAGATGTCGCGATCCGCGTTTGATGTCAGTTCGTCGGGACTGGTCAGCCTGACCACCAGCAAAGTTCCCGAGGACGTGATCAAGGCGATGATGCTGCCCCCGCCGCCAGCGCCCGCGGTCGCGCCAATTCCCGTCCGAGAGCCGACAGCGCCCGCGCCGACGGTGGTCCCCGCGAAACCCGCGGCCGGAAGTCCCACCACCGCGAAGCCAAAAACGGTCCCTCCGAAATCGCCGGCGCCAAAAACGCCACCGCCACCACCGCCAACCAGGAAGCCCCCGGTTTCGTAAGCTCGGCGATCCCGCAACAGCTGCAGCGTGTTCATCTCCGATTTCGCGATTCGACGGCCGATTATCACCGTTGTCTCGATGATGGCACTGGCCGCGTTCGGGCTGGCGTCGCTGGTGCGACTCGACACCGATGAATTTCCTGAATTGGCCCCGCCAGTGGTGTTTGTCGGCGTCGGCTATCCGGGAGCGGCCCCGGACGTTGTCGAACGCGAGGTCGTCACGCGTCTCGAAGACAAGTTGTCTGGCATCAGCGGCATCGACAAGCTCAACTCCACGTCCACCGACGGTTTCGGACAGATCGTCATTTCGTTCGTGTTCTCGAAGAACGTCGATCAGGCCATGCAGGATGTGCGTGACGCGATTTCTGCCGTGCGCCCGCAGCTGCCGCAGGAAATTCTGGAACCGGTGGTCAACCGTTTCGATCCCAATCAGCGTCCCATCGTGTCGCTGGCGCTTACGTCGACGACACTCAGCACACCGGTGCTCACGCAATTGGCGGACGGACTGATTGGCGGAGAATTGCGATCGGTAGCGGGCGTAGCGCAGGTGACAATTGTGGGCGGCGACAGCGCGCAACTGAACATCAATGTGCGACCCGGCGCGCTCGCCGCCGCCGGTGTGGGTATTGATCAGGTGGTGAGTGCGGTGCGCTCGCAAAACATTGCCGCACCGGTGGGGCGGGTGAATGGCGCGCTCGAACGACGGGTGATACGCCTGGATGGACGACTCGAACGTCCAGAGGAGTTTGCGCAGATCGTGATCGCCACGCGTGGCCGCGGTCTCCTGCGACTCGGTGAGCTGGCCGACGTGGAAGCAGGCGCCGCGGAACCGACATCGGCGGCGATGTTCAACGGCACGTTGGCTATCGGCCTCGACATCATCAAGTCGCGCGAGGCGAGTACTACGGCCGTCAGCGATGGCATCCGCGCACGGATGGCCGAACTGCAGACCCGGCTGCCGGCGGGCACTCGACTGGAAATGGTTCGCGACGGCGGCACGCGCATTCGCAATTCCGTACGCAACGTGGAGGAGACGCTGGTTGAGGGCGCCGCACTGACGGTGCTCGTGGTATTCCTTTTCCTCAACTCGTGGCGCTCCACGGTCATCACGGGGCTGGCGCTCCCCGTGTCCGTGCTGGCCGCGTTTGCGCCGTTGCTCATGTTTGGCTTCACGCTCAACGTGATGTCCTTGATGGGCCTCTCGCTGGCCATTGGCATTTTGATCGATGACGCGATTGTCGTGCGCGAAAACATCGTGCGCCATATCGAGATGGGGAAGGATCATGTGCGCGCGTCACACGAGGGTACCAACGAAATCGGACTCGCGGTGACCGCGACGACTTTCGCCATCGTGGCCGTGTTCGTTCCGGTGGGATTCATGCCGGGGATCGCGGGGCAGCTCTTCAAACCATTCGCCTTGACGATTGCCAGTGCGGTGCTGGTGTCGCTCTTTGTGTCATTTTCGCTCGATCCGATGCTGTCGGCGTGGTGGCCCGACCCGCAACTCGAGGCCCATCAGCGGCGCAACGTCATCGCGCGCACACTGGATCGTTTCAACGTCTGGTTTGACCGGCAAGCGGATCGCTACAAGATCGTGATCGGGTGGGCGCTCGATCATCGCTGGTGGATGATTGCCATTGCGGTGATCAGTCTGGTGCTCGCCATCGCGCTGCAGGTCACCTTCGGCGGGTTCGGCTTCGCGCCGATCCAGGACAACAGTGAGCTCAACATCTCCGTCGAAACGCCACCGGGATCGACGCTGGAATACACAGTCTCAAAAGCCGAAGAGGTTGCGCGGATAATACGCCAACACCCTGAGGTGGCGTACTCGTATTCCACTGCCGGAAGCGCCACGGGATCTGGGGCGGTCGATGCAGCCACGATCTATGTGCGCCTCGTACCCAAGCGCGAACGCAACATCAGCCAAGAGGCGCTGGCCGCAGTGATTCGCGAGGAGATCGGACACGTGGCTGGTGCGGTGACCAACACCTTTACGGCCGCCAGTCTGGGCGGCAACCAGAAGGCGATGCAACTGCAGGTGCAGGGGCCGGACGCGATTACACTCGGCCGTCTCGCCATGCAGATCGCGGACTCGGTGCGAAAGGCGCCGGGGGCCGTTGACGTGGGTCTGTCCACCAAAGGTGAGACGCCAGAGCTGAGCGTGCGTGTGAATCGCTCACTCGCCTCCAGCATGGGAGTGAGCGTGGGGCAGTTGGCCACGGCCCTGCGATTCGCCTTTGCCGGTGTTGAGACCGGAACATGGGTGGATCCCGCAGGCATCTCACGCTCAGTCCGCGTTCGTCTCGCGCCCAGTGCCCGCGAACGCGCGCACGACGTGGCCAGTCTTCCAATCATGGTGGCCGGCGCGGCAGCCGACGGAGCACGGTCGATCCAGTTCGTGCCACTGGAGCAAGTGGCTTCCATCACTGCCGGAACCGGCCCGGCGCAGATCGACCATTTCCAACGGCGACGCGTGGTCACCGTGGGCGCGAACGTGATTGGCGCTTCCATGGGGAATGTGGCGAGCGATGTCATGACGCGCGTACACCAGGTGCCGCTGCCGCCGGGCTATCGTGTGACCGAGGGCGGACAGGTCGAAAGCCAGAACCAGATGTTCGGGTCGATCATCACATCGCTGGGCGTCGCTGTGATGCTCATGTACCTCATACTTGTTGTACAGTTTGGCTCATTCCTCGAGCCCCTCGTTATTCTCATCTCCCTGCCGCTTTCACTCATTGGCGTTGTTGGCGCGCTCCTCGCGACCGGCGACACGCTCAACGTGATGAGTCTCATCGGCGTGATGATGTTGATGGGGATTGTGGCGAAGAACGCCATCCTGCTGATCGACTTCGCGAAGTGGGCGCATACCGACGGGCGGTTGAGTGTGCGCGACGCGCTGATCGAAGCCGGACGGATCCGACTCCGACCCATCCTGATGACGACGTTCGCGCTTATCGCCGGCATGATCCCGGTGGCGCTCGGCTTCGGCGAGGGCGGCGACTTTCGCGCGCCGCTTGGACGCGCGGTGATTGGCGGAGTGATTGCATCAACCGTCCTCACACTGGTGGTGGTGCCCACCGTGTACGAAATCATGGAGCACTGGCGCGGCGCGATTTTGTCGCGTTTGGGCTTCGTCGTTGCGCATCGCGTAACCACCGCGCCGGCGGCGGGCCGGTACCACTCACTGAGAGACTGATGCCGCACCACACGCGACGGATACTGCTGGCACTCCTGATGG
Organism: Gemmatimonadaceae bacterium; assembly: GCA_031370885.1. Lineage (GTDB taxonomy): Bacteria > Gemmatimonadota > Gemmatimonadetes > Gemmatimonadales > Gemmatimonadaceae > Gemmatimonas. The sequence goes on from JANMRE010000447.1 coordinate 5,281, forward strand.
TTCTGGCTTCGTCAGCGGCGTGGTCGAACCGCGCCCGCGCCTGTCAGGCGAACACCAATTCCGGCACCATGGCGCTGGTGGGTGGAACACTCATTGACGGAAACGGCGCGACACCGGTGCGAAACAGCGTCGTGCTGATCCGCGATGGTCGCATCTCGGCGGTTGGACGGGTGGGCCAATTGCGGGTGCCGGTCGGCGCAACGGTTGTGAACACGATTGGCATGACGTTGCTGCCGGGCCTCTTTGATTCACATGTGCACCTGATGCTTGTTGGACACGGCAATTACGCACACTGGGACAGCATATATCCGGCCCGACTCGCCGCCGACGTAATCCCGATTGCGGCGAAACAATCGCTGCTGCACGGGGTCACCAGCGTTCGTGATCTTGGTGGACCGCTGGAGCCGTTGATGAGCGTTAAGCGAAAGATTGACCGCGGTGAACTGAGCGGCGCGACGATCTACACCTCGGGACCGTTCCTCCAGCACACGCCCTATCCTGGCACTGAAGACTTCCGTTGGGGAGTGAATGGGGTCGAAGACGCCCGCGCCAAGGTCAACAGGCTGGCCGACGCGGGCGTGAGCGTGATCAAGCTCATCGATCAGGACGAGATGACGATGGACGAGGTGCGCGCGGTGGTAGACGAGGCGCACAAGCGCAAGCTGCCGGTGGTTGCGCATGCGCATCGACCGGAAGAGATCCGTCGGGGACTCGCGGCGGGCGTGGATGATTTCGAACACACCGGTCTTGCCACGGCGCCCGAATACCCGCCCGATATCATTGCGGCGTTGCGTGCCCGCACTGCGCAGGGCAATCGCCCGCCGCTGTACTGGACGCCGACGATTGACGTACTCACCAACTACGCGACGCGTCGTGACAATCCTGGCTACGTGAACGATCCGCGATGGTACGGCGGACTCTCGCCCGATATCGCGGCGGACGTGAAAGGCTCACTCGCCCGACTCGACACACTGACCTACTATCGCTTCGTGCCCAATCGACGGGCCACACTGGCGCCAAAGTTCCGTCAGTTGCGCGAGAGTGGCGTGCGACTGCTCATCGGCACCGATGCGGGCGTACCGGCCAACTTCCACGGATACGCCACGCCCGAAGAGATGATTGCCTGGGTAAAAACGTACGGCATCGACCCGATGGAAACGATACGCGCCGCGACGTTCTGGCCGGCGCTGTCGCTGGGCGTGTTGGACAAGGTGGGCACGGTGGAGGTGGGCAAGGCGGCCGACATTATTGGCGTGCACGGCAATCCGTTGTCCGACATCACGGTACTGCGTCGTGTGGAACTGGTGGTGAAGGCGGGCAAACGCGTGAAGTGACGCCTACGGCTCAATCCGCGCTCGCAACTCCGCGAGCGTGGCAGGCGATCCCGTAAAGAGCCCCTCGGGGTACCGGCGTTGCGGCATCATCGCCGAATAGATGGTGGCCTGCTCGTACAGGTTGAGCCCGAAGCCCGCCAGATACTGCAGGCGCAGGTTCTTGTCGAGGTTGATTTGCACATCGGCCAGCCACGGACGCAACTGATCGGCGCGGGCAGTGAACGTGGCCATCAGTTCAATGGCGGAATGAATGCCGATTTCCGACAGCGATGCGGCCACGGGGGCGTACTCGGGTAACGCCAGTCGCGCGGCGATCGCATCGACGTTGATGGGTGCGGGGGTTTTCTGACCAACCAGCACCACATCGTACCCGGCGCCCTGGTGCTCGTTGCCGAACACCATGCCTTTCGGGAACACCTCAAGGAACGTGCCGACCTCGCTCTTGACGGCTTCGGTATTGCTCTCGTACAGCTGCACAAACACCGTCACCACGCCGCCCGCGTTCAGCTTGTCCTTGATGAGTGTAAAGAACTCCCTGGTGTACAAGCCGGCGGCGCCTTTTACCCATGGATCGAACGGGTCGGAGGTAATGGCATCGAAGGTGTCGCGGGTTGTCATCAGATAGTGACGTGCATCATCGATCTTGACTTCAACCTTGGGGTTCTGCACAACGCTGAAGTTGTGCGCGCTGAAAAACTTTGACACCACGGCCGGCACCAGCGGTTCGATTTCCGCGATCACCTCACGCCTGAGTCGGGGATCGATACTCACCGACCCGGCCGTCACGCCTGCGCCGCAGCCGATGACCAGCACACTCGATGGCGCCTGGGCGGGAAGCAGCGTGGCCATATGACCCAGCATGCGTTGCAGGCGCATGTCCTGCGGTTCACTGGACGCCTGCACTTTGCCGGCGTTATGATAGTTGAGCACGCCGTTCTCAAGTTGCGACACGGCCATTGAGGAATTCATCCCTTCACCCGCGAAGATGAACTCCCCGTGGTTATTGATGCGACGAGCCACGAAGCGACCATAGCCCACCAGGATTGGCGGTACGGGAATGACCGTTGTCAACAGCCAGCCTGTGACGGCGACGACCATCACCAGCAGGGACGCCGCGCTCGCCGAGAGCCGAACCGGACCAACGACGTTCGTGGGGCGGTACACGAGCATGAGCAACGCGGCGATGGCCGAGACCACGATCAACAGTCGTTGCGAACTCTGCGTGCCGAGTTGCGGAATGAACACGAGACTGGCCAGCAGCGATCCCGCGATGGCGCCGACGGTATTCGCCGCATAGGTGGTGCCAACCACGACGCCGGGATCGGCGTCACGCGTACCGACCGCGGCGAGTGCGAGCGGAAAGCTTGCGCCCCACACGATGGCGCCCGGCAGCACGACAAACATCGTCTTCACCAGGTCCATCTGAAAAGTGAACACCGGTTTACTGGCCAACTGCGGATCTACCGGCCAGTAAGGGATGGACTGAGTGAGTGCAAATGCGGCCCACGCCATGCTGGCGACGAGCAGCAGTTGACACCATCCGAGCGCGGCGCGCGCATTGTCGGCCGTGCGCGCCAGCACCGCACCGCCCGTGCTGCCAAGGCCCAGGCCTCCGAGAAACACCGCCAGAATGAGTGAAAACGTGTAGGTGGTGGCGCCGAGGTTGAGCGAGAGCTGTCGCGTCCATACGACTTCGCTCCCGAGGGCAGTAAACCCCGACAGCGCGATCGTGATATACACGGGCATCGAACCGGATGGCGCATCGAACAGTCTGGGCCGAATGAACGCCACGGGCTTCCCCGTTGCAGCGCTGCTGGTGACCAGAAGGGACGGCGCGTATGCGGTGCGTGTCGCCAACGCCCATGCCGCCACGGCAACCACCACATTCAGTGCCAACGCCATGACGGTCGCGTAGACCACATCGTGCAGGCGCAGCAGGTAATAGCCAGCCAGCAGACTGCCGATCACGCCACCAACGATGTTGCCACCATAGAAGAAGCCGAGCCAGGAGACGCCGCGTGGAGTTGCTTCCACGAATCGCGAAATGGCAGGGAGCGTGGCGCCCATCAGAAGCGTTGGCGGCAACAGCGCGATCGCGCAAAACGCGCCACTCAGCAGCAGCCCGGGAATACCGCCCAATCCGATGGCCGCATACAGTTTGCCGATGAACGGAAGCAAGGTGACGATCAGCACGCCGCACACACCGATACCGGCTTCCAGCCACGCGTATACGCGCAACGGATGCATCGCCCGCGACACGTAGCGCGACAGCAGCAGGCTGCCCGCACACATCCCGCCCATGAAGGTGCCGAGCACGACGCCGAGTGAGATCGCCGAGGAGCCGACGATGAGCGACAGCATCTGCAGCCACACCACCTCGTAGATCAGGGCGGCGCAACCGCTGCCGATAAAGAGCACGATCAGCAGGGGCAGAAACGGACGGTGCGCCGAGGAATCTGCCGCGGCGGTATGAGTTGCTGACGAAGGCATCGGTGTGCGCTGGTGGTGAGGCGTCGTTCGAGAGGTCGATGACGGCTGCGTCGTGATCAACGTTGCGGCGTGTTCACCTTCATCGTGGCGCGCACGTACTCTGCCGCAGCGCCGTGGGTGGCGAACCACACCGACCCGGCGCTCCGCGTCTTGATGTGCGCGATGAGCTGCTCGAGCGCGATAATGCGCGAGCGGTGCCCAGAAATATGCGGATGCAGCGTGAGGATGAACATGCCGCGTTCCTCGTACGCCTTATCGAACTCGTCCATCCACACACGCGCGACATCGCGCGGATTCATGTAGCTCTGACCGCGTGGGTCGAACAGTGGCGCGTCGTCGAGGATCCACTCCACGGGGAGTTCGATCAATCCCGTCGGCTTGCCGTTCTGCAGCAACTCGTACGGACGATCATCGGCCATGAGCGAACTCTCATAGCGGAAGCCCATGTCACGCAGGATGGTGAGCGTGTTTGGGCTGAAGTTCCAACTCGGCGCGCGGTAGCCCGTGGGTTTCACTCCGGTCAGGTGTGTGAGCTCGGCCACGGCTTTGGTGAGCAAGGTCCGCTCGGCGGAATCGGGGAGTGTGGCGTTGAGCTCATGGATCCAGCCGTGCACACCGAATTCGTGCCGTCCGCTCTTCTTGATCGTATCGGCCATGTCCGGCGTCAACGCCAGGCTGACCGACGGAATGAAGAACGACGCCGGGATCTTGTTGGTGTCGAGCAGCCGGACGATGCGTCGCAGCCCCTGCCGCGCACCGTACTGCGCCTGGGACAGGGACGCGGGGGTTGGCTCGCCAAACCGCAACGCGACCGTCTCATTGTCCACATCGAATGAGAGCAATACGGCTACCCGCGCGCCGCCGGGCCACGACGGCGGTAGCAGGTCACGACCCGCGCGCACCGCGTTCACCACGGTGCGCACGGAGTCCATGGTCCACTTCCAGCCCGGTGTAGCGGTGGTCTGCGGCACGGGTTGCGCCTGCGCGAACAGCGACAGCGGCGCGAAGATCAGCAACAGCGGAAGGCATCGCATGAGGGGATGTCCGGAGGCGAGGAGTGCGCGGGACGCGTGCGCGTTTACGACCGCTGTTGCCGAGCCCGCGTGAGATGCGGCACGATGCCGAGCAACCGCTCGATCAGCATGAGTTGCGCGCGATGGTGCATCTCATGTTCTTTGACACCCAGCAGCATGTCGAGACGCGTCTTGCTCCCACCGGGCCATCTCACCAATTCGTCCAACTGTGCGTCACTCATCGCTTCCAGTTGCAGCGCGAACGCTTCGCCATTGGCAATCAGCGCATCGACAATCTCGCCCTTCGCGGTGAGTGCGGCGGCCATTGCGGCGCCCTCACCCATGTAGCGCATGAAGTCTTCGCTCACCATCGCATGCTTCATATCCACGAAATGAAGCTGGCTGGCCCAATGCGTGCTGGTTGCCAGATGCGCCAGCATTTCGCCCACCGACATCACGTCCGGGGTGGCCTTGTACTGATACTCGCTTGCCGGAATGTCCTCGGCAATCTGGATCGTGTTTTTCCGCACCGTGCGCCAACTGCCGGCCATCTCTGGTGCACCGTAAATGCTCATATACAGGATTCCTGTGAGAAGTGTGAAGTACGCGGCGCAAGGCGGTCGGGTGAGAACCCGGAGGTACGTGGCCCACGCGTTGTCAGATAATGTAGCTCGGTCACGCACAGCTCGGAGACGCATTCGTGGTCAAACGCATTGACGCAAGCGAGGACTTCCGGCGCGGCGCGTCTGGAACCTATTTTCGGCTCTTCGGGATTTCGTGTGGGTAGAAACCGCGCATTTTGAA
>JANMRE010000479.1:0-2206 GCA_031370885.1 Gemmatimonadaceae bacterium
GTCGCAAGGTCAGTGCACTCAAAACGCGACGCGGACAGTAATGGTCTATCGGTCGTGCCGTACAACGTGGCGCGTGCTCGTCGCACTATCCGTGACAACGAGTCTCGGCGCGGGAACCGCCTGTCGTGATGCGGCTGTCGACACACGTTGGCATGACGAAACCGGCTATCGCTGGCGCGAACTGGCGGTGCGGCCGAACGGTCGTGCTGGATTCACCATGCTCACGGCGTCGTTTACCGGGCTCACGCATCAAAACAAGATCGACGAAACGCGCGGACTGGATAACCGAGGACTGCTCGACGGCGCAGGCGTGGCATTGGGTGACGTGGACGGCGACGGACGACCCGACATGGTGCTCGCCTCTATTGAACGACCGGCGGCCCTGTATCACAACAACGGTGACTTTCACTTCACTGATGTCACCGCATCCAGTGGACTCGATTTCGCGGGGCTCGCGAGCACCAGCGTGGTGTTGGCCGATGTCAATGGTGATCGCAGTCTTGACCTGATCGTCGGCACGTTTGGCGGACCCGTCGTGCTGTTCCTGAACGATGGGACGGGACACTTTGCCAACGCCACCGCCACCAGTGGACTCATCGGTGGTTACAACGCGACCACCATGACGTTGGCCGACGTGGACGGCAATGGGTCGCTCGATCTGTACGTCGGTACGTACAAAACACGGAACGCCCTCGATGCGTTTCCGCCGCAGGCACGGACGTTCGATCAGGTGCTCAGGAAGATCGACGATTCCGTCGTGGTGCTGGACGAGTGGAAGAAAGAGTATCGTGTGGAAGCACGACCCGACCTGGGTGGTTTCATGCGCTCACAGCGCGCCGAGCCCGACCTGTTTTTCCTGAATGACGGGAAGGGACATTTCACCCGCACACCGGTGCTCGGGACGCGCTTTCGCCACGAAAACGGTGCGCCGCTCACCATCGATCCCGACTACTTCACGCTGGCGGCGCGGTTCTACGACGTGAATGGCGACGGGGCGCCCGACCTGTACGTCTGCAATGACCTCGAAGACCCCGATCTGTTTTGGCTCAATGACGGCGCGGGCAACTTTCAGCTGGCACCAACCACGGCGTTGCGGGCCACCAGCATTACCTGCATGTCGGTGGACTTTGCCGATGTGAACCGCGATGGCCACGTCGACCTGTTTACGAGCGACATGTTGTCGCCAACGCTCGCCGCGCAGCAACAACAGATCCCCACCCACACGCCGCTGCAGAAGCCGGTGGGTCTCTCGCCCGACCGCACACAGTGGATGCGCAACATGCTGCAACTCTCGCGGGGTGACGGCACGTGGGCGCAGATCGCCGATTTCGCCGGAGTGACGGCCACCGACTGGACCTGGGGTTCGGCGTTCCTCGACGTCGATCTCGATGGCTACGACGACCTGCTGGCCGTGAACGGACATCGGTATGATGTGCGCGACGCCGATCCCTACGACCGGATCCGCAACAGTTTTCCCCGCGTGCCGTGGAATCGCGAATCAAAGGAATTTCCGGCGTTACGCACCCGCAGCGTTGCGTTCCGCAATGGCGGGGACCTGGCGTTTCACGACGTGAGCCAGTCGTGGGGATTCGGCGTCGACAGCGCCATCTCACAGGGCATCGCGCTGGCCGATCTTGACGGCGATGGCGCACTGGATGTCGTCGTCACGCGTCTCGATGCGCCGTCGGTCGTGTACCGGAACATGTCGAATGCGCCGCGCATCGCCGTGCGCCTGCGTGGAGCGGGGTCCAACTCACAGGGCATTGGCGCGCTGGTGACGATTCGCGTCGGCACGCTCCCGGAGCAGTCGCGCGAAATGACCGCTGGCGGCTACTACCTTTCCGGCAGCGATGCACAGCTCACGTTTGCTGCGGCCATCGACCGCGCGGCTACGATCGACGTGCGCTGGCGCAGCGGCCGTCACAGCATCATCACCGCCGCACAGGCGAACCGTCTCTACGAGATTGACGAGGCGGGCGCAACCGACGTGACGCCGCGTGACGTCACCACGAACGCACCGAACGCACGCGCTCCATTGTTCGAGAACGCCACCGCGTTGCTGGGGGGCGCCACACACGTCGATTCACTCTTTGCCGATTTCCGTCGGCAGCCGCTGTTGCCGTCACGTCTGAGTCAGCTCGGACCTGGCGTGAGCTGGATCGACATCGATCGCGACGGACGCGAAGATCTGGTATTCGGCAGTGGT
>JANMRE010000481.1:0-7810 GCA_031370885.1 Gemmatimonadaceae bacterium
CCGGATACTACGACGACGTGAAGCCGATTTCACCGGCCGAGCGCGCAGCCATCGCGCAACTGCCCAGGTATGACTCGACGTTGCGGGTAGCGCTGGGACTCGCCCGCACTGAGGCGAACAACGCGCTGCTGGCCGAACGCATCATGGCGCCGGCATTCAACGTGCGCGGCATTCGCGTGGGTGGCGTGCGCGAAACAGGTTCGAATACAATTGCCAGCGAAGCCTATGCGTCGTTCGACCTGCGACTGGTGCCGGCGCAAGACCCGCAGCGGGTGCGGCGCATTGTGGAGGCGCATGTGCGCTCGCAAGGATACTTCGTGACGAAGGACAGTGTCACCGACGCGATGCGGCTGGCGCACGCGCGCGTAGCGCGCATGGAGTGGGGTGGTGGCTACCCGGCCACTCGCGTGGCGATGGACGGTCCGTTTGGCAAGGCCTTGATCAGTGTCTTGAGTGACGGCGCAACGGTGTCACCATTGGTCGCGCCAACGACCGGCGGCAGCGGTCCAACGTACCTGTTCGAGAAAGTATTGGGTGCGCCGATGATTTCGTTGCCCATCGCGAACTACGACGACAACCAGCACGCGGCCGATGAAAATCTGCGGGTGCAGAATCTCTGGGACGGCATTGAGCTGTATGCGGCGTTGCTGACCGGGATGGGGAAGGCATGGGGGAGGCGGCCGGTGCCGTGAGGAACGGCATGGCCGTCACGCAGTATCTATTCAGAGTGCTGCAGCAGAACGTAGGTGTTATGTCGCATTCGGTCGGAGATCTTCGATGGTGAGAAGAAAGGGCCCTTCACTGTCCCCAGAGTTCCCGCACAGTATCCACAAGCGAGGCGGGTGGTCGGAACAGTGGGATCGCTTATCGCGTTGGTATCAACGTGTGCACGAGAGCCGTGGGGTGGATCGGGAAGAGTTTCTTTATGCATTCTTTCAGAACTGCGCCTCGTTCCGGGATTGGATTCACGCGAACCGTTCGCCGAATGTCACAAAAGTCACGCTCGAGGAACTCGTCCGATCGAATACCGAACTGAGCGTCTGCCAAGATATCTCGAACGGATCTAAACACTTCGCGCTGAACGATCCGAAAATGCCACGCGAGTTCGCGAGGGCGCGCGAATATGTTCCAGCTCCGCTGGCCGGAGGCGTGTCTGCTTGGTCTTTCGTGATCCTTTCGGATGGTCACAAGTACGACGTCGTTGACCTGGCGGATACGTGCTACCGACTTTGGCAAACATTCTTACGCGATCACAATCTGGTTCCGCGCGCATGAGAATGAACAGCCGGGGACATGATTTACACTTTGGTCCGGCAACATCGTTTACACAGGAATTAACTCTGGATGATGTAGTCGCGTTCGTCGAACGTCGCAAGTAAGACGTGGTGGAAATAGATCGACCAGCATCCGTCGTCCGTTTCTTCAAGTCCAATCCGTTGGTTCGTCAACGCGTTCGCGAGGTATACGAGGCGCTTGCCGAAGCGAAAGGTCCCTGCCGTCGTCACGGTCTTCACGAGATAATGCCCAGGGTACTCGGGCACGGGCAGCCGCGACGGATACGGCCGCGGTGATGCGCGATAGTGCGAGGCGGGCGTCGTCTGTCCGAGCGCTTCATGCGGGCGCTCGTCGTTGTACTCATGACGGAAGGCGTCGAAGTTGCGCTGCTGCGCGGCGCACGTGTGCCGCACCGGTTTGATCGCTTGGCGTTTCAAGGTGCGATGCATGCGTTCGTGCGCCCCGTTCTCCTGCGGCGACGACGGCCGAATGCGTTGATGCACGATGCCGAGTTGCATCCAGTAGACATTCAGGAACGAAAGGCCGTGAATGGCCGCCGTCGCAAAGGGCACGCCGTTGTCGGTGCGAATGGCCAGCGGCAGGCCGTACTCACGAAAGGCGCGCTCGAAGATGGGCTTGGCCAGCTCGCATTTCGTCGAGCGCAGCCCGTGGCACGTGAGCAAGAAGCGTGATGCGAGATCGGCGATCGTCAACGGATAGCAGTACGCGGCATCGCCCGTGCGGAACTGGCCTTTGAAATCGGCCGTCCACAAATCGTTCGGGGCATCGGCGATGGCCGGCACGACCCCGGGGTGCGTCGACGCCCGACGCGTACGGCGGCGCTGCACGAGCCCGCGTCGCGCCAGCAGGTCCGCCACGGTGCTCGGCGCGGGCCACTCGCTCACTCGGGGATGCTTGGTCTGCAGCACCGCGAGCAGCTTGCGAGCGCCCCAAAAAGGATGGGCCTCGCGCGCCGCACACAGGAGGTCGGTCCTCGCCGTCGGGAGCTTGTGAGGGCACGTGTGGGGCGCCCGACTGCGATCCCCGAGCCCCCGGCGCCCTTCTTCGGCGTAGCGGGCGATCCATTTGTATCCCGTCGGGCGACTCACGCCGTGGCGGGCGCATACCTCAGCCATCGTAAAGCGGTCACTCAAGGCATCCTGCACGAACTTGAGGCGTTCGGTCATGGGGTCGGTCTCCAACCAGGGCATCAGCGATCTCGCGTGTGAAGAGTCGCCGTGCAGTTTAGAAGGAGTGTAAACCATGCTGCCGGACTAACCTGTAAACCATGTACCCGGGCTGTACCGAATGCCGCCTAACTATGCTTGCTGCTGACGAGCGGACCAACCACCTTCTCATCGCGACGTTTTCGGTCGGTCCGCTCGCAGCAGAAAGCTAGCGCTCGGCCGCATCGGCCTCCCATTGGCGCTGCGCAGGATCGGGATCCGATGGGTGGTTCGACAGCGGCAGATCTGCGCGCTAGATTGAACAGCAGACCAGCCGAGGGCAACCTATGAATTGGCGTGACCACATCACCGTGGATCCGATGATTTGCCACGGACAGGCCTGCGTCCGCGGTACGCGGATCACGGCATCCGTAATTCTGGACAATCTTGCCGCTGGAATCCCCGCGGCGGAGATACTCATGAGTTATCCCGGACTCACCGAGACGGGAATTCGTGCGGCCTTGTCGTACGCCGCTGATCTCGCGACCGAACGAGTGCTGGCGCTTCCAGCGTAAGGTCAGCCCATCCAAGACCGGCGTCGAGCCGCAACGTACACAGCGGAGTTTGGTGCGCTTCAAAGTCGATCAGAATCTGCCGGTGGAAATTGCCGTTGCGTTACGCGATGCCGGCCATGATGCGCACACCGTCTACGACGAGGCGCTGGCCGGTACGCCGGATCCGGAGCTCGGTGTGATCATTCAACGCGAACGACGAGGTCTCGTCACGCTTGACCTTGGGTTTGGCGACATCCGCAACTATCCGCCACGGGACTATCAAGGAATCATCGTGCTGCGGCCATCGAGCCAAGACAAGGCGACCGTCTTGCACCTATTCTTGTCGGCCATTGCGCTGCTGGATCACGAAGCCCTCGTTGGTCGCTTGTGGATTGTCGATGATCGACGGATCCGAGTGCGCTGTTGATTCACGGTGGCTCATGGGCGCGACGCTGCGGAAGAACAAACGAATGCAGCAGTCAGCTGAGCCATTGTGCGCGCGCTGGGCGCTTGATGTGTGTCCAGCATGACTTCGCCAGGAGGTGGAAGTACTCTGGGGAGTTGATCGCAGCAACCCGAGTGAACCGCAAGGCCCCGACCGTGAGGGGAGCGCTGAAGGAAGCGGAGTTGCGCGACCTTTGGGGCGACCAACAGAACGAGACGACCATTGCACCTGCCATCGAACGAAGACGGCAACGACCCAACGTACCTGTTCGAGAAGGTGCTGGGTGCGACGATGATCTCGTTGCCCATCGCGAACTACGACGACAATCGGGGGACTTGGTGACGGGCGAGAACTACCTTACCCGGCTCGCGCCGTCATTTCGATTGGCTCTTGAAATGTCTCTTCACGAAGCCGACGAACGTGCGGCGCTCGAGGGCGAGCTGCACGTGCTTGAAGCGCGCTGGCGCGAGGCCGAGGAGATCGCGGCGATCAGCGACGGCATGTTCCTGCCTGCGGATATCGACGAACGCCTGGATCGGCTTCGGGAGCGTTAGCTGGCGGTAAATGCAAACATATCACGGACCGTCATGTCAACGCGCAAAAGGGTCGCCGAAGCGCGGATCGATCAGGAACGCGCGGTCGGTGAGCGTGTGGAGAAACGCCACCAGCGATCGTTTCTGCGATGCGGAGAGATGCAGTCTCCTGGGTGATCCGTCTTGCGCGCGCAGCCGTCGGTCGAGATCGGGGTTGTCCTGCACACCAGCGTCGTAGAAATCGATGACCTCCTCGAGCGTGCGGAATCGACCGTCGTGCATGTACGGCGGTCGCTGCACCACGTTGCGGAGCGACGGCGACTTGAGCCGACCCTGTCCCGCACCGTTGTCGAGATTGGTGGGGTCGAGGCCATTATTGCGGGCGCCGTCGCTCACGACCGCGTACGATTCGTGACAACTGCGGCAGCCCACCGCTTCGAACAGCGTTTGGCCTTCGTATTCCTGCGACGAAAACGTCACGGTTCCCGCCAGCAGACTGTCGATCTTGCTGTTGGTGGTTTTGAGAGCCCGCACGAATTGGGAGAGCGCTCTGGCGGTGCGATCGGTCGAGATGGTACTGTCGCCAAACGCTGCGGCGAACAGGGGCGCATAGTAACGCGCCATCTGCAGCTTGGGTACCAGAACATCCGGAGGCAAACCCATCTCCGTCGGTTCAAACACCGGCTGCAGGGCAAGGTCTTCCAACGTGGCGGCGCGTTCGTCACGGAAAAATCGAGCGGGTCCATAGAACCGCACATTGGTGAGCGGCATCGAATGGCGACGTGTTGGTGTACCTAACACGCCGATGCTCAGGCGCGCCGTATCGGAGAATGAAAACTGCTGCTGATGACATGAGCCGCACGACACCTGATCGTTGACCGACAGACGTCGATCATAGAACAACACTCGGCCCAGCGCGGCGCCCGCATCCGTCACGCGATTCACCGCCGACATGTTGTCAATGCGAACCACTTGCGGTGAGTTGGCGATCGCGGGTGGCAAGGGCGCCGTTTCATCAGCGTACGCGTACGGTGCAACCGGCAATCGCGGTTCATGCAATTCGGTGCTGTGCGCAATGATGGGAAATCGGGCTTCGGCGCTCTTTCGATTCACGTCGGTCGCGATAACAGTGGCCATGATCACGGTGGCCGTCGATGGCACGCCGGTTATTGCCGTGCCCGAGACCGAGAGACCGGTTCCAGCGGGAGTGAGCGCGATGCTGTAGGTGAGGCCCGCACCCGTCGGATCACTGAAACGGAGCCTGCTTTCGGCCAGTGTGAATGAGAACGCGCGTCCAACCATGGCACTCTGGGCGTCTTCATTGACAATGACGGTGACGGCGGCGGCAGGCGCTACCGGTGCGATGGGCTCGGTGGCGACTTCGACTCGGGCGGCGTCGCTACAGGCCAAAAGGCCTGCCAAGGCGATGGTCGAGCCAAGGACTCGAAGCGCATGCATCACTGCTCCCTCACGTGGGGTCGCCGTGGATAGACCGCGATGGCCAGAGTGGGCCGACTGTCGCGTGTATTGTAGCTGATGTTGAGGTGAGACCGGTAGGGATCATCGTGTGCCAGCTCCGCGATGAGGCTGGCCGCGACGCGTTTCCAGTCGCATTATGAAGTGTTCCCTTCACAACCACGCCATCCCGAGCGAAGGACGCTGTATGCCCGTCTCGCCATTTCTCCGCGCGGCCCTCGCGCTCCTTGTGCTCTCAGCGGTCGCCACGGCACCCGCGCACGCACAAAAGCGCACCGCCAGCGCTATCCCATCGCCGGCCAGCATACTTGGCTGGGAACCGGGCGCCGATCGCAAGCTGCCGTCGTGGAAACAGGTGACCGATTACTTCGCGGCGCTCGACAAGGCCAGTCCGCGCGTTTCGGTGCGCACGCTGGGCAAGACCACACTCGGGCGCCCTTTCATCGTCGCGTTCATCAGCGATCCGGCAACGCTGGCCAGTCTTCCAAAGTATCAGCGCATCCAACGGCAACTGATGGACCCGCGACAGCGTTCGGCGGCCACGCGCGCATCACTCATCGCGCAGGGTAAGAACGTTATCCTGATTACTTCCAGCATTCATTCCACCGAAGTGGGCGGATTTCTTACTCCACTCGTGGTGGCCGATCGACTGGCGCGCGCTGACACGCCCGAAGCCCGTGAGGTACTCGCCAACACCATCATCATGTTGGTGCCCAGTCAGAATCCCGATGGCGTGGACATTGTGGTTGACTGGTATCGAAGCAGCATCGGCACACCGTACGAGGGGACGAGCCCTCCATCGCTCTATCACTACTACACCGGTCACGACAACAACCGCGACTGGTATGCGTTTACGCAAAAGGAAACGCGGTACACGGTGGATTCACTGTACACACCGTGGGATCCGCAAATCGTGAACGACGTGCATCAGCAAGGCGGGAACGCCGGTCGCATTTTCATCCCGCCGTATATGGATCCGTTGGAGCCCAATATCGATCCGGTGCTCACCGCCAGTACGAATGCGCTGGGAATGGCCATGTCCTGGCGCATGATTGCGGAAGGCAAAACCGGCGTGGCAACGAACGCTTCCTACGACCAATGGTCGCCGGCGCGTCAGTACTCGTTGAATCATCGCGGCGCGCGCATTCTCACCGAAACGGCCAGTGCACGACTTGCATCGCCAGTGGACGTGCCATTCGCGCAGTTAGGCACGGGGCGCGGATACGACGCGCGCGAATCCACATGGAATTACCCGGCCATTTGGCCCGGTGGAAAGTGGGGCATTGGTGACATCGTGTCCTACCAGGTGAGCGCGACATGGGCGTTGCTGGTGGAGGCAGCGCGCAATCGCATCGGGTGGCTGGAGAGCTATGCGACGCTGGGCGATCGGGCGATGACTGCTGAACATCCGTGGACCACGACGGCGGTCCCTACCGTGTATGTCATTCCCAAGGAGCAGCGCGACCCCGCGGCGCTCACCCGCATGCTCTGGACACTGCAGCACGGTCAGGTTGACGTGTACAACAGCATTCCCGACGGCAACTATCTCGTGCCGATGATGCAGCCGTTTGGGTCGTACGCCAAGGCGCTGCTGGAGCGCCAAAAGTATCCGAACCTGCAGGAGTATCCGGGCGGTCCGCCAAAGCGTCCGTACGACGTCACGGCGCACACGTTGCCACTGCTGTTTGGCGTGGATGCGCAACCGCTTACCAGCCCTGGCATCGCGCTCGGTCCGTTGGTGAAGCCGGTGGCCGAACCCACGTACACCGTGGTAGGACTCAGCGGCACCAGCCGCAAGCGCATTGCGATCTATCAGAGTTACAACGCAAGCATGGATGAAGGATGGACGCGTTGGGTGTTCGACGCTAACCGCATTGCGTTCACGACGGTGCACGACAAGGATGTGCGGGCCGGTGGACTGCGCGCGCGGTTTGACGCGATCATTCTTCCGGAACAGAACGCCAATCAACTGCGCCGAGGATTTGCCGCGCCATATCCCGACTCGCTGCGCGGTGGCCTGGGCGATTCCGGTGCGGCCGCGCTGGTTGAATTCGTTGGCGCGGGTGGATCGCTGCTAGTGTTCAACGACGCCAGTGAGTACGCCATCGAAACCTTTGCGCTACCGGTGAAGAACGCGCTGGCGGGTGTGAAGAACACCGACTTCTACGCCCCCGGTTCGCTGTTGAGCGTCGAGATCGTTCGCACTCATCCGCTGGCGCAGTCGTTCACGGCGCCGGTGCCGGCCTTCTGGTTTGAAGACAGTCCCGCGTTCGACATCCTCGACGCCGCACGAGCAACGGCCGTGGCGCGCTACCAGTCGGCGGGCGATCCACTGCTGTCCGGCTGGCTGCTGGGCGGCGC
>JANMRE010000498.1:0-5121 GCA_031370885.1 Gemmatimonadaceae bacterium
AAAACCCGGTGTTGACCGAACGGCCCATCATGGTCGCATCCATCTCCACGAGCTTGAGTTTGGCCTCCACCAGGTCGAGAAACTCCATGGGATCCACCTCGTCGAGACCCTTCGCCCGGCGAATCTCATTGTAGGCCGCGCGCAGGAAATACGCGTTGGTGACGCCGGGAATCTCTACGGGATACTGGAACGCGAGGAAGACGCCGTTCTGCGCCCGTATTTCCGGCGCCATCTCCAGGAGGTTCTCGCCCTGATACAACACCTCGCCGCTGGTGATCTCGTATGCCGGATGACCCGCGAGCACTTGGGCGAGCGTGCTCTTGCCTGAGCCGTTGGGCCCCATGACGGCATGCACTTCACCGGCGTTGACGGTGAGCGAGATCCCTTTCAGGATGGCCTTGCCATCGATCGAGGCGTGGAGGTTGGTGATTTGCAGCATTGGAGAGTAGGAAGTAGGAAGTGCGAAGTAGGAAAGTACGTTTTACTGAGTACGAAGTACTGCAACTCAGTAGGAAGTACCTTTTTACTGAGTGCGAAGTACTTCTGAACTCAGTAGGGAGCAGGCTTGAAGGAGTGGGAGGCGGCTAGCCTACGCTCCCTTCCAGGGTGATGCCCAACAGTTGCTGCGCTTCGAGCGCAAACTCCATTGGCAGCTCCTTGAACACCTCCTTGCAAAAGCCGCTGACGATCATCGACACGGCTTGCTCGGCGTCGAGGCCTCGCGCCTTCAGATAAAAAATCTGGTCTTCGCCGATCTTCGACGTGGACGCCTCATGCTCCAGCATGGCGCTGTTGTTGCCCACTTCGACGTACGGAAACGTGTGCGCGCCGCACTGATTGCCCACCAGCATGGAGTCGCACTGCGTGTAATTGCGTGCGCCCTCCGCCTTGGGCAGGATCTGCACCTTGCCGCGATAGCTGTTCTGGCCCTGCATGGCCGAAATGCCCTTGGAGACAATTGTCGACTTGGTGTTGCGGCCGATGTGAATCATCTTGGTGCCCGTGTCGGCCTGCTGCCGCTTGGAGGCGACGGCCACCGAGTAGAACTCGCCGACGCTGTTGTCGCCCTGCAGGATGACGCTGGGGTACTTCCACGTGATCGCCGATCCGGTCTCGACCTGCGTCCACGAGATCTTCGCGTTGGCCATCGCCTTGCCGCGCTTGGTGACGAAGTTGTAGATGCCACCCACACCGTTTTCATCACCGGCGTACCAGTTCTGCACGGTGCTGTACTTCACCGTCGCGCCCTCGAGCGCGATGATCTCGACCACGGCGGCGTGCAACTGGTTGGTATCCCGCTTGGGCGCCGTGCACCCTTCCAGATAGCTCACGTGCGCGCCTTCATCCGCCACGATCAGCGTGCGCTCGAACTGTCCGGTTTCCGCGGAATTGATGCGGAAGTACGTGGACAGGTCCATGGGGCAGTGCACACCCTTGGGGATGTAACAGAATGATCCGTCGGAAAACACCGCGCTGTTGAGCGCCGCGAAAAAGTTGTCGCTGTAGGGGACCACCGAGCCGAGATACTTTCGCACCAATTCCGGATGCTCGCGCACGGCCTCACCGAACGACATGAACACGATGCCGTACTTGCCCAGTTCCTCCTTGTACGTTGTGCCGACCGAGACCGAATCAAACACGGCGTCGACCGCCACGTTGTTCATTCGCTTTTGTTCGTTCAACGAGATGCCCAGCTTCTTGTAGGTATCGAGCAGCACCGGATCGACGTCTTCCAATGAGCCCAGTGGCTTCATGGATTTGGGGGCAGAGTAGTAGCTGGCCGCCTGATAATCGATTGGCGGATACTTGACGTTCCCCCAATGCGGTTCGGTCATGGTCTGCCAGCGCCGAAACGCTTTCAGGCGCCAATCGAGCAGCCATTCCGGTTCCTGCTTTTTGTCCGAAATGAACCGGACCGTGTCTTCAGACAGTCCCGGCGGCAACGTGTCCGCTTCAATGTCAGTCGTGAAGCCGTACTGGTACTCGCGATTGACCAGTGCGTCGATTGACGTGCTCATGATTGCTCCTGATTCACGGCCGGGATCCCGGCCTGTTGTTCATCGGTGACCTGACTCAGAACTCCGTAGTCGCAATGCCCGCATCCATCGACGCGGTGCGCGCCACGAATGAGCGGCACGCCCAACAACCGCTCCAGCACGCGCGCCTCGACCACGCAGGCGTCGGGGAAACGCTCGGCGATTTCACCCAGCGCGCAATTGTGTATGCGCAGCGTCGACATCGCTGTTTTCCCCGGTGGCGTGAGCTCAACCGCTTCCGCCATGTACCCCTTGGCCGACAGCAACTCGGCCACCATCGCCACCCGCTCGTCCAGCGGCAAGGCCTCCACAACGGGCCCGGCTTCATCGGCCCACCGTTCCCACTCCGTCTCCAACACGGCGGTGACCGCCTCGCGACCGTTCGCCGTGTGCAATGCGTCGAGTGCCGTGGCGAGCATCGAAAGGTATCGCCGTGGAAACAGCGCTTCACCAGCCTCGGTGAGCGAGTAGGAAAACACCGGCGCCCCCACCCCGCGAACTTCACGGGTGAAGTCTACGAGACCCTCTTCCTCAAGCACCTTCAGATGTCGCCGTAGGGCATTGGCGGTCAAGCCAAATTGCCCGCCCAACTCGTGGGCCGTCATGGGCTGTGCACGCTTGAGAGCCACCAGCAGCTCGGCTCGCACACCTCGAAAGCCTCCAAGGGCCCCAATAACTGCTTCCATCGGGACAATATACGTCGGCATTGTCGACTACGTCAACGAAACTGTTGACGAATTGCCACAATTTCAAGACATTATCGAAAACGTCTTGCCGATCGTCGAATGGCGAGCAGATTCGTGCCATCGCGAAGGCGTCACCAGGCCTGACGGTGGCACCCGCGCTTTGTTGACGCTCCGACGCCGGATCGTCGCCGTAGTTTCGCCTGTCCGTTCCCGCAGAGGCACTTTGCCAGAATTCCCGCGCTACCCGAAGAGGTTTGACCGCCCGTGCGTCTGACGCTCGTGGGTACCACGATGGCCTTGGCGTTGGCGATCATCCTTTTTGTCAGGGCCCGCATCATGAATCAGCAGTCCATCGAGCGCGATGGGTTGTCTCGGTTTCGTGATGTTTTTCGGGGACGCTATCCGGAACTGCTTCTGGCCCAGACGTACCGCTATTTGGCTGAACGGCACGGCGTTGTCGGACCGCACTACAAGGTGATGCCGGCTGACGATCTTGAGCGCATATACGGGCTGGTTGATCTTGAGCTTGAAGATGCCGTTCTGGTGATCGCCGACCGTGCGGGCGCGCGACTGCCGAAATCGGTGGAGTTGGATGAGCTCAAGACGAAGGGTGTTCGGTCGGTGGAGGATATGCTCCGCTTCCTCGAGCCGTTTTTTCGGCCCGAGGTGGTGAAAGGCTGAGTGTCGCGGCGCCGGTGCCCGTTCGTCGTTTCGGTGCCGTGGGGTTTGGTGTTGGCGGTGGTTTCGGCCTGCACTCGCAGTGGTACGGTGGCGCCCCCCGCGTCTGCGCCTGCACCCGCGCCGCGCATCGCCGAGCGTGAATCGGTCAAATCGGTGTCGACTGCCATTGGCCGACGTCCGGACTATCGCTCGCCTCGCAGGTCGGACATTGCCGACGAAGACCTTGACGCGCTGTGGGCACGACAGCTCATGGTGCCGGTTGAGGGGTTGGCTCGCGTTGCACTGCGCGATGATTATTCGGCGAAGCGCGGAGAGAACATTCACGGCGCACTCGATTTGCTTGCGCCACGGTATGCTGCCGTACTGGCAACTGACGATTTCGTGATCGGACGTTTGGCAACCGGCCCGGTGGGCGGAATCGTGGTGTACGCCAGCGATTCAGCGGAACGCTTCGTCTACTACTACGCACATCTTCAGCGCTACCGAAAAGGCCTTGCGGTTGGGGACCGAGTCGCGAAGGGCTCGGTGATCGGCTACGTTGGAACCACGGGTAACGCCCCTCCGGACACGCCACATCTGCATTTCCAGGTGATGAAACGGGCGATTGGCCGGGTGTGGTGGGATGGACCATCCATCAATCCGCTGACGTTTTTCGCCTTCGATGGTGTCCGCCCCTGATCACCGGCGGCAATCGTTGTCACCGCCTCCGAGTATCTGCATGAGCATGACCGGAAAAGAACGCGCGGCCCTGCGCGCTGAAGCGCATCACCTTGGCGTGCAGGTGCATGTGGGTCATCAGGGGCCTACCCCTGCGTTGCTGACCACGCTCGACGACGTGCTGCGCACCCATCTTCTGGTGAAGGTACAGGTGGCCAAGGCCGGTGATCTGTCGGCCAAAGAGGCCGCGAACGATATCGCCGATCGCGTGGGTGCCGACGTGGTGCAGGTGATTGGTCGAACCTTCACGCTTTTTCGCGACAATCCCGACCTGACGCGCGGCGAATTGCCTCCGTGGCGTTCGTAGGGCCGATTGCTGCGCCGTTTCACACTCTTGTTGCGCGGTTAGCCGACTGACTAACTTGCGCCCGGCCACCGACTGTCCCGTGCGTCCGACCTGAGAATTTTCCGATGCCCTACGTCATTACCGAAGCCTGCATTTCCGTCAAGGACAAGTCGTGCGTCGACGTGTGCCCGGTCGATTGCATCTACGAGGGTCCAGAGCAACTGTTCATCCACCCCGATGAATGCATTGACTGTGGCGCCTGTGAACCCGAATGTCCGGTGACCGCGATCTTTCCCGAGGAGGACGTGCCCGTTCAGCTGAAGAGCGCCATCAAGCTGAACAAGGACGTGTTCGAGGGACCGAATCCACCGGGGCGGCCAACAAGGTAGCAGTACTGCAACTGCGGTTTGGGTACTTCAACTGCAGTTTTGGTACTTCAACTGCAGTTGTGGTACCGCAACCGCAGTTGATGTACCCCAACCGCAGTTGATGTACCCCAACCGCGGTGCGCTGTTAACCGCAGTTGATGTACCACAACCGCAGTTGATGTACCACAACCGCAGTTGTTTTACCCCAACCGCAGTTGACTTACCGCCCCTAACGCCACCCCCAATACGAGGTACTGCAAAAACGTCGAGCGTTCGCTCCAGATCGCTTCTGACCAGTTATGCGGTCCCGCGGTGTGGTTTGCGGGTGGTCGGCCGAACCAACGCGG
>JANMRE010000686.1:0-4006 GCA_031370885.1 Gemmatimonadaceae bacterium
CAGTCAATACGAAGGGCTGGCGGTTACCCGCTGGCGCGCCGACGGAACGCGCGATGACGCCGGACAGTTCTGTTACCTGAAGGACGTCGGCAGTGGTCGCGTCTGGTCATCCGCGTACCAACCGATATGCAAGCCCGCCGAACGCAGTCACGCCTGGCTGGGCTCGGATCGGGTGACGCTGCAACGCGTTGATGCCGACATTGAAACCCGCACCACCATCACGGTCGTTCCGGGCGATTCCGCCGAGGTGCGCTGCGTCACGTTGACCAACAGCGGACGCACGGCGCGCGATATCGAGCTGACGAGCTACGGAGAAGTCGTCATGGCAACTCCGGCCAGCGATCGGGCGCACACCGCCTTCTCCAATCTGTTCATAGAGACCGAATGGCATGCCTGGTGCAACGCCATCACGGCAACGCGTCGTCCACGTACACTGGACGAGCCACGTCTGTGGTGCGTTCACGTTGTGGATGCGGGACGCGATCGACTGGGTACAGTCTCCTGTGAAACCGACCGGGCACGATTTCTGGGACGGGGACGCAGTGTCCGGGACCCGGCGGCCATGGAATCCGATGGGGTGCTTTCCGGAACCACCGGCGCGGTGCTCGATCCGATCTTTGCCTTGCGAACCCGCGTGCGGGTAGCGCCCGGCCAGTCGGTGAGTGTGGCATTCACGACGTTGGTTGCCACCAGCCGCGCGTCGGCCTTCGCGCTGGCTGATCGCTATCACGACGCGCACGCCGCTCAACGCGCATTGGATTTCGCCTGGTCGGTGTCCGAAAGCGAGCGTCATGAGTTGGGTATCACCTCAGCCAGCGCGGCGGACTATCAGGATCTGGCAACCCAACTGCTCTATCGTGGCGGGTCGCTCGCGTCACCGATGGACGAGGTTCGACGAAACCGCAGCTCGCAACCGCGGCTCTGGGTGTATGGTCTGTCGGGCGACGTTCCGATCGTGTTGGCCACCATCGATTCCCTCGATGGCCTGCCGACGTTGCGCGAATTGTTTGTCGCGCACGGCTACTGGCGTCGTCGCGGTCTCACGGTTGATCTCGTGGTCCTCAATGGGCACCCTCGCGACTATCTCCAGGAGCTCCGCGACGCAATCGTCGAAGTGATGGTCACCGCCAACGATGCCACCCTGCTGGACCAATCGGGCGGCGTGTTTATTCGTCGACGTGATGCGTTCGAAGCAGACGACTTGCTGATGTTGTCAGCCACTGCGCGGATGCAGCTCTCGTGCGACGGCCGTTCCCTGTCTCGCGTGCTGTCGGGAGCGGACACGGCCATGGCCGACGCCATGCCGAGCACGATTGATGCCGCCGCGGCGCGGGCACTCGAGCGCAGCACACCAGCCGTCGTCCCGGCGATCGGTTCGACGGTCGAGCGTGGCCGGCCGCTGGCGTCGATCGCGTCGGTGTTGCGACCGCTCGTTGCACCGCTCATTCCGCGTCTGCCGCGCTTCCGTGAACCGCTTCGCCCGGCGGCATTCGAGCCGGAAGCGCTGCTGTTCGACAACGGCATCGGTGGTCTGGACGCGCACGGCGAGTACTGCATGATCGTGAGTGACGATCACCTGCCACCCGCACCGTGGGTGAATGTGATCGCGAATCCGTGGGGAGGCTTTCTGGTATCGGAGCGCGGAAGCGGGTGCACCTGGGCAGAGAACGCGTACTTCTACCGGCTCACACCCTGGCACAACGATCCCGTTTCCGACCCATCGAGTGATGCAGTGTTTCTGCGTGAGACTGACAGTGACGACGTCTGGAGCGCGACACCGGCGCCCGTGCGGAGCGACGCACCCTATCGCGTGCGACACGGCCCGGGGCGGTCGACGTTCGAGCACGATCACGACGGGATCACGACGGAATTGACGCTGGGCATGCCAGACGACGCTGCGGTCAAGCTGTCGCTCCTGCGCATCAGCAACGGGTCTGACCGACCGCGACGTCTCACGATCACGGCGTATGTCGAGTGGACCCTCGGCGCCCGACGCGAGGACACGCAGTATCAGGTGCGCACCCGATTTCTTCCCGACGAACGCGCCCTGATCGCGCAAAATCATTTCGATCCGATCTTTCGCGAGTGGACGGCGTTTCTTGCCACCAGCGAACCGGTGACGAGTTACTCGGCCGATCGGCACACGTTCATCGGACGTAACGGCTGTCTGGACGTGCCGGCCGCCTTGGCGCGAGATCAGTTGGACGGCACAACGGGCGTTGGACTCGATCCGTGCGCCGCGCTGCAGATGCAGATCGTGCTGGCACCCGGCGAATCGCGGGAGATTACGATCCTGTTGGGCGCGGCGCGCACCGAAGCGGAGGCGAGAGCAACTATGTCCCGCTTGCGTTCCTCCTCGGGCGCGCGCCGCGCGCTGACCGCGTCGCGGGACGCGTGGCGGACGCGTTTGAGTGTCGTCAGCGTGCGCACACCGGACGCGGCGTTCGACGCCATGATCAACACGTGGACGCTGTATCAGGCCTTGGCCTGCCGCATGTGGGCGCGCACGGGTCTCTATCAGAGCAGTGGCGCCTACGGATTTCGCGACCAGCTTCAGGACGTGATGGCGTTCGTGTACGCCGAGCCGGATATCGCGCGCGCGCACATTCTGCGGGCGGCCGCACGTCAGTTCGTGGAAGGCGATGTACAGCATTGGTGGCATCCGCACAGCGGTCGCGGCGTTCGCACCCGATTCTCCGATGATCTCGCCTGGCTGCCGTATGTGGTTGACCACTATATCCGTGTCACCGGCGATGCCACGGTGCTCGACGAGTACGCGCCGTTCCTGAGTATGCGAACGCTGGAGCCGCACGAGCACGAGCTGTACGATCTGCCGCTCGTGACCGACGAGCACGACAGCGTGTACGAGCACTGTCGGCGGGCGCTGCGTCGCGCCTGCACGGCAGGGCCGCATGGATTGCCGCTGATTGGGTCAGGTGACTGGAACGACGGCATGAGTCGGGTGGGTGCCGACGGGCAGGGGGAAAGCATCTGGCTGGCGTGGTTCCTCATCGCCACGCTGCGCGCATTCGCGACGCACGCCGATGCCCGTCTGGATCACGCCGAGGCCGTTTTCATGCGGTCGCAAGCCGAGGCGTATGTCACAGCCGTGGAAACGTTCGGCTGGGATGGGCAGTGGTATCGGCGCGCGTATTACGACGATGGCACGCCGATGGGTTCGGCGTCAAGCGACGAGTGTCGCATTGATTCCATCGCGCAGAGCTGGAGCGTGATCTCCGGGGCGGGCAGCGCCGAGCGACAGGATCTGGCGATGCGTGCGCTCAACGCCCAACTGGTGCGTGCTGATGCGCGACTGATCATGCTGCTCACGCCGCCATTCGATCGCGGGGCCCACGATCCGGGGTACATCAGGGGGTATCTGCCCGGCGTGCGCGAGAATGGCGCGCAGTACACGCATGCGGCGTTGTGGGTGGCGCTGGCCACGGCGTTGCGCGGTGAAGGCGATCGTGCCTTTGAACTGTTTCAGATGCTCAATCCGCTCACGCACAGCGCGACGGCGACGGACGTGGAGCAATACAAGGTAGAGCCATATGTCGTGGCAGCCGACGTCTATTCCGCGCCGTCACTGCTCGGTCGTGGCGGTTGGACGTGGTATACCGGTTCCGCCAGCTGGATGTACCGTGTGGGCCTCGAGCACCTGCTGGGGTTCACGAAAGTCGGCAATACGCTTCGCCTGCGCCCGTGCGTACCGACGGCGTGGCCTGCCTACGAAATCTCGTACCGATTTGGAACGTCAGTGTACGAGATTGCGGTGCTTGATCCCGCCGAAGTCCAGTTGCGCGGCGCGCGCGTGACGGTTGATGGCAAGCATATCGCCAGCGGTCTGATTCATCTGGTGGACGACGGTGCGCGTCATCTGGTGATCGTGGACGCCCCGTTTCTCAAGACCTGAGCGGCGAGGGGCAGAGGGGTGAGCAACTACAGGGGTGAGCGTTGGAGGGGCGAGCGGTGAGGGTAGAGTATGGCTCTCTACCCTCACCGCTCG
>JANMRE010000544.1:0-4498 GCA_031370885.1 Gemmatimonadaceae bacterium
CGAACCGAACCGCCTGGTCCGGCGCGATCGTACTCCACCGCCACACGATCGTTGCCGCGGTCAGTGCCGCGCGAACGCACGACCGCGTCGCGCAGGTCACCAGCGAGCCTGGCCGCGACCGCCACCAGCTTGGAACGCTCGACGCGCTGCACCGCGATCGACACGCGGTACCTGACGGCGCTGTTTACGATCGCCGGTTCGTACACCTCCCACAGCAGATCGATTGGCTGTCCCACGCGAATTGCGTTGCCCATAATGGGCACCACGGTGAATTCATGCCAGCGCGGGTTTGACGGCGTAACGGGCGACGTGATGCGTGCGCCAACCAGCAGATCACTGCTGCCAAAGCCCGACACCGAAAAGCCCGCAACGTCGCGAATCGCGCGGGCCACGCGGAGCGCGTCGGTTTCGAGCGCCTCCACGCGCAGATACGCCGCCGAAGGCGCGACACGTGTGCGCCAGACACGCGACGTGAGGGCCAGCGTATCGCGCTGTCCCGTCCGCACCTCGTCCGTGAGCTTCGCCTGTACGCCACCCGCCGCGTTGATGGCGAACACGCCGGTCTTGAGCACACTGGTGTCGCCCGGCAGTCCGGCGCGCAACGCACCAGCGCGAATACCGGCGAATACCGCGACGTCCATGGAATCGGGTGGTCCGCGAAATCGCGCGACCTGCACCGGTAGACTGTCCACTCCGCGTCGCATGACCGGAACATTGGCCCAGATAGCCGGTCGCTGCATCTCGTTTGGCTCGAGCATGTTCGAGCGGTAGTACTGAGTCAGGTTGGCGGTGCCGAAGATCGGCGTGATGTTGAAGTAGAAATTCAGTCCATAGCGTCGGTACAACCACGTCATGTGCGCGGGATCGGGACCGAATGTCGAGATGTCATCCGGTGGACCCCAGCGAATCAGGATTTCGCCACGATCCGAATCTGCACCGTGCACTCGCATCTCTTCGTTCGTCCACATGAGCTCCGCGTAGGCCACGCGCGCGCGATACTCATCCAGCACCGGATTCCCGCCCAACAGCAGCGATGGACTGGCGATGTTCCAATAAATTCCGTCCAGCTGTGCCTTACCAACCGTCGACAGCGAGTCGAACCATTTCTGCTGCCCGGTTGGCAACAATCGCGCGAGCGACATCAGGCGATCACGCTCGGCGCGCGGCAGGCGGGCGAACGCGGAATCGAATGCGGTTGACGCACGGGCGGCACGGCCGAGTCGGTGTTCCGCGACACCCATGGCCATCCATGGCCACATTTGCCCCGGTCGCTGCGCGATCCGCTGTTTCGACACCGCCACCAGTTCATCCCATCGATTCCGTTCGGCCAACGCCATCGCCTCGTGCCGGAACGGTCGCTCCGCGTCGATATTCAGCGTGCGCGCGCGACGGAAGTAGTCGAGTGCCTGTGCGTACAGGTACTCGCCGAGTGGAGGCTCCCACTTGCGCGTGGCCTCGTCGATGTACTGCTGGAACTTGTAGGGTTCGAGTACATAGTCCGCCCAGGTGTAGGCGAGTGTGATGATTTCGAATCGCCGATTGACCAGTGGTTCGTATCGCCGCCAGAGAAACAGCCCCACCGCATCGCTGCCCTCCGCGATGGAGAGCGAGTCGCCAACGCGCTCGGCGCGCTCGACCGCCGCCTCCTGTACGCGTATGGCAGTGGTCACATTCCAGACGTTGGAGGCGAACAGGTGCTGCCCGTAGTGCACGGCGTACGAGGCGCTGTCCGGCGCCAGGCGCATCGCACGCGCCAACGCGCTGTCGGCCGCGATAAATCGCTGCGGGATGCCACTCGGCATGACGCCTTTGCGCCAGTAGGGCTTGGTCCACGCCGAGAGCAACATACCGTATTCGTGCCAGAGCGCGGCGTCGTTGGGAGACTCGGCGCTTGCGCCGCGCAACAGTTCCACCGCGCCGGCCGTGTCACCCGTCGCCACGTGCTCCCGCGATTTCGCAAGCACCAACGCGCGCGCCGTCACGGCGGCCGAATCATGCATCGCGGCGGGCTTCGGTGCCTGCGATCGCAGTGGACTCTGCGAGAGTGTCACGGTGACCAGGGCAATCGCGATGCGGGTTTTGATCTCGGTCAGGTGCGACCGTTGCATTGGTCAGTCACTCCACGGTACGGGGACCGCGCGGCTTCTCCATGTCAACGGAAAAATTAGCGCGTCGTTAACCAAACCACGGGTATAGCGTCAAATTGGTGACGTCTGGCCGGCACAAACAGCAGATTCCCTGATTCGGCGTTCCAACGGAGGCCCTTTGAGTCGTACCTACTGTGGCGTCTTGAGGTCGTCCACAACCGTGGGACTGGTCCTGACGCTTGTGTCTGGCGTGAGCGCGGTGGGCCATGCGCAAGTCGTTATGAGCGCCCTGCCCACTCACGTGATCGCGCCGGCATCCGATTCTCTCAGGTCACAAGGACGTGGCCTGTGCCACCTGCCATCATCCGGATTTCGGATACGCCGAGGATCTCGATGTGTCCATTGGCGTGAACGGCACGGGACTCGGCGCAACCCGGACATTCGCGGCCGGTACACCGGCACACTTCGTCAAACGCAACAGCCAAACAGTGCTCAACACCCGCATTCAACGGCATCGGTGTCAGCGGTCACTACGCGCCCGCTGCGGCGCCGATGTTCTGGGATACCCGGGTACGCAGTTTGGAGGCGCAAGCACTGGAGCCCATCAAAGCCCTTGAGGAGATGCGAGGTACGGCGTTTACCGAAGAACGCGCGCTGGCAGCGTTTGAGCGTTCGTTGGTTGCCAACAACGCACCCTTCGACCGCTACATGCGCGGCGACACTGCGGCCATGACCGACGAACAGATTCGGGGAATGAATCGGTTTCGCGCGGCAGGCTGCGCCAATTGTCACAGTGGGCCGATGTTTACGGACTACGAGTCGCACGTGCTGGGTGTGCCCGAGAACGGCAAGCTGTCGATGCCCGACGCCGGCGTGAGCGGCACCTACGCGTTTCGCACCGCGTCACTCCGCAACGTGACGTCGACCGCACCGTACATGCACAACGGCACGCTGGCGAGCCTGCAGGATGTTGTCGCGTTCTACAACCGCGCGGGCCGCGGTGGTCGAGGCGGGCGCGGCGGCGGTGGCGTTGGTGGCTTCGGTGGACGTACCCAGAATCCGAGCGTGACCCGCGATCAGCTTGATCCACTGTTGCTGCAACTCAACTTGCGTGGCGGCCGTCAGAATGAGTTGATCGCATTTCTACAGACACTCGACGATCAAGGCTTCGACAGGATCGTACCTCAGCGGGTGCCCAGTGGTCTGAGTGTCGGCGGAAAGACGGGGCGGTAGGCCAGGCCACGCCGCGACGACCGGCGGCACGCCGGACCGGACGGCCTCGAGGCCCGAAGTGGACAAGACCGTTCTCCAAACGCGAAGTGGCGACGGCAGTGCGTATGGCCGAGATCAGTAAGCGGGCGACGTGTCACACGTTTCGGCGCTCGTTCGCGACGCACCTTCTGGCGGACGATTACGATGGGTGTGCGCAGTCCACTGGATGTGCGGTCGGGAGGCGGAAGCGGGGTGATGCGGGGCCGGTAGATGGTCTGTACGGATTTGGGCGCGAGGGTTGGCGCGTTAGGTTGGCAACCTATCGCGCTGCTGGAGGAGGAGGTCGCGGGATTGCGGCCGTGGGCTACAGTGGGTTGGGGCGATGGGACTTGCGGCGGTTGAGGGCGGAGGCGTGCGTGAGTGAGGACGTGCGCGATACATTGTTTGGAGCGGCGCTAGGTCGGCCAACCAATGCGCGTTTTGCGATCCGATGGGCGATTGACACGTGTCACGTGACACACTACATTTGTGAGTGATCAAGACATTCGCGGACCCACGCGACCGAGGAGCTCTTCCGGACTGGCAAGTCGAAGCGCGTACCGGCGGACGTGGCGCGTCGTGCCCTCCGGAAACTGGAAGCGATCGACGTGGCGATTCAGCTCTCCGACCTCCGCGTGCCGCCAGGGAATCGGTTGCACGCGCTTCGAGATGATCGTGTGGGTCAACATTCGATTTCCGTGAACGATCAGTGGCGTATCTGTTTTCGTTTCGAGGAGGGCGACGCCTATGATGTCGAATTCTGCGACTATCACTAACCGGAGTACCCTCGCATGAGCATCCCCAACACGCGTCCGCGTGAACGCCGACCGATCCACCCCGGCGAGATCCTGCGCGAGGACTTTCTCCCGGAATACGGACTCTCGGTGACCGCCCTCGCGGACGCGGCGGGCGTGTCGCGCCAGTCGATGAACGAACTGCTGCGAGAGCGTCGCGCCCTAACGCCCGAGATGGCGCTTCGGCTTGGGAAGCTCTTCGGCAACTCGCCGGATTTCTGGTTGAATCTGCAGCGCAAGGTTGATCTGTGGGACGCGGCACGTGGGTTGAAGCAGGAGATTGCCCACATCCGACCGCTCCAGGTCGCATAACGATGCTTGCTGCAGACGGGCGATTCGGTAGCTCGCTGCGCTCGCGTTTTTTTT